>DATISN010000127.1:0-15504 GCA_035581765.1 Halomonas sp.
TGGTGCCCGGCACGCGTCCCCGATCGACCGGCATGGCAAGCAGCGACACCATCCCCTCGGCGGCGCCTAGTGCTGCGGCACGGTCATGATAGTGCTGTGACAGGCTGCGCAGGGGCTGAAAGAACTCCGGCGCCAACAGCAGCACTAGCAGGCCGGTAAAGAGCGTGAGCTCGGTCGACGGGCCATAGGTGATGTAGCCGAGCAGCCCGAAGCCAACGTAAATGGCCACCACGGCGATCGCCACCGAGGCGAAGAACTCCAGCACCGCTGAGGAAAGAAACGCCAGCCGCAAGGTCCGCATGCTGAGGCGGCGATAGTGATCGGCGGCGCGTTGCACGTCCCGGGTAGCCTCTCGAGTGCGACCGAACAGCTGCAGGGTCGTGATGCCACGCACCCGATCGATGAAGTGACCCGAGAGCCGGGCGACGGCCGCGAACTGATCGCGATTGAGACGCTCCGCGCCCATCCCGACCAACGCCATGAACAGCGGGATCAGCGGTGCCGAAATCAGCAGGAACGTCGCCGCCAGCCAGTCGAGCCAGACCACGACGCCGAGAATCATCAACGGAATCGCCACCGCAAGGCGCATTTGGGGAAGAAAGCGCGCGAAGTAGCCGTCCAGTGCCTCGACCTGCTCAACCAGCTGGTTTGCCAGCGAGGCCGAATGTCGGCCGGCCAGCCGCACCGGGCCGAGCATCGCCAGGTAATCGAGCAGCTGGGCACGCGCGCGACGGCGAATGCGCAGGCTGGCCTCGAGCGCAGTTGTTTCCTGAATCCACTGAGCAACAGCGCGGAGCAACACGACCGTCACCAGGCCGAACATCCCCGGCCATAGGGCATTCAGCCCTGCGTTTGCCTCCAGCAATTGCGAAAGCAGCCACGCCAGGAGCCCCATCTGCAAGATGGTGAAGCCCCCTGCCATCACCCCGGCGAACGCCGCCAGCAACAGCAGGGGGCGTTCTCTGACGGCAAGCTCCGCAAGCCAACGCCGTGGCGTCAGCTCCGTTGCGTCATCATCGGTACTAGGCATCAATCAATGATAGCCTTCGCCGACCTTGACCTTGCCCCGGAATACCCAGTAGCTCCAGGCCGTGTAGGTCAGCACGACCGGAATCACGAACAGCATCCCGATCAGCAGGAAGAGCTGCGATTCCGGCGCCGAGGCCGCGTCCCAGATCGTGTAGTTCGGCGGCACGATGACCGGCCATTTGCTGGCGACCAGGCCCAGATAAGTGAAGATGAACAGGCCCAGCGTCGAGATGAAGGGCAGACCTTCGTCACGTCGACGCACGGAGCGAAAGACGGTAAAAGCGCAGGCCATCGACAGCGCCGGCAGCACCCAGATCAGCTGGATATGATCGAACCAGCGTGACCAGACATTCGGGTCGACAAAGGGCGTCCAGATGCTGATGATCGCGAATACCGCCAGCACGGCCATGAGCAGTTTCGGCGCGATGCGATACGCCCAGTCCTGCACGTAGCCTTCGCTCTTGAGGATCAACCATGTCGCCCCCAGCAAGGCGTATCCCGCCATCATGCCAAGTCCGGTGAGCACCGTGAACGGCGAAAGCCAGTCGAAGGCATCGCCCACGTAGACAAAATCCTCGACGGCGAACCCCTGGATATAGGAGCCAACGACTGCGCCCTGGGCAAAGGTCGCCACCGCCGACCCCCAGCAGAACGCGCGGTTCCACCAGATCCGCCGTCCTCGAGACTTGAAACGAAACTCGAAGGCGACACCGCGAAAGATCAGGCCGGCAAGCATCAGGAAAACCCCGATGTAGAGGGCCGGCAGAAACACCGAATAGACCAGCGGGAAGGCCGCCAGCAGCCCTGCGCCACCGAGTACCAGCCAGGTTTCGTTGCCATCCCAGACCGGTGCCACGGAATTCATCATCACGTCGCGGGCATCCTCGTCGGGCGCGAAGGGAAAAAGAATCCCCAGCCCCAGGTCGAAGCCATCCATGACCACGTACATGATCACCGCGAAACCGATGATCAGTGCCCATATCATCGAAAGATCGAACGTTTCCATGGTTCAGCCTCCCATCGTGGTGCGCGAGGCATCGTCAAAGGTCGCATGCGCTGCCGACAGCGGCCGCTTGGGTCGCTCGATGTCATCGGAAAAGTCAGGCTGTCCAGGGAGCATCCCCTGGCGTACCACGCGAGTCAGGTAATATACCCCCGCACAGAACACCACTGCGTAGACCGCCATGTAGCCGATCAGCGTGAAAAGCGCCATGCCACCGGTGAGCGAGGGCGTCAGCCCCTCGGCATGCGACATGATGCCGTACACCAGCCAGGGCGCGCGTCCCGTCTCGGTGACGATCCAGCCAGCCAGCACGGCGACGAAGGGAGCCGCCGTCATCACGCGCAGGGTCTGAAGATAGCCGCGATGCTCGTAGACACGTCCGCCTCGCCGCAGCCACAGACCCAGGAAGGCCACCGCGATCATCAGGAACCCGAGCCCGACCATGACCCGGAAAGACCAGAAGACAATAGCCACGGGGGGTTGTTCCTCCGGCGAAGCCTCGCGGATTCCCGGCACCTCGCCGTCGGCATGATGCGTCAGGATGATGCTCGCCAGGCTGGGAATGCCGATCTCGAAATGGTTCTGCTGCGCCTCCTGGTCCGGTATGGCGAACAGCAACAGCGGTGCATTGCTCATGGTTTCCCAATTGCCTTCCATCGCCGCCACCTTGGTCGGTTGGTGCTCAAGGGTATTGATGCCATGGAAATCACCCACCACGGCCTGGGCCGGGGCCAGAAACAGCAACATCCACAGACACATCGAGAGCGCTTTCTTGTTGGCCTCTACGTCACGACCAATCAACAGATACCAGGCGCTTACCCCAGCCACGACGAACCCCCCGGTAAGAAACGAGGCGATAACCATGTGCGAGAAGCGAAACGGGAACGAAGGATTGAAGATCGCATCGCTCCAGTCGGTTATCTGGAAGCGACCGTCGATCATTTCGAAGCCGGTGGGCGTATGCATCCAGCTGTTGGCGGAAAGAATCCAGAATGACGAAATGAAGGTACCCAGGGCCACCATGATCGAGGCAAAAAGATGCACCCCCTGCGGCACCTTTCCGCGACCAAACAGCAGCACACCAAGGAAGGCGGCCTCGAGGAAGAAGGCTGTCACCACTTCGTAACTCAGCATCGGGCCGAGAAAGTTGGAGGTCGCCAGCGAGAAGTTGCTCCAGTTGGTGCCGAACTGGAAGGACATGACGATACCCGACACCACACCCATGCCGAAGACCACGGCAAAGACGCGCGTCCAGAACAGTGCCAGCCTGTCCCAGGCCGCATTTTCGGTCTTGAAGAAGAGCCCGTTGAGCACCGCGATATACGAGGCCAAGCCGATAGTGAACACGGGGAAGATGGCGTGAAATGACACCACAAACGCGAATTGAATTCGCGATAGCAGAAGGGGATCCAGTTCCATGACGCATGCCTCGTTACCAAAAGGGATTCGAGTCGCAAGGCACGCGGCCCCCTTCGGGAAGCTGTCATGGCTTGCGGGCCCATGTTTTCGGTTCGTTTCCCACCATGCTGGGCGTCTGGCACCTCGACGTTAGTGTCAGGTCAATCCTAGACCCGTAACGCCCTTGGTGAGAGTCATCGGGATATTGACCCTCCCGGCAAAAAATTGTCTGGCTACGACTCACGACACCGTACTGGCGATATCGTACAAGCTAGACCCGAGAAAGCGGCAGAAAGTTACGCCAGTGGCCCGTGTCGCGTTGTCGCATCAGCCCCCTCCTCCGGACATGACCAGATGAATCATCCACCCGGTATAGGCGGCGAACATACTCAGTAGTGCCGCCCCTTCGAACCGGTTGATACGTCCCGGTCGGCCGCGCCAGCCCAGGGCGAACACTGCCATCACCGCGGTCAGCACGGCCATCAGGCTCCAATCGCGCAGCAGCACTTCGGTCCCAACCTCGATCGGCGCGATAATGGCCGCTAGCCCGACCACCCCAAGCGTATTAAACAGATTGGACCCCACCACGTTACCCAATACCAGGTCATGCTCGCGACGTCGCAGGGCGCTGATCGAGGAGGCCAGTTCGGGAAGCGATGTCCCCACGGCCACCACGGTCAAGCCGATGATCAGATCGCTCACACCGAAACCCTCGGCAATGGCCACTGCACCCCACACCAGGATCCGTGAGCTGACAACCAGTAGCAAAAGCCCGACGCCGGTCCAGGCGAGGCCGACGCCCAGCGACATCGGATGCACATCGAGGCTTTCCTCGGTTTCCGTGCCCAGCGGATCACTGGCACTCCGACGCGCCATGAGAATACTGAATATGATGAAAGCCGCCAGCAACCCCAGCAGCAGCACCCCTTCGCCTCTGCCGATCACGCCGCCCCACATCAGCAGCGCCGACAACAACGTGACACCGCCCAATACCGGCAACTCCCGGCGAACGACACTGGAATGCACGGTGAGCGGTGAGATCAAGGCCACCAACCCCAGGATCAAACCGATGTTGGCGATATTCGAACCATAGGCGTTGCCCAGTGCCAGGCCGGGATTGCCTTGTGACGCGGCCAGGGCAGATACCATCAACTCGGGGGCCGAGGTCCCGAAGCCGATGACCAGCATGCCGATCAATAACGGCGACAGCCCCAGGCGACGAGACGTCGCCGCAGCGCCATCGACGAAACGCTCGGCACTCCATACCAGCAGAACAAGGCCTGCCAAGACCGCCACGGCGGGAAGTATCATGTTGTCTCCTCGGGAACATTCAAGCGCGCATGTTTGACTATGGTGTCACTCTGGTCAACATGTCACACTTTCGTTGTGGGTCTTCCACCTGATGGGAAGCGAAAAAGCGGTGCCCAAGCGTTACTTTCGAGTCCCACCCCTCTCGCGGGGTGAGCCTTCGGTGGACAGCCATCCGCCAGAGGTAAGGACATCACGCCGGCGCCTGCGAGCCTGTCACGAGTGCGACTGGCTGGTGGCGCTCCCTCCCCTGCGCCCGGGTGAAAAGGCCGATTGTCCCCGCTGTGGCCACACACTGGCCAATCGCCACTTTCAACCGGCCCAGCGCAGCATGGCTCTGGCGCTCTCCTCGCTGGTCGCCCTCATGCTCGCCGTATCCTTTCCCTTCGTCAGCTTCAGCGTAGGAGGGATAGGCAATCGTATCGAACTGTCGCAGACCGCTACCACTTTGATCGGCTTCGACCAGCCATTGGTCGCCATCGCGGTAATATTGACGATTGTCGTGCTGCCCGCGGTCTACCTGCTCGGCGTGGTCTGGTTGCAAACCGGGCTAATGCGCAACGATCCACTGCCAGCCAGTCGCGGCATCGCCAGGTCGCTATCCCACCTGCATCCCTGGATGATGGCCGATGTCTTCATCATTGGCGCGCTGGTCAGCCTGATCAAGGTCGCCGGGATGGCCGAGATCGTACTGGGTATCTCCTTCTGGGCCTACTGCCTGTTCGCGCTGCTGCTGCTGTTCACGACCCAATCGTTGGATGCAGACTGGATGTGGTTCTCGATGGCCGGTGAACCACTGGCACCCGAGGGAACGCGTACCGGAGAGACGGCCGCCTCCCAATGGCTGGCAGGTTGTGCCACTTGCGGGCTGGTCAACCGGCTGGGCGAGGACGGACGGGGACAGTGTCGGCGTTGCGGCGAGCGGCTGCGCCCCCGCCTGCCCCACAGTCTGCAACGCACCGGGGCGCTGCTGGCGACGGCCGCCTTGCTGTATCTGCCCGCCAATCTCTATCCGATCATGACGACGACCAGCCTCGGCCAATCCACCCCCTCGACGATCATCGGCGGCGTGGTCGAATTGATCCAGATGGGCTCATGGCCGATAGCCGTGGTGATCTTCGTCGCCAGCGTGATCGTGCCGGTGGGCAAGCTGGTCGCGCTGGTCTGGCTCTGTCTGGTGGTCAAGCGCAGCAATGAGCTCAATGCCATTACCCGCACGCGCCTCTATCGACTGACCGAATTCATCGGCCGTTGGTCGATGGTCGATGTGTTCGTGGTCGCGATTCTGGTCGCGCTGATCCGTGCGGGTGCGCTGATGTCGATCACACCAGGCCCTGCGGCGCTGGCCTTCGGTGGCGTGGTGATCACCACCATGCTGGCGGCCATGACGTTCGACCCGCGGTTGATCTGGGACCCGCCCCTGCCGAGGCCTAAACGCCAGCAAAACGGCTCACAGAACGAGACCACGCGACAAGGAGCGCATGGATGAGCGACACCCCGCAACGCGACACCGGCGACCAGCACGACATGCATCGTGCCAAGCCCACCCCACAGGGACGTTTGTCGCCGATCTGGATCATCCCCTTGGTGGCGCTGCTGATCGGCGCCTGGCTGGTGTTCGACAATTACTCCAGCCGCGGGCCGCAGATCACCTTGACCATGCGAAACGCGGAAGGCATCGAAGCCGGCAACACCCTGATCAAGACACGCAACGTCGAGGTGGGCCGGGTCGAGCGAGTCACCCTCTCGGATGACCAGTCCACCGCGGTGATCACGGCCCGCCTGACGCCCGACAGTGAAGCCATGCTCGTCGAGGACAGCCGTTTCTGGGTCATAAAGCCACGTATCGGCCGTGAGGGTATCAGCGGCCTGGGAACGGTGCTTTCGGGTGCCTTTATCCAACTCGAACCCGGCGCCAGTGATATCGCGAAAAGTCAGTTCGAAGTCAGCGACCAGCCACCCGTAGCCCCCCCCGGGGCCGAGGGACTACGTATCAACCTGATTAGCCAGCTCGGCAACTCGTTGAGCGTGGGCGATCCGGTGACCTACCAAGGCTTCACGGTGGGCCGAGTCGAAAAGGCGAGCTTTGATCCCCAGACCCGACGCATGCAGCACCGGGTTTTCATCGAGAGCCCCTATGATGGTCTGGTCACCGACAGCGCCCGCTTCTGGTCGGCGAGCGGTATCGACGTGAGGCTTGATTCGGAGGGCTTTCGCGTCAACTTCGACTCGCTCGAATCGCTGGTCGGAGGGGGCGTCACCTTCGGGGTTCCCGACGATCTGCCACCCGGCGACAAGGTCGAACCTGACGCCACCTTCACCCTGTATGGCGATGAGGACGACGCTCGTCAAGGCACCTTCAATCGCTACCTCGAGTACGTGATGCTGGTCGATGACACGGTACGTGGGTTGGGACGCGGTGCGCCAGTCGAGTTTCGTGGCGTGCGTATCGGCACCGTGGCGGCCGTTCCCTGGAACTTCACCGCCACGCAGCCCGACACTCGCGAGCAGTTCGCGATTCCGGTGTTGATACGCATCGAGCCCCAGCGACTGGGGATCGATCGCAGCGAGCTCGATCTCGAGGATTGGCAAGGCCGCTTCACACGCTTCTTCGGTCTGGGGCTGCGCGCGTCGCTGAAGAATGGCAACCTGCTGACCGGGGCGATGTTTGTCGACCTCAATTTCCAGCGCGACCTTGCCGGTGAATATGAAGAGGAGCGCTTCGCCGAGCGCACGGTATTTCCCACCACCTCGGGTGGCTTCGCGCAGATCGAGAGCCAGGTCACCGAATTGCTGGCCAAGCTCAACGGGCTGGAGATCGAACCTCTGCTTGACGGACTCGATCGCAATCTCGATGCCTCGGAGGCCATGCTCACCGAAGTCCGCGGGCTCACCGACAGCGTCAGCACGCTGCTCGATGACCCTGGCACACGCCAGCTGCCGAGCACGCTTAACACGACGCTGACCGAGCTGAGCAACACCCTGCAGGGCGTCTCGCCGCAGTCCGGCGCCTATCGTGAATTCTCAACCACCCTGCAGCAGCTCGAACGCTTGCTGCGCGACTTGCAGCCCACGGCGCGCACCTTGCGGGATAACCCCCGCGCTCTGCTCTTCGACAGTATCGACGGTCAGGACCCGCTGCCCCGAGCGCCGGGTACTGCGACACAAGGAGCTTCCCAATGAGCGTGACGAGAGCCTTGGGGGTCGTGTTCCTGGCGGCATGGCTCGCCGGCTGTGCCAGCAACGACCCGGCCCCCAATCGCTATACCCTCCCCGAGGGCGTGCCCACCTCCGACATGGATACGTCTATTGCCGGTGTCGAGGCGCAATACCAGCTTCGGATCGCCGCCCCACGTCTGGCACGTTTTCTGGACAGCGACGGCATCGTGTTGCAACTCGACGACATCACTCTCAACGAAGCCAACCATCACCTCTGGGCCGACCCGCTCAGCGCCCAGTTGGCGCGCGGCTTGCAAGCTCGGCTGGCGGCACGGCTGCCCCAGACCCGGGTCGTTGACGAGCGCACCCCGACGGACGGCCAATCCATGACCCTGCAGGTGGATGTCGATCGTTTCAACGGCCGTTACGATGGGCGCGCCATCGCCAGCGGCCAGTGGCAACTACGCGACGCCCAGGGAGACTTGCTCGCCATGTCGCCTTTCGTCGTTGAACGCTCACTTGAAAGCGATGGCTATGCGCCGCTGGTCCGTGCGCTGGGCCGCAGCTGGGACGAGGTGGCCGATCAACTCGCCGAGGCGATTCGACAGCTGCGCTAAGCGCGCCGCTATGGCATAATGCGGCCACGCGGCGATCGCTTGTCCCTCCTGCCGCGCCAGATTCCTTTATTACGCCCCGGCCCGGGACTGGCCATGCCGATACATCAGTATGGCGCGACCGGGGCGTCTCTGCGGAGACCGCATGACCTTTTCCGACCTCGGCCTGCGTGCCGAACTCCTGCGTGCCGTCGAGGCCCAGGGCTATACCATTCCTACACCGATCCAGCTCAAGGCGATTCCCGCCGTGCTCAAGGGTGGTGATCTGCTGGCCAGCGCCCAGACTGGCACCGGCAAGACAGCCGGTTTCACCTTGCCGATGCTGCAGCGCCTGGCCGAGGGCCCCCGCCCCGCCAAGCGCCAGATCCGCGCCCTGGTGCTGACCCCGACCCGCGAGCTGGCGGCCCAGGTTGGCGAGAGCGTGGCCGACTACGGTCGTCACCTGACCTTGCGCTCCCACGTCATCTTCGGCGGCGTGGGCCAGCAACCCCAGGTAGACGCCATCCGTCAAGGCCTGGATGTGCTGGTGGCCACTCCCGGCCGACTGCTCGACCTGCAGCAGCAGAAGCATGTCGACCTGTCGAAGGTCGAGATATTGGTCCTCGATGAAGCCGATCGCATGCTCGACATGGGCTTCATCCACGACATCAAGAAAATCCTTCGCGTACTGCCCGCCAAGCGCCAGAACCTGTTGTTCTCGGCGACCTTCTCCAACGAGATCCAGGCGCTGGCCGGCAAGCTGCTCGATAACCCCGAGATGATCGAGGTGGCACGACGCAACACCACTGCCGAGCTCGTCGATCAGGCCGTCTATCGCGTCGATCGCGAGAAGAAGCGCGAACTGCTGGCCCATCTGATCACCGAGCACGACTGGCAGCAGGTACTGGTTTTCACCCGTACCAAGCATGGCGCCAACCGCCTGGCCGAACAGCTGTCCAAGCAGGACATTCCGGCCATGGCGATCCATGGCAACAAAAGCCAGTCGGCGCGCACCAAGGCGCTGGGTGCCTTCAAGACCGGCGACCTTCAAGTGCTGGTGGCGACCGACATTGCCGCTCGCGGCCTGGATATCAACGAGCTTCCCCACGTGGTCAATTTCGAGCTGCCCAATGTCGCTGAGGACTATGTCCACCGCATCGGCCGCACCGGCCGCGCCGGAAGCGAGGGCAAGGCGGTCTCCCTGGTCTGCGTCGACGAGCATGGCCTGCTCAAGGGAATCGAAAGGTTGATCAAGCGTGACCTCGAGAAGCGCATCGAACCCGGATTCGAACCCGACCCGAACGCCAAGCCCGAACCCATCGAGAACGGACGTGGCAACCGCGGCGGCCGCAACGGGGGGAATCGCGGCAATGCGAGTCGCGGCAACGCCCAGAACAGCGCGACTGCCAACCGCAGCGGAGAGGACTCGAGGGCACCACGTCGCCGACGTAGCCGCGGCCAGGGCTCTCGCCAAGCGTGAATTCGCCTGTCCAAACCAATGCCATTATGCGAAGGCCAGCGATGGGTCGGAAACGGCGAGCTTGACGGCTCGCCGCTGCCGAACGAGTCATTAGCATGCTGAAGCGACTATTGGGAAAGGGCCCCGTCGAAGTATGGGTGATCAAGCAGGTCGAGGATGACCTGCTCCACCTCTGTGGCCAAGGCATTCTGGAATCACGCGACAAGCGCAGCAAAGTGCTCAAGACGTTGATGGAAGGTCATTTCAAAGGTGCCGTCCACATGAGCGGTGGCGGTATGGTGCTCAACAGTGGTCTGTTCGCTTTCCTGGTGCCGATTGAATCCCTGCAGGTATTGCCGCACGGCCAAGCCCGCTGGCAGGGCCGCGACTGGTTGGTTGCCCAGGTGCCCCAGCGCTGCTGGTCGTTCCGCGGGCCACTGATCGCCCAGACCAGCCCCCTCGGTGGCGGCCTGGTCAGCAGTGAAGATGTTTCCGATATCCGCCAGCGGGTCGATCGAACCACACCACGCCCACCGGGAGAGGTGGTCTTTCGCCCTCTCGATGCCAATGAAGAGCGGGACGGTCTATTGATACCCAAGGACGCGCCTAGCGACTCCCCTCGTCTCGGCCACGGCCGGGAATGGCGGGGTCAAGATGACGATGAGTGATTCCGGAAAGGTCCAAAGCCAAGAAGGGGTGCTGGATCAGAGCCGCAAGGAAAGTCGAAGCCGACTGTTTTTTATCGGTTTGATGGTCCTGGTGGGCCTTAACCTGCGCCCTGCTCTCTCGTCTTTGGCACCGCTGCTGACACGAATCCAGCAGGACACCGGCCTGTCGGCGCTCGCCATCGGGGCCTTGACCACCTTGCCTGTCCTCTGCCTGGGCCTGTTTGCCCCGATAGCGCCCTGGCTTGCCAAGCGCCTCGGCGCCGAACGCACCCTGTCTGCCGCTTTGCTGCTGCTGGCCGCTGGGTTACTGCTGCGTGGAATACCGCTGTCGAAATTTCTCTTTGCCGGCACGTTGCTGGTAGGTGCTGCCATCGGTGTGGCCGGCGCCTTGCTGCCTGCGCTCGTGAAGCGCGAGATGGCAGGTGGCGCCGATATCATGACGGGCGTGTATACCATGGCACTTTGTCTGGGCGGCGCACTGGGAGCCGGACTGAGCATCCCGCTTGCCAACGCGCTCGGTGGTTGGCAGGTAGGGTTGGCCAGCTGGTCGCTGCTGGCCGCGCTGGCGCTGGCGAGTTGGCTGACCTTGATGCCGCGGCGTTCCGTCAATGTCTCGATAACCGATACCGCCGGCTCGATGCGCTCGCTGCTGAGCCAACCGCTGGCCTGGCAGGTCATGTTGATGATGGGGTTTCAGTCATCACTGGCCTATATCGTCTTCGGGTGGTTGCCAACCTTGCTGGTTGCCCGCGGATACAGTGAAGCTGACGCCGGTTGGATGATGGGTGCCTCGGTCATGTGTCAACTCCTCTCGGCGCTGCTCGCTCCCTGGCTCGCTCGCCTGGGACGCGATCAACGACCCGCGTTACTTATCGTACTTGGCTGTATCGCTGTCGGCATCTGGTTACTGCTGCTGGGGCCGTTGGAATGGCGCTGGGTGGGAGTGGTCATTCTGGGCCTGGGCCAGGGGGGCAGTTTCAGTCTGGCATTAACATTGATCGTCTTGCGGTCCGGCACGTCACAACTGGCCGGCAAGCTCTCGGGATTCGCCCAGGGCGGCGGTTATACCCTGGCGGCACTCGGACCACTCGGCGTTGGGGTCATGCTGCATCTAGAGGTTGGCCTGGGATTTATCACCGTCGTCCTGCTACTGATAACCGCCATAGCTGCCGGTTTCGCCTGCATGGCTGGCCGTAATCGTCGCCTCGAGATCGACGACACGGGACGCCTGGTAACCCGCTGACAGCGCGCTTTACGTCCATGGGACGGCGATCTACCATGACCAACGCAAAATAGGCGAAAAGTTGGCCAACGAGAGCGCCGTGGAGACCCGCCTTTTCCCGTAACAAGCCCGATGCAAGAGCGTTAATTTTGCCCAAGCATCGCCTCGCTGAAAGGGCTATGGTGAGGATGGGTCATCATGACACGACGCAAGGAATGAGTATGGAACATCCAGACCACCCGTTTACGGAACTCTTCGAACAGCTCGGCCTCGCCTCGGATCCAGCGTCCATCAAGCGATTCATCGATCGCCATGCGCCAATACCCGACGAGGTTGCCCTGACCGATGCCCCCTGCTGGAACGAGGGGCAGGCTGAATTCCTGCGCGAGGCCATCGAGGAGGATGCCGACTGGGCGGAGGTGGTCGACCACCTGAATGCCTCCTTGCGCAAGCGTTAGGTGAAGACCGGTGATGCCGCGAGTGACCATCATGCCAATCTTGAAGGCCGAGGCAAGGTCATTCACCTACTGGCAATACCCAAGGATCCCCTCAAGCATCCAGCCTGTCAGGGTTTTCCATCAGGGGGGCTTCGTGCTGGCTCGCGGTATCCGATAATCGCGGCATGGCGGCGACGCGTTTATCGAGGTAATGCAAAACACCGAGCTGTGCGACAAGGACCACCAGACACAACAATAGGCCTGTTATCACCGCTGTTTCCTCATGAAATGCCGATGCAGAGTCGGCATTCACAGCGTAATCCTGACGGGCCTCCAGGCACAGACGGCCGCTAATAATATTTTCCGATCAGCGACCTGAAGCTCATAGTTTGGCTTCGACACGTGACAGTATCTGCCGACTGACCTTGCCGACAAGCGGCGTCGCCGCCTTGTTGACCGCCTTCTCGACCAGACGATTGCGCAACGAATAGGTCAGGGTCAAGGCCACCTCGGTACCCTCCTCCACCGGCGTCAGTCGATATCGCCCCTGATTTTCCACACCGCTCAACGATTCCCAGGCCAGCACTTGCGGCGCTCGACACTCGGTGATGACCACATCGAATGTCCAGTCACGCCCGACGGCATGGACATGCCAGCGGTAACGGTCGTCGCCCAACGGTTCGATCCGCTCGATCAAGTCCGAATAATCGGCGAAGTCCTCGACCCTTTCGAGCAAGGCGAAAACCCGCTCGGGCGACGCCTTGACGATCGCGCGGTGTTCAATGGTGGCCATGCGGTTCCTTATTCGGCTGTCTGGTAACCCCACAATGTCGTCCGGTACAGCAGATGTCCAGTGACCGACGCTTCAGAGGTCACGCATCAGTAACGCGAACTCGATGCGCTCGGGCGCGATTTCCTCACCGGGCACCGGAATCCGCACCACATGACCCGAGCCCGGAGCCGTCGCAACGGATTCGCCACGGCGATTCTCGATGTGCTCGAGGGTAAATCGACGGTTACCGCCGGGGAGCATCAGCTCCATCGAGTCATTCACTTCGAAGCGGTTCTTGACGTCGATTTCCAGTACGTTGCGATCGGGATCGTAGCCGATGACCTCACCCACGAACTGCTGGTGGACGCCCACCGAGTTGCCCTGTTCGTAATTCTGGTACTGGTCGTGGACATGACGGCGGTAAAAGCCTTCCGTGTAGCCACGATTGGCCAGGTTATCGAGCTCGTCCATGAGGCGCATGTCGAACGGTCGACCGGCCACCGCATCGTCGATGGCTCGCCGGTAGACCTGGGCGGTGCGCGCCACGTAGTAATGCGACTTGGTGCGCCCCTCGATCTTGAGCGAGGTGACACCCATTTCGGTCAGTTGTGGCACGTGCTGGACGGCGCGCAGATCCTTGGAATTCATAATGTAGGTGCCGTGCTCGTCCTCGTGCACCGGCATCAGCTCACCCGGACGGGTCCGATCCTCGATCAGCGCCGAGAGCTCATCCTGCCCTTCGACGCCACCGGCCGTCGCGGTGCTGGCCTCGGCGGCACTGCCACCGCCGGAGGCGATCAAGCCGACTTGCTGCCCTCCGTCCTGGGGCGCCCAGATGCCGCTTGCCGCATGCGCTCGTGCCGAGTTGGCCGGCACCAGGTCGCCGGTTTCGTCCTCCGCTGCCGCCACGGTGTTGTACTTCCAGCGACAGGCATTGGTGCAGGTGCCCTGGTTGGGGTCGCGATGATTGAAGTAACCGGACAACAGGCAACGCCCCGAGTAGGCGATGCACAGCGCGCCATGCACGAAGGTCTCGATCTCCAGGTCGGGGCATTCGGCGCGGATCTCGCCGATCTCGGCCAGCGACAACTCGCGCGACAAGATGATGCGACGGATACCCTGCCGGTGCCAGAACCTCGCCGCCGCATGGTTCACCACGTTGGACTGAACCGAGAGATGGATCACCTGCTCGGGCCAGCGCTCACGGACCATCATGATCAGCCCCGGATCGGACATGATCAGTGCATCGGGTCCGGCCTCGATCACCGGCTCCATGTCCTTCAGGTAGGTCTTGAGTTTGCTGTTGTGCGGCGCGATGTTCGAGGCCACGTAGAACTGCTTGCCCCGTTCATGGGCGTAGGCGATCCCTTTGTGCAGGTTGTCGATCTTGAAGTCATTGTTGCGCACGCGCAGTGAATAGCGCGGCTGACCGGCATAGACCGCATCGGCGCCATAGGCGAACGCATAGCGCATGTTCTTGAAGGTGCCGGCGGGCGACAGCAGTTCAGGGGCATTCATGGAGGGTCACCGTTATCAGGACGATGGCGCGGGAAGATGGGCAATCCCGCATTCCATTCAGAATATTCCTTACAGAACTTTCCATACACAAGTCATGCAAGGCGCGAGAGTCTAGCAATTGGCACCCACGCTGGCCAGATCAGGAGGGGTTGCGTAAACTGCGACTCGCCGGACCGGACCCCGGACAGCGCACCAGGTCGACGATACCTGGCCGCCCGACAAATTCTCCGACAAGAGTCTATCCCATGACCATTCCCCCGTGCCCGTCAGGCCGGGCTACCGATGCCACCGTCGTGATCTACTCCGGCGGCATGGATTCCTACACGGTACTGCATCGCGCCCTTCGCGAGGGGTGCACGGTACATGCCCTCTCCTTCGATTACGGCCAGCGCCACCGCCGCGAACTGGCGATGGCGACTCACGTATGCCAAGCACTCGGCGTGCCACACCAAGTGGTCGATATCCGCGCCATTCATGGCCTGATCGACAACTCGGCGCTCACCGATGCCGACCGCGAGATGCCCGAGGGCGACTATGGCGAAGCCAATCTTACCGCCACGGTAGTGCCCAACCGCAACATGATCCTGCTCTCGCTGGCCATCGCCAATGCGGTCAATATCGGTGCCGGCCGGGTCGATTATGGCGCCCATGGCGGCGATCACGTGCGCTATCCGGATTGCCGGCCAGAGTTTGTCGAGGCGATGAACGCTGTCGCCGGCATTGCCAACTTCGAGCCTGTTCATCTGCATGCCCCCTATCTGCAGTCGACCAAGGCCGAGATTCTCGCCGAAGGCCTTGCCATGGGGCTCGATTACGCTGACACCTGGACCTGCTACCGGGGCGGCGAACTGGCTTGCGGCCACTGCGGCAGCTGCCGTGAGCGCCTCGCGGCGTTTGCCGCCAATGGCGTCGAGGACCCGTTGAGCTATTTACAGCGG
>DATISN010000128.1:0-3568 GCA_035581765.1 Halomonas sp.
TACATGCTCGCTTTCTTTGCTTCGAGCGCCGGCACCATGTCGGCGAAGGCGCGCAGGCAACCCTTGACGGTATCGAGGGTGTCGAACAGCGGCTCCTTGTCCTCCTGATTGTCCTTGTTGTAGGCCAGCGGCTGCGACTTCATCAGCGTCAGCAGGCCCATCAGGTGACCGTAGACACGCCCGGTCTTGCCGCGCACGAGCTCCGGCACGTCGGGATTCTTCTTCTGCGGCATGATCGAGGAGCCGGTGCAGAAGCGGTCGGGCAGGTCGATGAAGTTGAACTGCGCGCTGGTCCACAGCACCAGCTCTTCGCTCATCCGCGACAGGTGCATCAGCAGCAGGCTGGCGAAACTCACGAACTCGATGGCGAAGTCGCGATCGCTGACTGCGTCGAGGCTGTTCTCGGCGGGACGCGCGAAACCCAGCAGCTCGGCGGTGACGTGGCGGTCGATGGGATAGGTGGTGCCGGCCAGCGCCGCCGCGCCAAGCGGCAGCACGTTGACCCGGCGTCGGCAGTCGAGCAGCCGCTCGTGGTCACGGGCGACCATCTCCTGCCAGGCCAGCAGGTGGTGGCCGAAGGTGACCGGCTGGGCGGTCTGCAGGTGCGTGAAGCCGGGCATGATGGTGTCGGCCTCGCGGTCGGCGAGCTCGATCAGGCCGGCGCGCAGGCGGGCGAGCTCGGCGGCGATCACGTCGATTTCCTCGCGCAGGTAGAGCCGGATGTCGGTGGCCACCTGATCGTTGCGCGAGCGGCCGGTATGCAGCTTCTTGCCGGTGATGCCGATCTTGTCGGTGAGCCGCGCCTCGATGTTCATGTGCACGTCCTCGAGCGCCACCGACCAGGCGAACTCGCCGCGCTCGATCTCGCCGCGGATCTCGCCAAGCCCCTCGACGATGGCATCACGCTCGTCATCGGTGAGCACGCCGACCCCCGCCAGCATGGTGGCGTGGGCGACGGAGCCCTGGATATCGTGGAGGGCGAGACGCTGGTCGAAGTCGACCGAGGCGGTGAAGCGCTCGACGAAGGCGTCGGTGGGCTCGGTGAAGCGACCGCCCCAGGACTGATTGGTGCGATTGCTCGTCGGACTTGGGCTCATCGGGCTGAACATCCTGCATGACAGTGCGGTGGGTGAGGTGTCCGGCGCAGCGTCGCAGACGCTGCCGGAACATGCCCAGAAGTGTACCAGAGTCGACGAGGCTGGCGAGTGGCGCGCCTTACTCCCTGAAGCCTCGTTCCGTAACGCCGGCCATGGCGAATTTTTCCTGCTCTCCCCGGTGCTTTATGATGAAGGTAACAGCCATCATTACCGGGCTCACCCAAGCACCATGAGCGGCGACTCGGATCGGGAGACCCACGTGCAACCCATTACCACCCTGCGTATCGCCACCCGCAAGAGCCAACTGGCCATGTGGCAGGCCGAACATGTCCGCGATCGCCTGTTGGCGTTCCATCCCGGCCTGGAGGTCGAACTGGTCGCCATGTCGACCCGCGGTGACAAGATTCTCGACGTGCCGCTGGCCAAGGTCGGCGGCAAGGCCCTGTTCGTGAAGGAGCTCGAGGAGGCGATGCTCGACGGTCGCGCCGATATCGCCGTGCACTCCATGAAGGACGTTCCCATGCACTTTCCCGAGGGCCTGGGGCTCTCGGTGATTCTCGAGGGTGCCGAGCCCACCGATGCCTTCGTCTCCAACCATTACGCCTCCATCGAGGCCTTGCCCGAGGGCGCGCGCATCGGCACCTCGAGCCTGCGTCGTGGCCTGCAGATGCGCGAGGCACGCCCGGATCTCGAGGTATTAAGCCTGCGCGGCAACGTGCAGACGCGTCTGGGCAAGCTCGACGCCGGCGAGTTCGACGCCATCCTGCTGGCGACCTCCGGCCTTAAGCGCCTGGGCCTCGAGTCGCGCATCGCCCTGGAGCTTCCGCCGGAAATCTGCCTGCCGGCCTGCGGGCAGGGCGCGCTGGGCATCGAGTGTCGCGTGCACGATGCCGAACTGATCTCGCTGCTGGCGCCGCTGGACGACGCCAACACCGCTACCCGGGTGCGCGCCGAGCGTGCCATGAACACCCGCCTGGAAGGTGGCTGCCAGGTGCCCATCGGCGGCCATGCGGTGTTCGAGAACGACGGCCAGACCCTCTGGCTGCGCGCCCTGGTGGGCAATCCGGACGGCACCCGCGTACTGCGCGCCGAAGGGCGTGGGTCGATCCATGAGCCCGAGCTGCTGGGGCTTCGCGTTGCCGAGGACCTGCTCGACCAGGGGGCCGGCGACATCCTCGCCGAGGTCTACGGCGCTGGCTGATGGCAAGCCTTCCGGTACTGGTCAGCCGCCCCGGTGATCGAGGCGAGGTGTTGGCCGAGGCCATCGAGGCGCGCGGCTTTCGCGTGGCGCGCCTGACGGCGATGCACCTCGAGCCACTGGCGGAAACCCCGTTGATACGCAGTACCTGGTTGGATATTGATCACTTTGCCAAGGTGGTTGTGATCAGTCCTTTCGCCGCCGAGCGCCTGGCGGAGGCGCTGGATCGCTATTGGCCGCAATTTCCGACCGGCATCGCCTACTATGCTGTGGGGGCGGCCACGGCGGGTGTGCTGCACGAGCGGCTCGGCGTTCGCGTCCGTTTGCCGCCCGCGCAAGCGGGGGAAGATACCAGCGAGGCGCTGCTGCGGCTCGCGTCACTGCACCGCGTTGAAGCGCAGCGCGTGCTGCTGGTGGCCGGCGAGGGAGGGCGAACGTTGATCGCCGACACCCTTGCCGCGCGGGGCGCTCGCGTCACCCGATTGGCCGTGTATCGGCGCGGTCTGCGGGTGCCTTCGCTGCCCATGCAGCAGCGGTTGAAGAGCGGTGAGTATCGGGCGCTGGTGGTCAGTAGCGGAGAAATCCTCGAACATCTGGCAAGATGGTGCGGGGAAGCCGCCTTCCACCAACCGTTAATCGTTTCCAGTAGCCGATTAGCTACACTGGCTGGCAAGTTGGGGTTTCATGCCCCCGTCGTGGCGTCTGGAGCCACGCCTATGGCGTTGGCGGCTGCGGTGGCCGATGCCTGCGACCCGGAGGATGCCGATGTCGACCAAGACGATCTCGAAAAGGGCTAGCGACAGATGAGCAAGCAACCATACGATCAGGACGAACAGCAGACGCCCGCCGGTGCGGCCCAGACCGGACCGGCATCGGCGACCCCCGGTGACGACGCCGACAAGGGCGGCGCGGCCGCCAAGGGCAGGTCGCGACGGCGCGGCAGGGGTGGCCAGACGGCAGCCTCGGCCACCGCATCGACGACCGGTGCCGCCAAGCCGGACGCCGCGCCAGCGGCTGAGCCGACCCAGCCGGCTTCGACGCCCGCGTCCGCCGCAAGCGACAAGGCCGCGACGACACCGCCGGCGAGTGGCTCGGCCGGTACGCCCTCCGGCGACGGCGGTGACAAGGGGGCCGACAAGAGCGCAAGCCAAGCGTCCGGCGCCGCGTCAGCGTCTGCAACGACTGGCACCGGCAAGGACACCCCAAGCAAGCCTGACAATCCCGCGGCTGCCCAGGCAAGCTCGACCAAGGCCTCGGGGCCATCGACCGCGCC
>DATISN010000129.1:0-7268 GCA_035581765.1 Halomonas sp.
ACAGCGTTGACCAGAGCGTCGCGAATATTGCGCACCAAGGGGTGGCGTTCCTGCCCCGTCAGCAGGAAACTCATGGCCACTTCGGCCTGAATATCCTCGGTGGCGCGGGCCAGGATACCGGCCGATTCCCTTTCTAAGGCATTCAGCACCCAGTCGATGCTCCGGGGGTCCACGCCTTGCTGGTAGTAGCGGCTCGCCGCGATGACGAAATGCGTCAGTCCGTAAAGCCAGTTGCGGTAGTCGGTGTCATCGAGCCTTGCGACTTCGCTGGGGGGATAGCGCTGTCGGAAGGCAGCCTCCACCTCGGCCCGCAGGTCGACAATGCCCAACTGGTGAAGGAAGTGAACCTGATTGGCCACCTGGGCGGCATAGATGCCCAGCACGTCGGGGTCGGTCAGGAAGGGGCGCCAGTCGACATCGGCGAGGTAGTCGAGCGCCACCTCATGGTTGTCGATCGCCGGCAACAGCCCGTGATACTCGGCTTGCACCAGGCGGAACAGCAGCCTGCCGGCGAAGGCCATCTCTCCCCATTCGGCCAACATCGCCCGCCGCGAGCGCTGTTTGGCCGTTCGCTGCGGGTAGGCAGCGACGAACTCCTGGCTACGGGTTTCGGCATAGCGGTAATCGTCATGGCGTGACTCGGCCAGCCCCTGAACGTCCGGCGCCAGACGACTCATCAGCCGCTGACCATACGCCCGGTTGAGATCGAGGTAGCGCGTCTCGCCGGTCAAGCGATAGAGTCGCTGGGCATAGTGGCGCTGCTTCTCCAGTGGCAAGCTTGGCAGCGCCGCCTCGTAGACCGCCTGGATCTCCAGTCCCGCCTGACGGTGGCGGTCGCGTTCGATATCCGGCGCGATGGTGGCACAGCCGGCCAGCCACACGAGCAGACACCACCATGCCCAGCGAACCTGGCGGTGGTTCATGGAAAGACCTTTCATCGCGTCATCCTGCTGCGTGGTCCACAGGCCCGTCCTCTAAAAAAGCCCCGTGCTTGTCTGCCTGACCGGCACACAAGTGACACCCAGGCCTACGACACAGGGTAGACTGGTCGCAGGCGCTAATATACTCACCCGTCAATACCCACCCATGATGGAGTCGCCATGGACTGGAATCTTGCCTACACCTGGCTGGTCATCGCATTGCTGCTCGGGCTTGGCGAGCTGGCCTCGGGCGCACTGGTCTTGCTGGCCCTGGCGGCCGCCGCCGCGCTGACCGCGGCGCTCGCCTGGCTGGGGTTCGCCCTCCCCTGGCAACTGCTGGGCATGGGCGTGTTCTCGGGCGTGCTGGTGCCGCTCGCGGTGATGCGGATGCGTCCGGCTTTCTCCCCCCGCGGTGTCGCCTATGGCACCACCGGCACCGGCGTGGAGAAGGGACATCGCTACACCACACTCAAGCGCGACTTCGACGACGCCAGCGGCATCAAGATCAACGGCGACTTCTACCGGCTGCGCGTCGCCGCCGACGCTGATGAAAAAAGCGGCGAAACCGAGCTGCCGGCCGGCAGCTGCGTCATCTTCCAGGACTTCGATGGCACCACCGCCATCGTCACACTCGCGACTCCCGAGGAGCCATAAGCATGGAACTACCCGTAGGCCCAGGGCTGATTCTCAGCCTGATCGTCGTCGTCATCGGTATCCTGATCATCGCCAAGGGGCTGGTGATCGTTCGCCAGTCCGAAGTCATGGTCATCGAACGGCTGGGGTCGTTCAACCGACTGTTGGAGAGCGGCATCAACATCATCATCCCGTTCATCGAACAGCCGCGTGCGATCACCATGATCCGCTATCGCAAGATCGGCGAGGACTACCAGGCCGTCACCAACGACGAGACCCGCATCGACCGCCGCGAAACGGTGATGGACTTCCCTGGCCAGCCGGTGGTGACCACCGACAATGTCACGGTGACCATCAACGGGGCGCTCTATTACCAGATCATCGATCCCAAGCGCGCCGTCTACGAAGTCGCCAACATGAGCCAGGCCGTCGAGGTGCTGGCCAAGACCACCCTGCGGTCGGTGGTCGGCAAGATGGAGCTTGACAAGCTGTTCGAGTCACGCGCCGAGGTCAACAATGCGATCCAGGCGGCCATGGAGGAGGCGGCCTCCAAGTGGGGTGTGAAGATCTCGCGGGTCGAGGTCCAGGATATCGCCATGCCCGAGGAGGTCGAGAGCGCCATGCGCCTGCAGATGGCCGCCGAGCGCAAGCGCCGCGCCACCGTGACCGAAGCCGAGGGCGAGAAGTCCGCCGCCATCGCCAAGGCCCAGGGCCAGCGTGAATCCTCGATTCTCAACGCCGAGGGCGACAAGCAGTCCGCGATCCTGCGCGCCCAGGGCGAGCAGGAATCGATCAAGCTGGTGCTCAACGCCATCGGCGACAGCGAGGAAAACAAGCGCACCGTGGTCGGCTACCTGCTCGGCCAGAGCTATATCAAGTCGTTGCCGACCATGGCCCAGGAAGGCGAGCGGGTGTTCGTGCCCTACGAATCCTCCGCCCTGCTCGGCTCGATGGGCATGTTCCGCGAGATGGCCGGCTCGCCGGAAGACACCGTGTCCCGGCACCTCCGCTCGAACGACAGCCAGAGCGGCCTGCGCAGCGGCATGGTGGGTGGCGCCGGAGGGGGTGTCTGAGCCGTTGCCTCCCTCTCCACGGCCGGGCATTTGTCCGGCCGCTTCGTCTGGCTCATGAGCGCCGCTTGCGCCGCGACTGCTCGGGACGGATCATGCGCACCCGTACCTTGGGTCGCGGTGGCGCGGCCGGCGACGGTTCGCCCTCCACGGGCGGCGGCGAAGGGTCATGCGTGCGTTGGATCACGACCCAGGCGAAGGTCGGCAGCGCCAGGTGCCAGTGGATGGCCGCCAGACGCAGGCCCAGGGTGACCAGCAGCGCCAGGGCCACGTTCAGGGCCCCGGGGACTGCCAGGGCATCAAGCGCGACATAGGTCACGCCCCCGGCGATGGCCGCCGTGGCATAGACCTCCTGGCGCAGCACCATGGGCACCCGTCGCGCCAGCACGTCACGCACCATGCCGCCGGCCACACCGGTCAGCAGACCCATCAGCACTGCCACCACGCCGGGCGTCTCGAGCAGTAACGCCTTGTGAGTTCCAATCACCGTGAACAGCGCCAGGCCGAAGGCATCGGCCACCGGCAAAAAGCCGCGGGACAAGCGATGGATGTAGTGAAAGCCGAGGATGGAAAGCCCCACCGTCGCCAGGATCACCCATAGATAGGTGGGGTCGCTGACCCAGAACACCGGCCGAACGCCGAGCACCAGGTCGCGCAGGGTGCCGCCGCCGATGCCGGTTACCGCGGCCAATACCAGCATGCCGAAGGGGTCCATCCGCGAGCGGCAGGCAAGTATCACCCCCGACAGCGCGAAGACGATCACCCCCACCATGTCCAACCAGTAGATCAGCCCGCTCATTGGCGCTCCTTCAGCGTCAGGCCATCGAGTCGCGACAAGGATAGCCCAGGTCGCCGGTGCAGCGCTTTCTCAGGACATCGGCGCACCGAGTCATCAACACCAAGGAGAACAGACAGGCTGCCAGCGCGACCGGACCCTCACGCGAGCAGGCGACCCGAAGGTCGCCTGCGCGGGGAACACTACCACCAGTGGAGATCAGTCGACGGCGTGGCCGCGCGCCTCGAGCCAGTCGCGCAGGAAGGCAATCTCCTCCTCCTGGGCCGCGATGACCTCCTCGGCCAACTGACGAAGCTCTTCGTCCTCACCGTGCTCAAGCACGATGGTGGCCATGTCGATGGCTCCCTGATGGTGAGGGATCATGCCGCGAGCGAAGTCCACGTCGGCATCGCCGGTGGAGCCGACCATCATGTTCTCGTGCATGCGGTCATTGGCCTCCCGGTAGTCCTTCACCGCCGGGTTGTCGGCCTGCTCGCCGCCGTGGTGAGCCTGGCCATGGTTGCCGTGGTCAGGGTCGCCGTGGGCAGGGTCATCGCCATGGCTGCCGGCGGCGGCCGGCTGGGCCAGCAGCATGGCACCGGCCAAGGCGCCGACGCCCAGCGCCGCAACCCCCCAGCCACGTCCTGCCTGGGCGTGGGCGACGGTGATGGCGCGAACGTCGTCCTTGCGGGTCTGTCGATGGGGCATCATGGGACTCCTTTCGGGTTGGTCGAGAGCTCGGGGCATCCTCCAGTCTGACACCTGTGAGCTGCCCAGGGGTCAAACAGGATCGGCTGTCGCAGTTAGAACCCGATCGGCGATGCGGGTTCCCGAACTCAGACCAGTTGAAAAGGGTAGACACTGCCGATCGCCAGGATCCCGGTCAGCTCGTCCAGGGCAACTAGCGACTCCTCGGCCAGTTGGGGATCAGCCAGGTCCTCCGGCGCCAGGCGGTCGCGATAGTGGCGCGCTACCCAGGCGGCGAGCTCGTCGTGCAGGGCATCGTCGAGCAACACGCGTCCAGAGAGCGCGGCACGCTCGGCGTCGCTTAACACGACGCGCAGGCGCAGGCAGGCGGGGCCGCCGCCGTTGCGCATGCTCTGCTTGACGTCCTTGACCACCACCTCGCCGATGGGATTGTGGCCGGCCAACAGGTAATCCTGGATAGTGCGCCAGACGCTCTCCCGTTCCTGGCACTCGCCGGGCACCACCAGCGTCATGCTGCCATCCGGGTTGGAGAGCAGCTGCGAATTGAACAGGTACGAGGCCACGGCATCCTCGAGGCTCACCGCCTCGATGGGGACGCGGATCGGCACCAGCGGCGCGCGCATCTTCTCTCGCAGCGCGTCCAGGGTCGCCTGCTCGTCGAGGAAGGCCATCTCGTGATAGAGCAGTACCGGCCCGTTGCCCACCGCGATGACGTCATTGTGGAAGACCCCGGCGTCGATGGCGTCGGGGTGCTGCTGGGCGAACACCGTCTGGCGCTCGGCGAGACCGTGCTGGCGGGCCACCGCCTGGCTGGCTTCCAGGGTCTGGCGGGCCGGATAACGCGCCGGCGCCACGCTCGGCTCGCCTTCCCAACCGAAGGCCTGGCGGCCATACACGAACAGGTGCACCCCGGGCTCGCCATAGTCGGCGCACAGCCGGGTGTGATTGGCCGCGCCCTCATCGGCGAAGGCCGGGCTCGCAGGCAGTACCGGATGATGCACGAAGCGCGACTCGTCGCGGAAGATCGCCGCCAGTATGCGTCCGGTGGCGGCCGGTTCGAGACAGCGATGAAAGCTCGATTGGAGATTGGCCGGCGTGAAGTGCACGCGTGAATCCGGCGCGTCGACGGACGGCGTCAGCGTGGCGGCATTGGCCGTCCACATGCTCGAGGCCGAACAGACCGCCCGCAGAATCTGCGGCGCCTCGCCCGCCGCCCGGGCCAGCACCTGGGCATCGCTGCCGGAAAAGCCCAACGCGCGAAGCATTCCGAGATCCGGGCGCTGCTGGGGCGGCAACACGCCCTGGGCGTAACCCGCGTCCCGCAAAGACTTCATCTTGGCCAGGCCCTGCAGGGCGGCCTCCTTGGGGTTGGCCACCAGCCCCCCGTGCGACATCGAGGCCACGTTGCCCAGGGCCAGGCCCGAATAGTTGTGTGTCGGGCCGACCAGACCGTCGAAATTGACCTCACGCCACCCCATCTCGTTCATAACGTCACTGCTCATAACGTCACTTTTCATAACGTCACTGCTCATAAAGTGACTCCGGGCGGCAGCTTGTCGGGCAGGCTCAACACCTCGCTCTCCATGGAGGCGACCGGATAGGCACAATAGTCGGCCGCGTAGTAGGCGCTGGGTCGGTGATTGCCGCTCTCGCCCACGCCACCGAAGGGCGCGTCACCCGAGGCGCCGGTGGTCTGCCGGTTCCAGTTGACGATGCCCGCGCGGATACGCAGCAGGAAGTCGTCCCAGTCGGCGCGCTCGCCACCGATCAGCCCGGCGGAGAGCCCGTAGCGGGTATCGTTGGCCAGGGCGATCGCCTCGTCCCACGTCCGGTAGCGCGTGACCCTGAGCAGCGGGCCGAAGTGCTCCTCGTCCGGCACCTCGAGCCCCGTGACATCGATCAGCGCCGGACTCAGCAGGCTGGTGCCGGGTTCGAGCCGTTCCATTCGCGAGAGCACCACGCCACCCAACGCTTCCAGATCGTCCTGGGCCTTGAGCAACCCGTCGGCCGCCGCCTGGCTGACCAGGCCGCCATAGAAGGGGGCGGGCTCGCTGAACTGGCCGGCCACCTGCAGGCGCGAGATGGCATCCGACAGCGCGTCCAGCAGATGATCCCCGACCTGGCCGTCCGGCACCAGCAACCGCCGGGCGCAGGTGCAGCGCTGCCCGCCGGAAAGAAACGCCGATTGCAGAATGGTCAGCACCGCCGCCTCCTGGTCGGGCACGTCCTTGACCACCAGCGGGTTGTTGCCGCCAAGCTCCAGCGCCAGGATCTTGTCGAACCGGCCGGCGAACTGGCGATGCAGCACGCCACCCACCCTGGCACTGCCGGTGAACAGCAGGCCGTCGATGCCGGGGTCGGCGGAGAGCGCCTGACCCACCGGCGCGCCCCCCTGCACCAGGTTGATCACGCCATCGGGAAGCCCCGCCTCCTGCCAGCACTGCATGACCAGATCGGCGGTCAACGGCGTCTGTTCGCTGGGCTTGAAGACCACCGTGTTGCCGGCCAGCAGCGACGGCACGATATGCCCGTTGGGCAGATGGCCAGGGAAGTTGTAGGGGCCGAAGACCGCCATCACGCCGTGGGGCCGATGGCGCAACACGGCGGTGGCTTCGCCCAGGTCGCGGCTGCGCTCGCCGGTGCGCTCCTGGTAGGCGCGAACCGAGATCGCCACCTTGCCGATCATCGCGCCCACCTCGGTGCTCGCCTCCCAGTACGGCTTGCCGGTCTCCTGGGCAATCGCCCTGGCCAGTGGCTCACGGTGAGATTCCAGCACCTCGCGAAAGCGCTCCGTGAGCGCCTGGCGCTCGGCGAACGACCAACGCGCCCATGCCGGGAGGGCCGTCCGCGCGGCCGCCACCGCGGCATTCACCTGGGCGTCGGTGGCCGCCGCGCCCTCCCAGAGGCGCGCGCCGGACACCGGATCGTGCTTCGCAAAGCCTTCCCCCTCTCCTTCACACCAGCGGCCGCCGATCAGCAACTCTCGTCGTGCCTTCATCACGCCTCCTTCTCGGTATCCAGGATACGCAGGGTGTCGCCGGTCGCCACCTCCAGCCGCCGGGCCTCCGCCTCGTCGAGCGTGACCACGCCCTGTGCATCCGGTCCCTGGCCCAGCCAGGCGGCCCGGAATCCCGCCATGTCGGTCGTCGCCGCCAGCCAGCG
>DATISN010000130.1:0-5807 GCA_035581765.1 Halomonas sp.
TACTCTGGGTCCTGAGCATGTCGCGCATGCGCATGACTACCATCAGTTGATCCTGGCCACCTGCGGGGCGACCGAACTGGCTATTGGTGGCTGCGCCGAGCGCGTTACCGGAATTCGCGGCTGCCTGATTCCCAGCACGAGTCATCATGAATTTGTCGGCGACGGTCGCAACCGCACGCTGGTGCTCGATATTCCCCTGAGCAGCCTGGCATCGGTGCGCGACAGCAGCGGTATCGAGCGGCTCTTCGATAAACCGCGTTTCTTCAGCGTACCGACCGGGCTCAACGAGTTAGCCGGTAGTCTGATGCGCCAGTTGGAACGGTGTCCGGCCCTGCATAGCGAGATTGCGGCCTTGCTGCTGCGTGCGCTGTATCTGCATCTGGAAGCCGAGCCGAATGGCAGCGTCGACGGTCTGTCGTTGACCCGCCAGGCCGGGGAACGCCTGGACATGCCACGTCTGAATGCCTGGATCGACCGCCATCTCGCCGACGACATACGCGTCGAGCAATTGGCCGCGCTGTGCGCCCTGAGCACCGGGCATTTTCATCACTGTTTCCGCCACCTGACGGGCTATACGCCCCAGGCCTATGTTCAGCTTCGTCGGCTTGAGCATGCCCGCAGCCTCGTTTGTCATAGCACCCTGAGTCTGGGCCACATTGCGTCGCTGATCGGTTTTCGTGACCAGGGGAGCTTTTCCCGCGCCTATCGCCGCCAGTTCGAGGTGAGTCCCTCCGGCGACCGATGCGTCGATTGAGGGTTGCTGAGTTTCGGGCAAGCCTTGCGCAGTGTCGGGCAAGCAGCGTGGACCGTGTCGTCCTAATCTAAGGGTAGCAACCGCGAACATGCGGTTTGCCGGTCGATCACAACGACAATACCCGGAGACGACACGATGCTTTTCAAGACCCTGCCCCGTATCGCGGCACTGGCTGCGCTTCCCATGGCCATAGCTAGTACCCATGTACAAGCCCAGTCCACGGAAATGGCCATCGCCACTATCCTTCCGGAGGACATGAGCAACAACGAGGTCTACCCGGCGTTGGTACACTTCAAGAATCTGGTCGAGACCCGCACCGATGGCGAGGTGACTGTGTCGATCTTCGGCAATAGCCAGCTGGGTTCCGAGGTGGAGACCGCGTCCGAGGTCCAGGGTGGGCGTTCTCTACAGTCCACCATCATCACTACCGGTGCCATGTCGTCGTTTTATGACGACTATCAGTTGATGACAGCCCCCTTCATCTTCGACAACTGGCGCCAGGCCTGGGCCTTCTTCGACGGGGAATGGTTCGCCGACTTCATGTCCGGCACCATCGCGGAAACCAACATGCGCTACCTGGGCACCTTCGATGACGGTGGCGGTTTTGTGGCCTTCACCAACAACGAGCGCCCGATCAAGACCGTGGAGGACCTTGAGGGGCTCAACATCCGCACCGAGGAGAATCCGGGACACGTCGCGATAATGAAGTCGTTGGGTGCCTCGGCGACGCCGCTGCCCTGGGGCGAAGTGATCACCGCCCTGGAGACCGGCCTCGCCGACGGCCAATTTAACGCGCCAGTGCTTAACACCACCTTCAACTTCGACGCGGTGACGGACTACACCACTCTCACCGGACACGTGTACAACAGCGCCGCCTGGCTGGTCAGCGAGGAGTGGTTCCAGAGCCTGACCGAGGCGCAGCAGGAGGCCATCGTCACCTCCGCCCGCGAGGTTGTCGCCATTGGCCATGGCATGTCCGGGGCGCTGGCCACGGCCAGTTGGGAAGAGTCCTGCGAGCGCTTCGAGGAGTGCTACATCATGCCCCCCGAGGAGCGGGCGCGCATGTCGGACATCGCCACCCCGGCGTGGAAGGACTGGATCACCAACGATTTCGGCATCGAGGCCGAGAAGGTTGATGCCTTTCTCGCGGAAGTTGCCCGAGTCGGTCAGGAAGTGAGCGAATCGGATGTGGCCGTCTATGGTCGCTGATGGTTGACCGTGATCCGCCCGTCGACCGGCCGTCTTTCCGGCCGGTCGACGCTGTCTGTGAGGTTATTCGATGCACCTACTTCAGCCCCTTCGCCGTCTGAGTGACATGGTTAATCAGGTGGCGATCGTGACGTGCGTGGCCTGCGTGCTGATCATGCTGGGCATCTCCTTCACGGCCTTTCTCTACAAGTTGGCCACCGGTAGCACCCTGAGCTGGACCTACTCGCTGGCAAGGCTCTTCCTGCCCTGGATCGGCTTTCTATCGATGACCATCTCGCTGCGCTACGGCGAGCATGTGGCCATGACTCTGCTGGTACGCAGTTTGCCGCGGGCTCTCCTGACGGTGGCGGCTGGGCTTTGTCTCGGCGTCATTGCGCTCTTCGCCCTGATGCTGGTCTGGTACGGCTGGAGCTATTTCCAGGGCGCCAGTCAGGTCTACATGGTCTCCGACCAGATCCAGATCTCCGCCAAGTTCACCGCTATCGTGATTCCGATCAGCGGGGTCATCATCCTGCTGCATCTGGTGCAGGGCTTCGAGCTGCTGGAACACTTCATCGATGACGACACCGTGATCGATGAACTCATCGAGACCGCCGACGGGGAGAACCGCTGATGACGCCCGCCATCATCGCATTTGTTGTGCTTCTGCTGATCGGGGCTCCGGTGGCCGTGGTGATGGCCATGTCGGGGCTGGCTGGCGGCTTCGCCATGGGCGGCGAGCGCATGCTCGGCATCATCGCTGACCGCATGTTTGCCGGCGTCTCGGGCTTTCTGCTGATCGCCGTGCCCTACTTTATTTTTACCGCAGAACTGATGAACCAGGGTGGGCTGACCCACAAGCTGATCGCCTTCAACAACGCGTTGTTCGGACGTGTCCGCGGGGCGCTCTCGCATGTCAACATCTCGGTATCGGTGTTCTTCGCTGGCCTGACCGGGGCGGCGATTACCGACACCGTGGCAATCGGCAAGATCATGATCCCCGAGATGAAGAAACAGGGCTACGATGCCGAGTACGCCGCGGCAATCACCGCCTGTTCATCGATCATCGGGCCGATCATCCCGCCCAGTGTGGTGATGGTGGTCTACGCCACCCTGCTGCGCGACATCTCGGTGATCGATCTGTTCGCCGGCGGCATCATTCCCGGCCTGCTGATGGCGCTGGCGCTGCTTGCAGTGAGCTTCTTCCTGGCCTGGAAGCGCGGTTATCCCAAGCAGGCGCCGACGCCGCTGAAGGCGGCACTGATGGCCTTCCTGGTTGCGTTGCCGGCGATGATCGTGCCGCTGATCATCTTGGGTGGCATCCTCTCGGGGTTGACGACCATCACCGAGGCTTCAGGATTCGCGGCGGTGTATGCCATCGTGATCGGGGTGGTGTTCTATCGTAATCTCACCTGGCGCAAGATCTGGCATTCGCTGGTGGTGACGGTACGTTTTTCCGGAGTGGTATTCTTCCTGCTGGCGACATCGGCGGTGCTCGGCTGGTTTGTGACCCGCTCCGGCATTGCCCGGGATGCGGCGGGGCTGATCACTACCTTCAGCGACTCGACCTTCGTGCAACTGCTGCTGGTCTGCCTCTTGTTGATCATGATCGGCACCGTGATGGACGTCTTGCCAGCGCTGGTGGTAGTGGCGCCGGTGCTGGTGCCGGCGATGATCCAGCTGGGCGTGGACCCGCTTCACTTCGCCATCCTGATGATCGTGGTGCTAAACATTTCCAATGTCACGCCACCGGTGGGGATGACGCTGATGACGGCGGCGAGGATCGCCAATGTGCCCTTCGAACGAGCGATCATTGCCTCGCTACCATTCTATGTCGCCTTCTTGGTGGTGATTCTGCTGCTGGTCATCTTCCCGTCGCTCTCCACCTGGATTCCCTCACTGCTGAACTGATGCCTAAGGAAGCCTCTATGAAAAGGAAGCCTCGATGAAGTTGTTTTACCATCCCGATCAGGAGCGTCATGCGCCGCCGAGTTTCATGCTGAGGGGCAAGCCGGCGGCCTCTCCTGAAGGACCCGTGCGGGCGGAAATGCTCTCCCAGGGCCTCGCCCAGGCGGGGCTGTCGTTAACTGCGCCCACCGAGGTCGACGGTCATTGGCTGCGCAGTCGCCTGGCCAGGGTGCACACGCCGCGTTATCTGACGTTTCTCGAGACCATTCACGCGCGCTGGCAGGCACTGCCCGATGCCGCCGAGATCGTCGCGCCCAACGTGCATCCCTGCGGCGGTGGGCATCACTATCCGCGCCATCCGGTGGGGCAGGTGGGCTGGCACATGCACGACATGGCCTGCCCGATGACCGCTGACAGCTTCGCCGGCATCCTGGCCTGTGCGGCGACCGCGGAAGCCGCCGCGGATGCGGTGCTCAACGGTGAGCGCAACGCCTATGCGCTGTGCCGGCCGCCCGGGCATCATGCCGGCCCCGAACGCGCCGGCGGCTTCTGCTTTCTCAACAACTCTGCGCTGGCGGCAACGGTGCTGCGTGAACAGCATGAGCGGGTCGCGATCATCGATGTCGACCTGCATCACGGTAACGGCACGCAGGACATCTTCTATGCGCGCGATGATGTCTGGACCGGCTCGCTGCACGCCGACCCGGCGGATTTCTATCCCTTCTTCTGGGGTGGCGCCGACGAGACAGGCGAGGGCAAGGGCATGGGCTGCAACGTCAACCTGCCGCTGCCGGTTGGAAGCGATGGCGTCGTCTTTCTCGAGGCGCTGGACCGCTTGATCGCGGCGTTGCATGACTTTAAGCCGGGAGCGGTGGTGGTGGCGCTGGGCGTAGATGCCCACAAGGCAGACCCATTGGCCGGGCTGAGCCTGGAAACCGACGACTTCATCACCGTGGGGCGTCGTCTCGCCGACATCGATCTGCCCATGGTGCTGGTGCAGGAGGGCGGTTACCCGACCCCGTATCTGGGCGAGAATTTGGCCGCTTTCATGAGCGGCTTTATGAAACCCTGATGGGGTCCATCACTGAACCCATACACTGAAAATCCATACGCAGAAAACACGTACACTGAAAACCAAGCCACTGACAATTAAGTCACTGCTAATTAACCCACTGAAAAGCGAGAACACGCCATGACCGTCACGTATCACGACAGCAACGCCCGCATGAGCCAGATCACCATCCATAACGGCACCGTCTACCTGGCCGGCCAGGTCCCTGTGGACCCTGCGGCCGACATGCGCGGACAGACCGAACAGGTGCTGGGCAAGATCGATGGCCTGCTCGCCAAGGCGGGCACCTCCAAGGAGCACTTGATCTCGGCGCAGATCTGGGTCACCAGCATGGCCGAGTTCGACCAGATGAACGCCGCCTGGGACGGCTGGGTGACCCCGGGTCGCCCGCCGGTGCGTGCCGCCGTGGAAGCCAAGCTGGCCAAGCCGGAATGGAAGGTCGAGATCATGGTCATTGCGGCACTGCCGGGGGCCTGAGATGCAGATCATTTCCGCCGAGGACGTGGCGGCATCGCTGCCCTGGACGGCGCTGATCGAGCGGTTGGCCACTACCTTTCGGGAGGGCGTCGAATCGCCGCCACGTCATCATCATGCCATGCACCGGCCCGATGGCGAGGCGACCATGCTGCTAATGCCGGCCTGGGAGCAGGCCGGCTATATTGGCGTCAAGATGGTCAACGTCTTTCCCCAGAACGCGGTGCATGGTGTACCGGCGATTGCCGGCGTCTATCTGCTTAGCGAGGGCGTTCATGGGCGGCCGCTGGCCTGTATCGACGGTAGTGAGCTGACGCGGCGGCGTACCGCGGCGGCCTCGGCGCTGGCGGCCCGCGAACTGGCCCGGGACGATGCCTCGACCCTGCTGGTGGTGGGTACCGGCAAGCTCGC
>DATISN010000131.1:0-2615 GCA_035581765.1 Halomonas sp.
AGTTGAACGGGCGACCCACGAAGACGAAGCTGGCGCCGAGCGACAATGCCTTCAGTACCTGGCTGCCGCGGCGGAAACTGCCGTCGATCATCACCGGCACGGCGCCCTCTACCATCTCCAGCACCTCGGGCAGCATGGTCAATGGCGCCACGGTGGCATCGAGCTGCCGACCGCCATGATTGGAGACGATCAGTCCATCGGCGCCTACCGCTACTGCCCGCCGGGCATCCTCGGGATGCAGGATGCCCTTTACCACCAGCGTGCCGGGCCAACGCGCGCGAACCCGCTCCAGCGTCGACCAGTCGAGATGCCGGCGCCCCGAGAAGTCCCGGTTGACGTGCTTCGCCAGTACCGGCACGCCGCGCGTCGCCGCGTTGTTCTCGAAGTGCGGCACACCATGACGCCACAGGGTGCGCAGGAAAGTCCCGAACAGCCAGCGCGGTCGCACCAGGCCGTCGCAGGCCAGGCGCAGGCTCGGTCGCAGCGGCGAAGAGAAGCCGGCGCGCCGGTGATTCTCGGGATTGGGCGGTACGGCGAAATCCACGGTGATCACCAGCTTGGTGAATCCGGCCCGCTCGACGCGCGCCAGCAGGGCGTCGATCTCCTCCGGGCTGCCGGGCAGATAGGCCTGGAACCAGTCCGAGCCATCCGGCCCCGCCAGGGTCTCCATGGGGATCAGCGAGGTGCCGCTGACAATCATGGGAATCCCGGCGTCGGCCGCCGCCCGCGCCAGCACCCTGTCGCCACGATAGGCCGTCAGCGCGCTGATGCCCATGGGCGCGATGCCGAAAGGGTAGGCATAGCGGCGCCCGAAAAGCTCGGTCGCGGTGGATACCTCGGCGACGTTCACCAGCGCTCGCGGCAGGAAGTCGTAGGCCTCGAAGGCCTCGCGACTGGCCCGGGCGGTATCGCCCTCCTCGGCCACACTGGCCACATAGCCGAACAGCGGCCGCGGCAGATGCCGGCGCGCTGCCCGTTCGAAGTCATCGAGACTGAGGATTCGCGCCAGCCGCCGTGCGCTCATCGGTTGCCTCCCGTCGTCGCGGCCGGCTTTCGCCAGACGGCCTCATTGACGGCCGTGAGCGGGCCGTCCCCGGCCAGCACCCCCACCAGGTTGTCCACCGCCAACTGCGCCATGGCCTCGCGGGTCTCGTGGGTCGCCGAGCCGATATGCGGCGTGGCCACCACGTTGTCCAGGGTGGCCAGCGGCGAGCCCACCGGCAGCGGCTCCTCGGCGAAGACGTCGAGCCCGGCGGCGCGAATCACCCCGCGCTTTAGCGCCTCGATCAGTGCCGGCTCGTCGACCACCTTGCCCCGCGCCACGTTGATCAGCGCCGCCGAGGGCTTCATCCGCGCCAGGGCCGCGGCATCGATCAGGTGATGGGTGTCGGCGTTGTAGGGCACGCTGAGGCAGACGATATCCGCCTCCGCCAGCAGGGCGTCAAGCTCGCAACGGCGCGCTCCCAGGCCGGCCTCCAGTTCGGGCTTCGGCGAGGCCGCCGTGTAGAGGATGGGCATGCCGAAGCCCAGCGCACCACGCCGGGCGATCGCCGCGCCGATCCGCCCCGCCCCGACGATGCCAAGGGTCTTGCCGTGCACGTCGACCCCGAAATGCTCGCGGCCGACATGTGTCTGCCACTCGCCATCTCGAACCCGATTGGCCAGCTCCACCAATCGACGCTGGGTCGCCATGATCAGCGCGAAGGCTGTGTCCGCCGTGGTCTCGGTCAGCACATTCGGTGTGTTGCACAACAGGATGCCGCGCCGGTTCATGGCTGCGAGGGGCAAATGGTCGTAGCCCACGGAGATGGTCGACACCACCCGCAGTGCCGGGGCCTCGGCCAGCATCGCCTCGTCGAGTTCCAGCTTGCCGCCTATCAGCCCGTGGGCGTGCGACAGGGCGGCCAGGAAATCCGCGCGGTTGTCCTCGGTAATTTCCTCGAAATACTCGACCTCGGCGACGGCCGAAAGCTGTGCCAACTGCGCCTTGCTGAGCCGACGCACAGCGACGACACGCCAGGGCCTGGACGCCTCACCCATGACTCGACTCCCCCAGCCCCTCCATGCGGAACCCCATCTCTTCCAGGGAGGAAACGAGTGCCGCGGCGCGCGCCTCGTCCAGCTCGACCAGCGGTGGTCGCACGCGACGCCAATCAGATGTCCCGGAGAAGTGCGCCGTGGCGGCCTTCATGGCGGGAATCAGAGGATAGCGCTCGAAGAGGTCGCGCAGCACGTTGAGCGCCTGCTGCCGCTCGTCGGCATCCTCGGCCTGCCAGCTCGCGGCCAGACCGGCGATGGCGCCCGGGTTGACGTTGGCGGTGGCACTGATGCAACCGGCGCCTCCGGCCCACAGGGTATCCAGCAGGAAACGCTCGCTCCCGGCATAGACGGCGAAGTCATCGCCACCGAAGCGATCGATCAGCGCCTGGGTATGCGACCAGTCACCACCGCTGTCCTTGATCCCGGCGATGGTGCCGGGGAAGGCGGCTCGCAGGCGTTCGATCAACTCGAGTGACAACGGCACCTGGGCGACGGGCGGGATGTGGTAGAGATAGATCCGTAGCCGCGAATCCCCCACCCGCTCGATCACCTCGCTGTAGTAGCGAAACAACCCC
>DATISN010000132.1:0-10631 GCA_035581765.1 Halomonas sp.
GCTGTCGCCGGGCAGGGTGAGCGGGTCGATGCCGATCACCGTCAGCGGGGTGCCATCGGGTGCCTCGAGCTCGCCTTCCAGCAGTGGCGAGACCGGCAAGCCCGCGCGGCGCAGGCGTACGAAATCCGCCTGGGTCAGCGCTTCGCCATCCCGGCGTTCGAGACGGTCGAGCCCGGTGGTGAACAGCGCCTCGGCGCGGGCGTAGCTGTCGCGGGCCGAGGTATTAATTGCCTGCACGCCACTCCATAAGGCGCTTGCTACCCAGAGGCCGAGCAGCAGCATGGCCAACTGGCCGGGGTGGCGCCGATAGTGAGAGAGCAGAGTCGCCAGGGCGGTGAGCATGTAAGCACGCAGGTCGGAGTCGGCCGGGGCCTTGCGCCCCCTTGTGTCGGCATCGTCTCACAGGCGCGGCAAGGTGGGGAGTGGCAGGCGCCCGTGCGGGGTGCCTGAAGGTCTGTTGTGCCTCAAGGCGCGCGGCTCGCGACTATTTCTTGGGTGTCTCGTTGTGCGTGCCTAGGTGCAGCCAGCGGGCCAGACGCGACTGGCGCCGTCGGCTCAGGTACCAGGGCAGGAAGGTCATGACGATGAGGATCACGGCGGCGGCAAGGATCGAGAGCAGCGGATTCAGCTCGAAGGTCTGTCCGAGGCTGGCGAACACCAGGCTCATGGGCAACATGCCGATCAAGGTCCCTGCGGTGTAGCGCCCCACGGTAATGGCAGTGACCCCGGCGGCGTAGCTGACCAGGGCGAAGGAAAAGATCGGGACCAGGCGCGTGATCAGCACGGTCAGGAACAGCAGGCGCTGCGAGCCCCGATTACCGAACAGCGGGTTGGTCGGCAGCTTGGCGCGCAGTGCCTCGCGGCCCAGCACACGGGCAAGATAAAAGGCGACAAGCGCACCGAGCAGGGCGCCGGCCACCGACAGCAGCGTCCCCGGGAGCAGGCCGAAGGCTAGCCCGGCGGCGGCGGTCACCGGCAGGGTGGGAATCGGACCCACCACCACCGCCAGTACCATCAACAGCAGGAGCAGCAGCGGTCCGAGGCTGCCCTGGCTGTTTAACCAGTCAGCGATGCCTGTCGGTGACAGGCTCATGGGCAGGCCCAGCCCCTGCAACAGCCACCAGATACCGGCCATGATCGCCACCACGGTGGCGATGAGCACGGCCCTGAAGGCCCAGACCGACTGTCCTATCACGTTGTCAGCTTCCTCCCGAGCCGGCCATGGGACAGGTGGAGACAGCGCGCGAGCGGGGCGGCCACCCGGGGGCTGTGGGTCACCATCAGCAGGGCGCTGCCAGTATCGCGCACCAGCTCCAGCAGCAGGGCGAGCACCGCATCGGCGGTCGTCTCGTCCAGGTTGCCGGTGGGCTCATCAGCCAGCAGCAGGGCGGGGCGGGGCGCCAGGGCGCGGCCGATGGCCAGGCGCTGCTGCTGGCCGCCGGAGAGCTGCTCGGGATAGCGCTTCTCCAGCCCCTCCAGGCCAAGGCGCTGCATCAATCGCGCCGACCAGGCGGCGTCGTGGCGCCCGGCGAGCCTGGCCTGCAGGCAGAGGTTGTCGATGACGTTGAGGCTTGGCACCAGATGGAACTGCTGAAAGACCAGGCCCAGGGTCTCGCGGCGCAGCCTGGCACGGCGCGTATCGTCTAGTGAGGAGATCGCCTGACCGGCGATGCGCACCTCGCCGCGGTCAGGCAGGTCGAGCCCGGCGGCCAGATGCAGCAGAGTCGACTTGCCGCAGCCCGATTCGCCCATCAGCGCCAGGCTCTCGCCCGCCTCCAGGGTCAGCTCGATGCCGTCGAGCACGCCAAGCGGCCCCTGAGGCGTGGCATAGGCCTTATGCACCTGGCGGAACTCAAGCATGAGCGGCTTCCTTCGCGACGAGAGTGCGATGGTCCCACAAAACCCCTCGTTCCGGCGATGAAGTACGCGAATCCATCGGTGGCGCTGGCTTTAGCCGGTTTAAAAGAATGGGAGAGCTCGCACCGTCGGCTAGCGATGCTCAGTGGTCGTGGTTGTCGTCGCCCTGGTTTTCATCGCCATGAGCGCGGTCATCGGCAGGCGAATGACCGGGGTCCGCCAGGGCCTCGTGCAGCACGTCGGCATTTTGGCGCATCATGCCCAGCCAGGTGCTGGCCTCGCCTTCGCTGGCCAGCGCATCGGCATAGAGCGTGCCGGCGATGGGCAGACCGGTCTCCTCGGCGAGCTGCTCGATCATGGCGGGGCTGGTCATGTTCTCGTGGAACAGCGCCCTGACATTCTCGTCACGGATCACGTCGATCAGCCGGGCCATGTCGGCGGCGGAGGCATCGCCCTCGGTGGAAAGCCCGACCGGCGAAAGAAAGCGCAGCCCGTAGGCCTTGGCGAAATAGCCGAAGGAATCGTGGCCGGTAATCACGCTGGTGTCCGGGGGTATCTCGGACAGTTGCTCGCCAATCTCGGCATGGGTGGAGTCGATCTCGTTGATGTAGCGTTCGGCATTAACGGTGTAGGCCTCGCTGTTGTCGGGGTCGGCCTCGATCAGGCCGTCGCGGATATTGGCCACATAGACCTTGCCCATGGCCAGGTCCTGCCAGGCGTGGGGGTCGTCGTTGCCATGACCGTGGTCGTCATGCGGCGCGTGCTCCTCATCGTGCGGCTGATGCTCGTCCTCATGACCGTCATGCTCGTCGTCATGGTCGTCGTGCGCCTCGCCACGCGACAGGCGTTCCACGCCCTCGGTGGCGGTAACCAGCAGGCCGTCATGGTCGCTGGCGTCGATCAGCCGCTCCATCCAGCCCTCAAACTGCAGGCCGTTGAAGACCACCAGGTCGGCCTCGGCCACGGCCTGGGCATCGCGTGGGGTGGGCGAATACACATGGGTGTCGCCGTCGGCGCCGACCAGCGAGGTAACGGCGACATGATCGCCACCGACGTTCTCGACCATGTCGGCAAGCAGGCTGAAACTGGTGACGACCTGTACGCGTTCGGCGGCGATTGCGGCGGGCAGGGCCATCAGGGTGGCCACACCGAGCAGGGCGGCGGAAGAAGTGACAAGACGCATCGGGCAAGGCTCCGTTCGTGGGTTATCAGTCGTGGGGTGTCAGGGAGAATCGGCGGCCAGCGGCGTGGCGCGACGGCGCAGCCGGGCCGTCAGGCTGTGATGGCGGCCGAAGAGGGCGGAGAGCACGTAGGCCAGGCCGGCCAGCAGGATGATTGCCGGGCCGGACGGCAGGCTGAAATGGTAGGAGAGCAGCAGGCCGCCGGTACTGGCGAGCATGGCCAGCACCACGGCGATGGCGATCAGCCCTTCCAGGCGCTGGCTCCAGAAGCGCGCGGTGGTCGCCGGCAGCATCATCAGGCCGACCGCCATCAGGGTGCCCAGGGTCTGGAAGCCGGCAGTCAGGTTGAGCACCACCAGCCCCAGGAAGACGCCATGCACCAGGCTGCCGTGGACGCCCTGGCCGCGCAGGAACAGCGGGTCGAGGCACTCGACGACCAGGGCGCGGAAGATCACCGCCAGCACGACCACGATCAGGCTGGCGATGCCGGCGATCAGCAGCAGGGCGGTGCCGTTCACAGCGAGTATCGAGCCGAACAGCACGTGGGTGAGATCGACGCTGCTGCCGCCCAGCGACACCAGCATGACGCCGGCGGCCAGCGAGATCAGAAAGAAGCTGGCCATGGCCGAGTCTTCGCGGTGGCCGGTCATCTGCGACACGCTGCCGGCCAGCACGGCGATCAACAGGCCCGAGATCACGCCACCGAGGCTCATCATCGGCAGCGAGAAACCCGCCATCAGAAAGCCCAGCGCGACCCCGGGCAGGATGGCGTGGGCCATGGCGTCGCCGATCAGGCTCATGCCGCGCAGCATCAGGAACACGCCCAGCGGCGGGGCGGCCAGCGACAGCGCCAGGCCCGCCACCACGGCGCGGCGCATGAAGCCATACTCGAAGGGGGCGAGCAGCCAGGCGTCAAGCAGTGCCAGCATGAAGGGTATCCGGAAAGGTCAGGGGGAGGCGCGGCGCCTTGGGCGGCTGGCCCGCGTAACGCTCGAGCAGCGCCTCGGGGCTGGCCCAGCGGCCATGGCCGCCGGCCAGGATCAACACGTCGTCGGCCAGGCGTGCGAGCTGCTCCATGTCGTGCAGCACCACGATCAGGGTGGCGCCGTTGTCGGCCATCTCGCGCAGCACGGTCATCAGCACGTCGACCGTCTCGGTATCGACGTTGGCGAATGGCTCGTCGAGCAGCAGCAGTTCGGCTTCCTGCATCAGGGTACGGCCGAGCAGGGCGCGCTGGCGCTGGCCACCGGAGAGTTCTCCGAGCGGGCGATGGGCCAGATGCGAGATGCCCAGCCGCGCCATGATCTCGCGGCCCCGCCGATAGTGCGCGGCGCAATACCCTCTGAAGGCGCCATGGCTGGGCCAGCTGCCGGTCATGATCAGCTCTTCCACGCTCATCGGGAAGGTCAGGTCCAGCGCCAGCTGCTGGGGTAGCCAGGCGCGTCGCTCCCGGGGCACCTGGCAGAGCACCTTGCCGGCCACGGGGCGCAGCATGCCCATCATCGCCTGGATCAGCGTGCTCTTGCCGGCACCGTTGGCACCGATCAAGGCCGTGATGGCGCCATCCATGAAGTGCCCATCGAGGTGCTCGAGCACCGTCTGGCCGCCGCGGGCGAGTTGCAGGTCGTCGAGTTGCAGCCTTGTCATCAGCGCCACCACTCCGCCGCCCAGGCAACGGCCAGCCACAGGGCGGCCAGCGGCGCGGCGACCAACGCCAGGCGACGTGCGGTCGACAGCGACATCAGGGAAAAATGGCAGGGTCCCTCGGGATCATGCCGATGCGTGCGATGTGCCATGAAGGCTCCTCCGAAATCTCGCGAAGGTTATAACATAACAATAATAGCCTTGGCCAGAGATTGTCGCCAGGCGCCTGGAGCTGAACTCGGCCCCAGCGCGGCCGGCGACGGCGGCGAGGCGAGGCACGCGAATTCCGGCCAAGGCCGGAGCGCTGAAAAGCGGATAACGCATGGGTTGTTGGGGTGAAAACCGTCAATTATATTTTTAGGTGAAACGTTACATGAGAAAAAAAAGACAATAAACGCCGCGTCACGGTTGATATATGCAACATGCAAGATGTCTCGATCCCACCCACACGGCCCACAGGACATCACCATGACAAACGAATCGCCAGCGACAGGGAAGTTGTTACGGGTACTGGTCCGTAAGGATGTAATGGCATTGGCGTTCGGCGCCATGATCGGTTGGGGCTGGATCGTGCTCACCGGTAGCTGGATCCAGTCGGCCGGGAGCCTCGGCGCGATTACCGCGTTCCTGTTTGGCGGCACCGCCATCGTCCTGGTCGGCCTTACCTACGCCGAGCTGGCCTCGGCAATGCCCCAGGTCGGCGGTGAGCACGTCTACAGTTACCGCGCGCTGGGCCATTTTTCGTCATTCTTGTGCACCTGGGCGATCACGCTGGGGTATGTGAGCGTGGTGGCCTTCGAGGCGGTGGCCTTGCCGACGGTGTTCGAGCACCTGTTTCCGGGCTATTCGGTGGGGTATATGTGGACCATTGCCGACTGGGAAGTGGAAGCCACCTGGGTGGCCGTGGGCGTTATCGGGTCCTTGATCATGATGTGGGTCAACTACCGGGGGATTCGTACCGTCGCGCTGGTGCAGAAGCTCGTGACGCTGCTGATCCTGGCGGTGGGCATCATGTTCATCACCGGCGCGCTCTTCGAGGGCGAGCGGGCCACCATGGAGCCGCTGTTCAACACCGCGGACGGCGTGATGGGCGGGATCATGATGGTGCTGATCATGGTGCCCTTCATGTTCGTGGGCTTCGACGTGATTCCCCAGGCCGCCGAGGAGATCAACCTGCCCTTCAAGGAGATCGGCAAGGTCTTGATGGCGTCGGTGATCCTGGCGGTGTTCTGGTACGCGCTGATCATCCTGGGAACCTCGTTGATGCTCGACCCCGAGGCGCTGGGCGCAAGCTCCCTGGCCGTGCCCGACGCCATGCAGGCGGTGTTCGGGGCGCCCTGGGCGGGCAACTTGATGGTGCTGGCGGGTATCGCGGGCATCGTGACCAGCTGGAACGCCTTCTATGTCGGCGGCTCGCGGGCCATCTACGCCCTGGCCCATTCGGGCATGCTGCCGGCGTTTCTCGGCAAGCTGCATCCCACCCACAAGACGCCCACCAATGCGATCTTCCTGATGGGCGTCTGTTCGTGCATCGCGCCCTTCCTCGGCCGGCCGGCGCTGGTCTGGCTGGTGGTCGCCGGGGGGCTTGGCATCGTGATCGCCTACCTGTTCGTGGCGCTGTCGTTTCTGGTGTTGCGCCATCGCGAGCCGGACATGCCGCGCCCCTTCAGGGTCTCCAACGGCAAGCTGGTGGGCGTGGTCGCGGTGATTCTCTCGATCGGCATGCTGGGCCTCTACATGCCGGGCAGTCCGTCGGCGCTGGCACCGGTGGAATGGGCCATCTTCGCCGGCTGGATGCTGCTGGGCCTGGCCATGTACGCCTGGTCCCGGGCGAAATATGGCGTCGCCTACAGCGATCGCATGATCAATCGAGAGCTGATGTAGCGCGTTTCACGCTCAGATCCCCAGGGCGCGGCGCATCATCAGGTTCTTGGCCGGGCCAAGCCGCTCGGCCACCGCCAGGCCGGCGGCGCCGGCGCTGCGCAGCATGGGGGAGCCGGTAAAGACGCGATGAAACGCCTCGGTGGCGGCGATCATGGCCAGGGTCTGCGGGCGGCGCTGCCAGGCGTAGCGGCGCAGTGGCCCGGTAGCGCCGAGATCGCCGAGATCGCCGTGCTTTGTTGTATGGGCGGTTGCGAGCAGGTCGGCAAGGGCGGTCACGTCCTGCAGGCCGAGGTTCAGGCCCTGGCCGGCCAGGGGGTGGATCACATGGGCCGCATCGCCGACCAGCGCCAGTCTTGACGCCGTATAGTGGCGGGCGTGCTGGCGCCGGATGGGGAAGCTGGCGCGCCCGGTGACCGCTTTCAGGCCACCCAGGCGGGCGGGAAACTCGCGTTCGATGGTCTGACGCAGCGCCTCATCGCTCAGGGCTTCGCGCGCTCGGGTCGCCTCCGGCTCGCCATACCACACCAGCGAGGCATGCGGGCCGGGAAGCGGCAGCATGGCCTGAGGCCCCTCGGGCGTGAAGCGCTGCCAGCTGACGTCCTGCTGGGGAAGCTGCGTGACCACATTGACGATCAACGCCCGCTGGCCATAGTCCAGCGCGTCGACCTTGATGCCGGCCAGCTCGCGGATCGTCGAGCGGGCGCCATCGGCTCCCACGACCAGTGAGCCACCGATCAGGCGGCCGTTGTCCAGCTCCACCAGTACCCGGTCGGAACCGGTGATCATGGCCAGCGGGCGGGTTTGGCAAATGGGCTCCACGCCGGGCAGCGAGGCCAGGCAGCGCCACAGCGCCCGACGGATCACGCGGTTCTCGACGAAACTGCCGAAGTCATCGAGGCCCAGCGCCGCGGCATCGAAGTGGGTCTCGCCGTGGCCGCTGATGTCCCAGGCATGGATATGCCGGAAGATGCAGCGGCGCTCCGCGGGGATGTGCGACCACGCGCCCACCGACTCGAGCAGCCGTTGGGCCGCCAGGTTCAACGACGACACCCGCAGGTCGAAGGCATCGTCCTCGATGGCGCCTGGTTCGCTGCCGCTCTCCACCAGCGCCACGCTGAACCCGCCCTGGCCGAGGGCGGCGGCCAGCGCCGAGCCCACCATGCCGCCGCCGACAATGATTGCATCGAAGTGTTGGTTCATGGCGCCGTTCGCATCCTCGTTGGTCGCTGACAATGGAGGCATGGGTCAGCGGGTACCCTGGCATGATGTCATTCTTATGGCCATCAAGCCGGAATTTCCCTTGAAAGGGAGAGATCGAGTGAGGGCAGATCGACGGGGCGTCCCAGGTAGTAGCCCTGAAAGCAGTCGCAACCCAGCTGACCCAGGAGGTGATGCTGGTTCTGGGTTTCCACCCCCTCGGCAACCACCCGCATGCCAAGGTTATGGGCCATGTTGATAATGGCCTCGATGATGATCCACTCGTTGCCGGAGTGGTTCTCCCCGGTCTGTTGAACGAACGATTTATCGATCTTGACCTCGTCGAAGGGGAGCCGGGACAGGTAGGCCATGGACGAGTAGCCGGTCCCGAAGTCGTCCATGGAAAGCTGGATGCCTTGCGCCCGGAAGGCCTGCATCTTTACCAAGGCATCGTCGAGGTCGGCCAAGACCAGCGATTCGGTCAGCTCCAGGCAGAGGCCTTCCGGGTGGGCACCGGATTGGCGAATCGTGTCCATGACCTGTTCGACGAAATCGGACTGGAGAAACTGCCGGGCACTGACATTGATGGACACTTTCAGCTCCCGGGTGGCCGGCTGGTCCTGCCAGACGGCGAGTTGACGGCAGGCCATCTCCAGGACCCATTGCCCCAGGGGGATGATGAGGCCGCTGTCCTCGGCGATGGGGATGAACTCCAGCGGCGGAATCAAGCCCTGCTCGGGGTGTTGCCAGCGCAGCAAGGCCTCCACGCTCACGCAGTGCCCGCGGCGATCCACTTGCTTCTGGAAAGCGAGACACAGCTCGCCCCGCTCCATTGCCTGCCTGAACTCGCTTTCCAGCTTGAAGCGGCGCGCCAGGATGGACTGAGTCTGCGGATCGTGGAAACGAATCATGCCGCGGCCGGCGGATTTGGCCTCGTACATGGCGGTGTCCGCCCGTCTCAACAGCTCTTCGCTGGACTGCTCGGTACCGAAGAACAGGGTAATGCCGATGCTCGCCGCACATCGATATTGGTAGCCATTCAGGTTCACCGGTTCGGTGATGAGCCCGAGCAGGTCTTCGGCAAGGCGCCCGGCATGCTGTGCCGCTTGCGCCTGTTCCACGCCAATGTCTCCGATGATGATGACGAACTCATCCCCGCCGAGTCGGGCAATGGTGTCCAGCTCCCGGAGGCGGCCAGTGAGAATTCGGGCCAAAAGCTTGAGTAACTCATCGCCAAACGAATGACCCAGGGTGTCGTTGACGCTCTTGAAGTCGTCGAGATCGAGAAACAGCACCGCACCGAATCGCTGGTGTCGCTGAGACGCCGCCAAGGCCAATTCAATTCGGTCCTCGAACAGGCGACGATTCGGCAATCCCGTCAGTTCGTCGTAAAAGGCCAATTCATGAATGCGCGCCTCGTAGTGCTTTTGCTCGGTCACATCCGTGATAAAGCCATTCCAGAGGGTGGCGCCATCCGTCTGCTGTTCCGGCACGGCATTGCCTTGAAACCAGCGTTCGCCCTTTTTCAATCGAACCCGATATTCGTGTCGCCACCCATTGAGCGTGTCGGCCGATTCATTAATCGACAACAACAGCCCCTTCACGTCGTCCGGGTGAGTGAGCTGAATAAGGGGGGTGGCGTCCTTTCTTACCGCCTCTGGCGTGACGCCATAAAGGGATTGGATGGCTTCGCTGGTGTAGGGAAAGGACATATGGCCGTCGGCGTCTCGCTGAAACTGATACACCATCCCCGGCAATCGGGAGACGATCTTGCTGAAACGATCCTCTAATCGCCTGGCTTCTTCCGCCGATGCCTCGGCAACCTTGTCTACCGTAATGAGGCGGAATCGGAAAATCACGGTGATGGTGGAAATCACCAGGATGAAGATGCTGGCAATGACCGCCAGCGTCGCGATGAGGGATTTATCCAATGTTTGCGCCGGAATCGCGAGGGGGGGGCCGTCGACCGGCAGGAAGATGGTCGCGCCCATGGCCACATAATGCATGCTGGAGATGGCAAGCCCCATAAGCAACGCACTCATGAGCTTGAATAAGAGGCTATTGCTGTGCGTTTGGCTTTCGGGCGTGAAAGACATCATCAGCCGAGGTATCGAGAGGGCGGCACTCGACATGACGACGGCAACGATAACGGAAAGCACGAAAAGCTCCGGCTGATAGAGCATGCGCGCCTCGATACGCATTCCGCTCATGCCGATGTAGTGCATGGCACCAATCCCCAGCCCCATCAAGGCGCCCCCCAACAGGATGGCAGCGGCGCTGGGTTTGGGCTTCTCGACGATAGTCAGGGCGATATAGCCGGCGAAGATGGCCGGCAGCACCGACAGCAGGGTCATCCCGGGGTCGAAATAAATCCCGTTTAGCGGTAAGCGAAACGCCACCATGCCGATGAAATGCATGGTCCAGACACCGACCCCCATGGCCACCGCGCCAATCAGGTGCCAGCGAAAGCGTACCGAGGAAGACGGGGTGGAGCGCATGAGCTCCACGTGGCTGATGCTTGCGAAGGCAGCCAGGGCGGCAACAAGCAGCGAGAGGATGACCAGCGGTACTGAATAACTGCCGGTATAGACCAGCTCAAAGGGGGTGGTGGCATCGGTGAAGTGGAGCGGGTGCATGAATTAGGTAGCCGTTTAGCGGTGACACCGTGCCTCACTGGCGACGTGCTCCACGTGAGTATTAGGCGTGTGGTCTAGAAAAGCAGGATAACTGATCACACCTGGGTATGGCTTCCCAATGCGACTATCCTCTTATGCTGCTCCTGTTCACCGTTCAGGAAGGCGGCAACCCATGTCAACAAGATATTATCAGATAACGCTTACCCACAAGGCCTCACCTGATGGCGGCGCA
>DATISN010000133.1:0-21868 GCA_035581765.1 Halomonas sp.
CGCTGTTGCCGGCCTGAAGCGCGGCGCCCGGCGAGGAAGGCGTAGTCTACCGAGTTCGGCGGCAGTGTCAACCCCTGAAGCGATGCGATCCGTGTTGCCAACCGCGCCCAACCTCAGGAAAAACCACCACTTTCTTCCGCCTCCACCGCCAAAAACGTTCCCCGTCCCTGGCAGCGGATGCGTATCCTACGATCTCTTCCTGCCAGGCGCAAGCACTGGGGAAAGAAAAAGTTCATGGAGCCCGACTGGCTCGGTCGAGGAGCGACAGGATCGAGCGATAGGGAATGCCGCCATGCTGGCTCAGCCCGATCTCACAGGTGCGAGAGTTCGAGTAACCGGCACTACAACCGGCCACTTGCTCGGCAAGCCCTTCTAGCGCGGAGGCATTGAGTTCCGGCGTATTGAAGCCCTTGTCGCCTGCAAAGCCGCAACAATTGACATCGGTGGGCACCACCACCTCTTGCGCACAGGCACGTGCCAACGCCACGAAGCGCTCCGCGAGTCCCATTCGTGTGCTGGAACAGGTGACGTGCACCGTAATGCGCTCTTCCAGGGGTGTGACCGAAAGACGCGGCAGTAGGTGGTCATGGGCGAAACTCACCGGCTCGGTCAAGGACAGGCGCTCGTCCAGATACGTCTGCATCTGCAGAGTGCAGGGACTGGTGTCGCAGAGCACCGGATAGCGCCCGTTATGGGTAGCAACCAGCAACTCGCGATTGAGCTCCCGCGCCTTGTGACTAGCCTCATCGAACTGCCCCTTGGACTGGAACGGCATGCCACAGCAGAGATGGCCGATCATTTCCGGCACGATCACCTCGAAGCCGGCCTTGTCGAGCAGCGCCAGTGTGATCTCCATGACCGAGCGTGACTCGGCATCGTCAAAGGAGGCGCCGAAGACCCGTGTTGCGCAGGAGGGGAAATACACCACCTTGTCCTGGCCTGGCCCACCGGAGACCTCGCGCTTCAGCACTCGAATCGGCGCCGACCTGGGCAGGGTCGGGCTCCACTGGGGCAGTCGATCGCCGCTCAGGCGGCGAACTCCGCCGGTCGCCTTGGCCATGAGGTTTTTCCCCAGCGCCTGACGCGCCGCACCCGCCACGTTCAAGGCACCGCGCCCGACACGCGTGGTGCCAGAGAAGTGCCGCCCCAGCAGACGCGCCGCTCCAGCCTGGCCCAGATTTCGTTCATGACGCAGATTACGTACCAGATCGCCGGTATTGATATTCACCGGGCACTGGGTGGCACACAGGCCGGTCGCTGCGCAGGTATCGATACCCTGATAGGCATAGGCGTCCCAAAGCGCCTTCATACGCGCCTGTTCATCGCCACTGGCACGCTCTCCCAACGCCTCCAACCGGGCCAGTTCACGGCGTATCACGATACGCTGACGGGGCGTCAGGGTCAGGTCCTTCGACGGGCAGATCGGCTCGCAGAAGCCACACTCGATGCACTTGTCGACCGCCGGATCGGCCGCCGGCATGGGCTTGAGGTTTTCCAGATGCAGGGTCGGGTTACGGCTGAGGATGACCTCGGGATTGAGCAGGTTCTCAGGGTCGAAGAGCGCCTTGATCTCCCACATCAAGGCGTAGGCATCGGCGCCCCATTCGAGCTCCACATAGGGCGCCATGTTGCGGCCCGTGCCATGCTCGGCCTTGAGCGAGCCGCCGTACTCGACGCCGACCAATTGCGCCACTTCGTCCATCAGCCCTCGATAGCGCTCGACCTCGCCGGGCTTTTCGAAACCTTGAGGAAAGACGAAATGCAGATTGCCCTCCAAGGCGTGACCGAAGAGAATCGCCTCCCGATAGCCATGCCGCAGGAAGACATCGGTCAGTGCCAGCACGCCCTCATCGAGACGCTCGATAGGAAAGGCCACGTCCTCGATGATGACGGTGGTACCCGTCTCGCGAACCGCCCCCACCGCCGGAAAGAGCCCCTTGCGGATCTTCCAGTAGAGTTCGTAAGTGGCTGCGTCGCGCGTGAACGTGACCGGCTCGAGGGTCTGGATGCCTTCAAGCATTTGTTGCACCGCCTGCATGCGAGACGCCAGTTCGTCATCATCGTTGCCACGCACGTCGATCAACAGCGCCGCCGCCCCCTCGGGCAATGATGTCAACACCTCGGGCATGCCCGGCTTGTCCTGCACCGAGCGCAGGGCGGCACGATCCATCAGCTCGACGGCAGAGACCGGCGAGCGCTTGAGCGCGATCGTCGCCCGACAGGTCGTACCCATGTCGGGAAAGAAGGCCAGCGCCGCGGCCTTTTGCGGCTCATCCACCACGCTGTCATAGGTGATGGCGCTGATGAAGCCAAGCGTCCCCTCCGACCCGATCATCAGGTGCTTGAGAATGTCGATGCCATCCTCGAAATCCACCAAGCTATTGAGGGCATAGCCGGTAGTGTTCTTGAGCCGGTACTTATGGCGAATCTTTTCAGCCAGCTCATCCTGGGCGCGGGTCTCGGTTGAAAGGCGCTCCAGTCCGGCGAGCAGCTCGTGATGCGAGTGGCGAAACGCGGCGACACTATCTGCATCCGCCGTATCCAGCAGGGCACCATCGGCCAGGATCACGCGAATGTCGCGCACCGTGCGATAGCTGTTCTGCGCCGTGCCGCAGCACATGCCGGAGGCATTGTTAGCGGCAATCCCCCCGATCATGCAGGTATTAATAGAGGCCGGATCCGGCCCGATCTTACGCTGGAAAGGCGCGAGCAGTGCGTTGGCCCGCGCCCCGATCACCCCGGGCTGCAGGCGGATGGCACGCCCATCATCGAGAATTTCATGACCGCGCCAGCCCTGGCCGAGCTGGATCAGCACCGAATCGGTGACCGCCTGACCGGAAAGCGAAGTGCCGGCGGCACGGAAAGTGACCGGCAACCGCCGCGCCCGGCACTCGGCTAGAACGGTCTGCAATTCTTCCTCGCCGTGCGGCCGCACCACAAGCTTGGGGATGAGGCGATAGAAGCTGGCATCGGTACCGAAGGCGAGCGTGCGAAGCGGATCATCGATCAACCGCGCCTCGGGAATCGTGTTAGCCAATGCGGCCTTCAGATCACGCCAGGCCCCTGGATCGATCGCCGTGGTCATATTGCCTCCTTGCCGTGGCGCACCAGCACGACCAACTCACGCGGCCCGTGCACCCCGTAAGCGAGCGTCTGCTCGATGTCGGCGGTCTTGCTGGGCCCGGAAATCAACAGGGCATTGGTGGGCATGCCCGCCGCCCAGTCATGGCGCTCCACGACATCGAAGAAGGTGTCCTCGAGCCGCTCGGCCTCCAGCACCGCGATATGGATGGGCGGCACCAGGCTGATCAGGCGCGGTTCGTCAGGCGTCGGCCATAGCCACAGGGTGCCGGTCTCGGCGATACCACCGCGGGTGGAGGTCAGGCCGGCATCGACATTCTCGAACTGTTCACGGCGCCAGTGCTCGATGTCGCGGTCGACATCGACCAACGCCACCTCGTGCTCGGCCAGCGCCGCGCGAGCCTCGGCGGCCACCGGATGTTCTCGACCCAGCGCCAGACGCTTGACGCCCTTGGACGCCAGCACCTCGATCAGGGATGCGGTCCAGTCGTCTTCGCGACAATGAATCACCTCGCCGTGCACCGAGGTGATCAGCCGCTCGAAGCGCTCGAGACGCTCCTTCGCGCTCCAGCCGCGATGGGTCACCACGGCGAAGTCGCTTTCGGGCGCCATCAGCGGGCCATCGGTGCGCTCACGCAGACGCTTGAGTATGGCATCGCGAGTGCTCATGAGCGCTTCTCCTCAGGCGCCGCCTGGGGCGCGGAAGACTTGCCCTCGGCCCGGTGACGCTTGACCAGCGAATGCAGTGACACCCTGGCCGGCTTCGGCGCGGTACGGTATTCGGTCCAGGGGCCGAGACGCGAGGGTGTCAGCGCCCGCAACTTGCCGGCCACGGCGGTGCCTCCACGCCAGGCGGACGGATGGGTCGCCAGCCACTGGAAACCTTTCCAGGCGGCCACTTCTCTTTTCGAGCGTTTGACTCCGGCGCCGCGAACATTACCGCGCCCTTCGCCCACCGCCTCGCGGCGCAGTCGCACGAGCAGGTCGGGAATCGGGATCTTCACCGGACAGACTTCACCGCAGGCACCACACAGGCTGGAGGCGGTGGGTAGGTCCTTGGTCTCCTCCAGGCCGAGCAAGTGCGGCATCAGGATGCTGCCGATCGGCCCGGGATAGGTCGTGCCGTAGGTGTGGCCGCCCACTCGGGTATAGACCGGACAATGATTCATGCAGGCGCCGCAACGGATGCAGCGCAGGGTCTCGATCAGCTCGTCATCCTGGTAGATGCTGGAGCGGCCGTTGTCGACCAGCACCAGATGCACCTCTTCAGGTCCATCGTGTTCGGCCGTCTTGCGCGGGCCGGAAATCATATTGAAGTAAGTGGTGACATGCTGGCCGGTGGCCGAGCGGGTCAAGAGGGCATAGAGCGGCGGCACATCGCGCAGCTGCTCCACGACCTTCTCGATGCCCGTCACGGCAATGTGGACCGGCGGCACCGACGTGGTCATGCGGCCGTTGCCTTCGTTCTCGACCAGACACAACGTGCCGGTCTCGGCGACCGCGAAGTTGACCCCGGACACACCCACGTCCGCCGACATGAAACGCTCGCGCAGTTGCTGGCGAGCGGCGGCGGTCATGTAATCGACATCGCGGGTCCGCTCGGTCCCCGTCTTGTCGTGCATGATCTCGGAGATCTCATCGGTGTTGAGATGGATCGCCGGCATGATGATATGCGATGGCGTCTGCTGATTGAGCTGTACCAGATACTCGCCGAGGTCCGACTCCAGGGCCTCGATGCCAGCGGCCTGGAGATGCTCGTTGAGGTGCATCTCCTCGGACACCATGGACTTGCCCTTGATCACCGACTTGGCACCGCGCGCCTCGCACAGCTCTCGGATGATGCGGCAGGCCTCTTCGCCGTCCTCGGCCCAGTGCACGCGAATGCCATTGGCCTCGCAGTTGGCTTCCAGCTGCTCGAGCAGGTCGGGGAGCTTGGCGAGGGCCCGCTGGCGAATGTTGGCCCCCAGCTCGCGCAGGGTTTCCAGGTCCCAGTCGCTGAACACGTCGCGCCGCTTGCCCATCAGGCCATCCATGGCCTTGCGAAAATTGGCACGAATCTGCGGATTTTCCAGCGCGTCGTGGGCCTGACGATGGAAGTCACGCGGGCTATAAGTTTGTACGGAATGGCTTTGTAAGGGATGGGGTTGTACAGGATGGGTCTGGACCGAATCACTCTTAACCGTCATGACGTCCTCCGCCACAGGTAACTGGCGATATGCTCGCCCTTGACTGCCTTCTGCTGATGTTCGAAGCGCCCGCCGATGTTCATCAGGCAACCGCAGTCGGAGGTGACGAAACGCTCGGCGCCCGACTGCTCGATCGCCACCGTCTTGTCCTCGACCATGGCCGCCGACACCTCGGGATGGCGAACGGCAAAGGTCCCGCCGAACCCGCAGCACTCGGCAGCGCGCACCTGCTCCACCAGCTCCACCTGACCGAGGCTTGCCAGCAGAGTGGGGCCAGTCTCGGCCAATCCCATCTCGCGCCGGGCACTGCAAGACGTGTGCATGGCCACCTTCTCCGGCTGCCCTCGGTCATCGAGCCTGAGATGACAGACATGCACCAGAAATTCGGTCAACTCGTAGATGCGGCCCGACACCTCCTTCGCCAATGCCTCTTGCTCGGTGCCGGCGAAGAGTTGCGGATAGTGGGTGCGCATCATGCCGCCACACGAACCTGACGGCACGATGATCGGCCAGGGCTCGGGGAAGAGTCCAAGCTGTGCCGCCGCCACCGCCCGAGCTTCGTTCTGGTAGCCGGAGGTAAAGGCCGGTTGGCCACAGCACGTCTGGTCATCGGGGAAGAGCACCTCGATGCCTTCTCGCTCCAGTAGCCGTATGGCATCCAGACCCGCTTCGGGGTAGAACATATCGATCAGGCACGTCCCGAAGAGGTAGACCTTTTCCGGCTTGGGCGGATAGAGCTTGACTGGCGTCATGGACGAAATCCTCGAGAATACTCTCGGCAAAGGCGCTTCATAGTCATTTTCATACGGTATCTTGTGAGTCGAGGCTCGTTGTGAGTCGAGGCTTGGGTAAATTGGTTTTACCATTTTACCCAAGCGATAAGGCACATTACGAAGCCAGCACTTGGCGTGTCAAACACAGTGCCGCCTTTAGCGGGCAGAATGCCTCTATACTTTGGTATAACAACCGTTAACCTCTGGTTAATGAGTTGATATACGGGCACTTTAACGCTCATGCCTACGCCTGCCACCGCCAACCAAGCTGGTCGCGCTTCAGGCAAGACGCCTCGGGGTCGCCATATTGGTAATACCAATTGGGGCACGTTATCATCAGCCTAACTCAATACGCTCAGGAAGCTTGCTCATGGCCTATCAGCCCGTTCGCCAGCCTCGCCTCGCTGATGTCATCACCGAACGCCTTGAGGCACTCATCCTTGAGGGTAGCCTCAAACCGGGCCAGCGGCTTCCCCCCGAGCGCGAACTTGCCGAGCGCTTCGGGGTGTCGCGCCCCTCGCTGCGGGAAGCCATCCAGAAGCTGTCAGCGCGGGGGGTGCTGTCGAGCCGGCAAGGCGGCGGCACCTTCATCACCGAGGAGCTCAACACCCGTTACAGCGACCCACTGCTCGAGATGCTGTCGCGACACGGCGAATTTAATCTCGACCTGCTCGAGTTCCGCGACGCCATGGAAGGCATCTCCGCCTATTACGCGGCCTTGCGCTCCACCCCCACCGACAAGGCCATTCTGCTGAAACGCTTCGAAGAACTCGAAGCCTGCTTCAAGGGCCGCAACCCGGCACTGGAAGCCAAGGCCGACGCCGCTTTCCATATGGCCATCGCCGAGGCCGCGCATAATGTGCTGCTGCTGCATACCATTCGTGGCATCTTTCATCTGCTCGAACGCAGCATCGTCGACAACCTCGCGCATCTGTTCGAGAAACCCGAATCACGCCCGAAACTGATGAAGCAGCACCGCGCCCTGCTCGACGCCATCCTCGAAGGCCGCGCCGAAGATGCCCGGAGTCGGGCACACGAGCACCTGGTCTTCGTCGAGGAGAACCTTCTCGAACTCGAGCGCGCCGAAACCCGCGCCCAGCGGGCCCTGCGACGCGCCCAGGCAATGCCGGTGTCGGGGGGAGACGCCGCCTCATGAGGGCAGGCACTCCGCCGCCGCGCTTATCTCGGCGTTGGCGACACCTGCTGATCCTGCTGGCATCGCTGGGTCTGTTGCTGAGCATGTGGCAAGCCGCCCAGCTGGCGCGGGAACAGGCGCTGCAAAGCCTGCAGCAGGACGCCGAAAACGAGCTGCGCCTCTCGGTCGAGGGCCTCGTCGGCCACCTGTCCCGACATGAATACCTGCCCCAGCTGCTTGCCTCGCGGGAAGTTGTGCAGCGCTTCCTCTCCAATCCGGACGGCATGGACCCCATGCCGCTCAACCTGCAGCTGGACCGCTTCCGCGCCATCGCCGATGTGTCCGACATCTACTTGCTCGACCGCAACGCCGACACCCTGGCGGCCAGCAACTGGCATCGCCCCGACACCTTCATTGGGCAGAACTATGCGTTTCGCAGCTACTTCCAGGATGCCATCGCCGGCCGCCAGGGCAGCTTCTTCGGCCTGGGCGTTCAGTCCCGCGAGCGGGGCTACTACTTTTCCGCGCCGGTCTGGCTCGATGATACCGCCCCCGACGCCACCCCCGATGGCGTCTTGGTCATCAAGATACTGCTCGACACCGTGGAAGAGAGCTGGGCCGACCAGGAGGCCGAGCTGCTGGTCACCGATGAGGACGATGTGATCTTCCTGGCCAGCCATCCGGACCTGCGCATGCGTGCGCTACACCCGCTGTCGCAAGACACGCATGCCTCACTTCGTGATACCCGGCGCTATGCCGATCAACCCTTGTCGCCATCGGGAATCCGGATACTCGAATCGCGCGGTGAGGCCAGCCGCCTCGTCGGTTTCGACCAGGGGCCCCTCACGGCAGGCAGCTACCTGAGCCTGTCGCGCCCCCTGGAAAGGTTCGGCTGGGACATGCACATTCTCAAGCCGTTGACCCCGGTGATCCGCGCCCAATGGCTGTCCGCCCTGCTGGTCGGCGGCCTCTACGGCATCGTGATGCTCGGCGGCGGCATCGGCTGGCAACGCCTGAGGCTGCGTCGCGAGCGTGAGCAGTTCGCCGAACGCGAGCGCCTCACCCTGGCATTGGCCCGTGACGAACTGGAACGCAACGTACAACGGCGCACCCACGATCTGGTCGAAACCAATCGCCGCCTTTCCGACGAGATCGACGAGCGCCGGCATGCCGAGGAGCGACTTCGCCAGACCCGCGATGAACTGATCCAGGCCGCCAAGCTGGCGGTCCTCGGTCAGCTGGCCGCCGGCATCAACCACGAGCTCAACCAGCCACTGGCGGCCATCCGCGCCTATGCAGAGAACGCCCGCACCTTCCTCGAGCGAGAGCGTCACGAGGCGGTCGCCGGCAACCTCGACCAGATCGTCGAGCTCACCTCGCGCATGGCCGATATCAGCGCCCAGCTGCGACAGTTCTCGCGCAAGAGCGGCGACCGGCTAAGCGCCGTCTCGGTGCCTGCCTGCTTCGACTACGCCCTGCGCCTGTTTCAGACCCGCTTGCGCGATGTCGGCGTCACCGTGGCACGCCACTGGCCGCAGGAGGAGATCTGGGTGCATGCCGATCCGGTGCGTCTTGAACAGGTGCTTGTCAACCTGATCGGCAATGCCCTGCAAGCCATGGCGGACACCCCCGAGCCCCGCTTGTGCCTCTCGATCGACCGGGATGCGCATCAGGTCACCATCGGCGTGGCCGACAACGGGCCAGGCATCGCCGAGGCGCACCTGGCGAAAGTCTTCGAACCCTTCTTCACCACCAAGTCACGCGGCAGCGGCCTGGGCCTGGGGCTCTCCATCTCCTCGCGCATCATCGACGACCTGGGGGGGCGCCTGGTGGCGACCAACCGTCATGGTGGCGGTGCGCTGTTCCGCATCGTCCTGCCCAGGGACACCCTAGCTGCTTCTCGCGCCACCTCTCGAGACCTCGCCCGCACCGAAGCTCCCGACAACCCTGAAGAGACGCCTGACCATGCATGAACCGGCGGCCACCCCGGTGATGATCATCGACGACGAGACTCACCTGCGCATCACCGCCGGCCAGACCCTGGAGCTGGCCGGTTACGCCCCCGAGCCCCATGCCAGTGCCGAGGCGGCGCTGGAACGCCTCGCGCCCGACTTCCCCGGCGTGATCGTCAGCGATATCCGCATGCCGGGCATGGACGGCATGACGCTGCTGCGTGAGGTGCGGCTGCGCGACCCGGACCTGCCGGTGATCCTGATCACCGGCCACGGCGACATCTCCACCGCCGTGGAGGCGATGCGGGAAGGCGCCTGGGATTTCCTTGAGAAACCCTTCGCCGGCGAGCGACTGGTGGAAGTGGTGCGACGCGGCGTCGAGAAGCGCCGCCTGAGCCTCGAGAATCGCCGCCTCAAGGCCGAACTCGAGGCCCAGCAGAATGCGCCCGGGCCGCGCATGGTCGGACGTACCGAGATCATCCAGCGTCTGGTCTCGATGGTTCAGCGCATCAGCCAGGTGGAAACCGATGTGTTGCTGTTCGGCGAGACCGGCACCGGCAAGGACCTCGTCGCCCGCTCCATCCACGAGCGCAGCAGCCGTAGCGGCCGCCCCTTCGTCGCCATCAATTGCGGGGCAGTGCCCGAGAGCACCATCGAGTCGGAGCTGTTCGGCCACGAGAAGGGCGCCTTCACCGGCGCCGTCGAGCGGCGCATCGGCAAGTTCGAACACGCCACCGGCGGCAGCGTGTTTCTCGACGAGATCGAGTCGATGCCGCTGGCGCTGCAGGTCAAGTTGCTTCGCGTGCTGCAGGAGCGCAGCGTCGAGCGCCTGGGGGCCAACGTACCGGTGCCGCTGGATATCCGCGTGATCGCCGCCACCAAGGTCGACCTCAAGGCGGCTGCCGAGGCCGGCAACTTTCGCGAGGACCTCTACTACCGTCTCAACGTGGTCACCCTGCCGATTCCCGCCCTGCGCGAGCGCCGGGAAGATGTGCCGCTGCTGTTCCAGCACTTCGCCGTGGTCGCCGCCAACCGCAGCGGTCTGGAATGCCCGCCGCTGGACGCCGCCGACATCACGGCGCTGCTCGCCCACGACTGGCCGGGCAACGTGCGCGAATTGCGCAATCTCGCCGAGCGCTACGTACTGCTCGGCGCAACCTGCGATTACCGTCTCGATGCCCTGCTGGAAGGGGTGGGCAGCGACACCGGCGACCTCGCCTTGCCCCAGCAGGTGGAGCTGTTCGAGAAGAGCCTGATCAGTCAGGCGCTGGCCCGGCATCGGGGTCGCATCAACGAGGTATGCGCTCAGCTCGGCCTGCCGCGCAAGACCCTGTACGACAAGCTGAAGAAGTACGGGCTAAGGGCCGAGGATTACCGCCAGAGCGCCGCGCCCTGAGCGGCAAGCTCGCCCAACTGGTGCCAGGCGGGCAGCCAGGGCATCAGGCCTGCGGCCAGCACCAGCATCAGCACGGAGTTGAGGGGCTTGCGGTAGTCAAAGAGCTTGAACGCGCTGCCGAACGAGCGCTTGAGACGTGCGCCGGTGAGATCGACGCTGAAGAGCTCGTCGAGCAGCAGGTGGATGCAGAACCCCACCATCACCGCCACCCCCTGCGACCAGGCCAGCCGAGGCTCGAGGGCCAGGAAGCGGTAGCTGACCGCGCTGGTGGCCAGCGCGCAGAGCCCGCCCGCCAACAGGGAATGCCAGATCCCACGGTGCACCGTGAGGCGCTTGAATATCGAGCTCAGCCCATAGCGCACGCCGGTATAGAGCCCGCCGCACACCATCAGCAGCTTGCCAGGCTCCAATCGGTCATGCATCAGTAGCCCTCCCGTCACCCCCACCAGCAAGGCCAGCGTATTGAAGACAAGCCGAACGGCATGCGACTGGTCGGCATCGATATCGGGAAGAACACCGCCGAAAGTGGTCAGGCCCGCCACCGTGAGCGCCTCGCCCGGCGTCCAAAGGGCCCCCTGCCAGCCGGCCATGGCCAGCAGGGCACCACCGCCCATGGCGGCAGTGAGATGGGTGCGAAAATCGGCCATGCCGTAACGGGCTCCCTAGATTCTGGATCATTAAATACTGGATAAAAAACCAGATTATCGCCCGTTACAGCAATGAAAAACACCATGTTAGGGAATTACTTGGCCGCTTCGGCGAGATATTCGTCCTTCAGCTTGACGTAGTTACCGGCCGTGTAGGGAAAGAAGGCGCGCTCCTTGTCCTTGAGCGGACGCATCGCCTTCGCCGGATTGCCCGCGTAGACATGACCGCTGGCCAGATGCTTGCCCGGCGTCACGACCGCTCCCGCGGCGATGATCACCTCGTCCTCGACCACCGCGCCATCCATGACGATGGCCCCCATGCCCACCAGAATGCGGTTGCCCAGGGTGCAGCCGTGCAATATGGCCTTGTGGCCGATGGTCACCTCGTCGCCGATGATCAGCGGAAAGCCGTCCGGATTGAAGTCGCTGGCGTGCGTGATGTGCAACACGCAGCCGTCCTGGACGCTGGTGCGCGCGCCGATCCGAATGCGATGCATGTCCCCGCGAATCACCGCCATGGGCCAAACCGAGCAATCGTCGCCCAGCTCCACGTCGCCCAGCACCATGCTGGCCGGATCGACGAAGACCCGCTCGCCCAGCTGCGGGGTCACTCCTTTCCAGGCGCGCAGCCCCCCGTTTTGTTCCGTACTCGTCTCGCTCATGGTTCACCTCCGCGTGTGGGTTGCGGGTCAGAGTCGACCTGCGACCAATACTACCAGCGTCAGCGGAATCGACAGCCAGCGTTCCGGCGTCTCGTTCATGCTAGGCTCTCTCCACTGGTCAGGCCCCAAAAGAGCGCCAGGTCTAGAGGCCGGCCTCAGGGGCCAAACGCTTGACCATCACCACCCCATTGAAACCATGTCCGGATGCCTCTATCTAAGGCACACCGCGATATCAATCGCCAACTACACGTCTCTCCCGAGGTGCGCATGTCCCGCAACCCACTTCTCGAATCCCACGAGCTGCCTTCCTTCGCCGAGATCCAGCCCGAACACGTGGTGCCCGCCGTCGAGGAGCTGCTCACCCAGAACCGTGAGGTCGTCGAGCGACTTGTCGAGCAGGCCCGTCATGCGCCGCCGAGTTGGGCAAGCCTGGCCTCGCCCCTCGAGGCCTGCAACGATCGACTTTCCCGCGCCTGGTCGCCGGTTTCGCACCTCAACGGCACCATGAACAACCCGGCACTGCGCGACGCCTACGAGACGTGTCTGGGCAAGCTTTCCGACTACAGCACCTGGCTCGGCCAGCACGAAGGGCTGTTCAATGCTTGGCAGGCGCTTCGCGACGGCCCCGCCTGGGCTGGGCTCGATGAAGGGCAACGTCGCACCATCGACAATGCCCTGCGCGACTTCCGCCTCGCCGGGGTCGACCTGCCGGCCGAGGAGAAGCGTCGCTATGGTGAGATCCGTTCACGCCTCTCGGCGCTGGCCAATACCTTTTCCAACCAGCTGCTCGACGCGACCCAGGCCTGGCACCTCGACCTGGCCAGCGACAGTCGACTGGCCGGCCTGCCCGAGAGCGCGCTTGCCACCCTCAAGGCCAACGCCGAAGCCAAGGGCCAGGACGGCTATCGCATCACCCTGGACTTCCCGAGCTTCTTCCCGGTGATCACCTATGCCGATGACCGGGAACTGCGCCGCGAGGTCTACACGGCCTTCGTCACCCGCGCCTCGGACCAGGGTCCCAACGCCGGGCAGTTCGACAACGCCCCGGTGATGGAGGAAGTCCTCGCCCTGCGCCATGAGCTCGCCGAGTTGCTGGGCTTTGCCACCTACGCCGACTTCTCGCTCGCGACCAAGATGGCCGAATCCCCCGACCACGTGATCGCCTTCCTCGAGGACTTGGCCGTCCGCGCCGTGCCCCAGGCCCGAGAGGAGTTCGCGGAGCTCGAAGCCTATGCACGAGACGAGCTGGGCATGATCGAACTTGCGCCCTGGGACGTCGGCTTCGCCAGCGAGAAGCTGCGCGAAGCGCGTTACGATATTTCCGAGGAACAGCTGCGCCCCTACTTTCCGGCCCCGCAGGTGGTCGACGGCCTGTTCCGCGTGGTCGAGCGCCTCTACGGTGTCAGCTTCGAGGAAGATCGCGAGGCGCCCCGCTACCATGCCGACGTGCGCTACTTCCGCATCATGGAAGACGGCGCGCCGATCGCCGGCTTCTACCTCGATCTCTACGCCCGCGAGGGCAAGCGGGGCGGCGCCTGGATGGACGAGTGCCGCGCTCGTCGACTGGAAGGCGAAGACCTGCAGCTGCCGGTGGCCTACCTGACCTGCAACTTCACCCGCCCGGTGGGCGACCGGCCCGCCTTGCTGACCCACGACGAGGTCTCCACGCTGTTTCATGAGTTCGGGCACGGCCTGCATCACATGCTGACCCGCCAGACCGTGGCCGACATCTCCGGCATCAACGGGGTCGCCTGGGACGCCGTGGAGCTGCCCAGCCAGTTCATGGAGAATTTCTGCTGGGAGCGCGAGGGCCTCGACCTGATCGCCGGGCACGTCGATACCGGCGAGCCGCTGCCCGCCGAGCTGCTCGAGCGCCTCCAGGCCGCCAGGAATTTCCAGTCGGCGATGGGCATGGTGCGTCAACTGGAGCTCTCGCTGTTCGACTTCCGCCTGCATCGCGAGCTCGCCACGCCGAGTGCCGGGGACATTCAGGCCCTGCTGAGCGACGTGCGCGATCGCGTCTCGGTGGTGCCGCGGGTGCCCTTCAACCGCTTCCAGAATGGCTTCGGGCATATCTTCGCCGGCGGCTATGCCGCGGGCTATTACAGCTACAAGTGGGCCGAGGTGCTCTCGGCCGATGCCTGGAGCGCCTTCGAGGAAGCCGGCATCTTCGACCCCGAAACCGGGCGCCGCTTTCGTACCGAGATCCTCGAGCGAGGCGGGTCGCGCGATGCCGCCGAGTTGTTCCGCGCCTTCCGTGGCCGCGAGCCCAGCGTCGAGCCGCTGCTGCGCCACAGCGGCATACGCGCCGCCTGAGCCGTCGTCTGCGAACCTACCGGCCGCCGCGTTTCTGCGGCGGCCCCACCGTGGAGGCCCCCATGGCCACGAAACGCTTTATCGCCGGCGTCATCTGCCCGCGCTGCGCCGAGATGGACCGCATCCGCGCCTGGGAGCAGAACGGCGTCCGCTACCGCGAATGTGTCAGCTGCGATTTCTTCGAGCAGCTGCCTATCGAGGAAAAAGACGCACCGGAACTCGAGACCCGCGTCAACCAGCCGCGCCAGGATCAGCAGCGCAGCGACTTCCAGCCGGTCAGGATCCTCGACCCCAAGGGCCGCTGATTACGGCTCATCAGCCACTGGCGGGGCACCGACCGTGTTTTCCAGGCCTTCGTGATATACCTTAAACGCCACCCACTGTGCGGATATCCGCACAGTGGGTGGCGTTTTATGTGTGGCACCCCGCACCCTTGCGGCCAATTCTCATTCGACCTTTGTCTAAATTAATAATCATAAGTACATGATTTTAATACTGCTGACGAGAACTGGCGCATCGCTTGCGCTGTATAACCGTTGAACATGCCACACCCCGGAGCATGCATGAATCGGCCACAGTCACCATACTGACGAGTCGACACCTTGCCCCGCCCAAGAGCGGGACTCCGGCGAATAACCACAACCCCGCAAGGAGATACGCCATGCGTTCTGCAACAACCACGATTCTCACCGGCACACTGGCCAGCGCCATAATGGTCGCCGCTGGCACCGCGCAGGCTGATCGTTCCGACTGGCCCGACAACCTCACCGTCGGTACTGCCAGCCAGGGCGGCACCTACTATGTCTACGGCTCCGGCTGGGCCAACCTGATCGCCGACGAGCTCGACATCTCGTCCGGCGGCGAAGTCACCGGCGGCCCCAACCAGAACCTGGCGCTGGTGCATGGCGGCGACGTCGCCCTCGGCCTGACCACCATGGGTCCGGCCGCCGACGCGCTCAAGGGCGAGAGCTCGCTTGCGCCCGGCGTGAAGATGGACAACGTCTGTGCGCTCTTCCCGATGTACGAGACGCCCTTCTCGATCACCGCCCTGGCCGACAGCGACATAGAATCGATCTCCGACATTCCCGATGGCGCCAAGATCGGCTTCGGCCCCTCGGCCTCCACCTCCGACACCTACTTCCCGGCCATGCTGGAAGAGCTCGGCGTGGACTTCGACCGTCGCAACGGCGGCTGGTCGGACCTGGGCGGCCAGCTCCAGGACGGCCTGATCGACGTCGTCGCCTTCGCCGCCGGCATCCCGATCCCGGCCGTCAGCCAGCTCGAGGTGCAGACCGACGTCAACATCATCGAGTTCACCGAGGAAGAGCTCGAGATCGTCATGGACAAGTTCCCGGTCTCCGAGTTCATGATTCCGGCCAGCACCTACGAGACCCTCGAGGAGGATGCACGCGCCGTCTCCATGTGGAACTTCGCCATCGCTGGCTGCGATCTGCCGGAGGACCTGGTCTACGAGATCACCAAGGTCACCATGGAGAACAACGAAAAGATGCGTAACGTGCATCGCAGTGCCGAGCACAGCGTGCCGGAGAACATCGAGTACAATACCGTGCTGCCTTTCCATCCCGGCGCCGTTCGCTGGTATGAGGAAAATGGTCATGAGATCGACGACGAGCTGAAGCTCGACTAAACGCGCCTCGCGCCTGAGATCATGCCCCGTGCCGCCTCGGCACGGGGCATGTTTCGCTTACATCCGCCTGACACCCAAGGGTGACCCCCATGAGCCATACACCCGACAACCGCACCGGCGACGAGGACCCCATCGTCGCGACCCCCGAGAGCATCGCCGAGGGCGCCGACGAGGAAGTCATCGAGTCCAACCGCCGGTTGTTCAGCGGTTGGCAGTGGACCCTGTTCGCCGGTCTGGCCATCGCCTATTCGGTCTTTCATCTGGTGACCCTGAACGCCTTTCCCATGGAGACCTGGTCGTTCCGCATCATTCACATCGCTGGCGCCCTGGTGCTGGGCTTCGGCTTCTACGCCGGCTCGCGCTTCGCCGACGACGGCGAGGCGCACTCGCCTCGGGTCCTGTCGTGGGTCGCCTACGCCCTGCTGATTCCCGCTGGCTACGCTCTGCTCCAGGTCGTGCTGATGAACCAAGACATGAGCGGTGGCGCCATGCGCATTGCCCCCGCCGTCGAAAACTGGCACTACGGCTTTCCGTTGATCTTCGCCACCGTAGGCGCCATCGTGCTGGCCTGGGGCCTGCGCCAGGAGCGTAGCCGCCTCAACCCCGCCGACCTGGTGCTGATGGTCTGCTCGCTGGCCGTGGCCGGCTACCTGCTGATCATGTTCAACAGCCCGCTGCGTGGCACTACCGGCACCTCCCTGGCGCCCATGGGCATCGCCTGGGCGGCTATCGCAGGCTCGCTGCTGATCCTCGAGCTGACCCGACGGGTCGCCGGCATGGCGCTGGTGGTCATCTCGCTGGTCTTCCTGCTCTACGTCTTCGGTGGCCCCTATCTGCCGGGCTTCCTCGGTTATCCCGGCCTTTCGGTGGGACGCTTCTTCAGCCAGGTCTACACCGACACCGGTATCCTGGGGCAGACCACCGCGGTCTCCTCGACCTACATCATCCTGTTCATCATCTTCGCCGCCTTCCTGCAGGCCTCCAAGGTGGGTGAATACTTCATCAACTTCGCCTTTGCCACCGCCGGCCGCACCCGTGGCGGTCCCGCCAAGGTGGCGATCTTCGCCTCCGGCCTGATGGGCATGATCAATGGCACCAGCGCCGGCAACGTGGTGTCCACCGGCTCGCTGACCATCCCGCTGATGAAGAAGGTCGGCTATCCCGCCAGAAGCGCCGGTGCCATCGAGGCCGCCGCCTCCACAGGTGGGCAGATCATGCCGCCAATCATGGGTGCCGGTGCCTTCATCATGGCCGAGATCACCGGCATTCCGTATACCGAGATCGCCGTGGCGGCGCTGATCCCGGCCATCCTCTACTTCGCCTCGATCTTCTTCATGGTCGACTTCGAGGCCGCCCGCAAGGGCATGCGTCCCATGCGCAAGGACGAGCTCCCCAAATTCGCGGCGCTGGTCAAGCAGGTCTACCTGTTCGCGCCGATCATCATCCTGATCGCCGCGCTATTCATGGGCTACTCGGTGATTCGTGCGGGGACGCTGGCGACGGCATCCGCCGCCATGGTGAGCTGGATATCTCCCAACAAGATGGGGCTTCGCGACATCCTCAAGGCCTTACAAATGGCCGGCACCATGGCCATCCAGATCATCGCCGTGTGTGCCTGCGCCGGCCTGATCGTCGGCGTGATCTCGCTGACCGGCGTTGGTGCACGCTTCTCCTCGCTGCTCCTCGGCCTGGCCGGCGTCAGCCAGCTGCTGGCGCTGTTCTTTGCCATGTGCATTGCGATCCTGTTGGGCATGGGCATGCCGACCACGGCCGCCTATGCGGTGGCCGCCTCGGTAGTCGCCCCGGGCCTGATCGACATCGGCATCCAGCCGCTGGTGGCGCACTTCTTCGTGTTCTACTTCGCGGTGGTTTCGGCGATCACTCCCCCGGTGGCCCTGGCCTCCTACGCGGCGGCGGGCATCTCCGGCGACAACGCCATGGGCACCTCGGTGGCCTCCTTCAAGATCGGGCTGGCGGCCTTCATCGTGCCGTTCATGTTCTTCTACAGCCCGGCCATGCTGATGGAGGGCTCCCCGATGCAGATCCTGCGCGTGGGCGTAACGGCCACCCTTGGCATCGTGTTGCTGTCCGGCATGGTCCAGGCGTGGTTCTTCGGCCCGGTGAATGTCTGGCAGCGAGTCGTCATGTTGGTCGGCGCTCTCTGTCTGATCTACGGCGGCATCTATACCGACATCGTCGGCCTGGTGATCGGGGGGGTGCTGTTCATGATGCAGCGCAGTACTCACGGAGGCGGCGCCAAACCCGTCACTGCAAGCTGACCGTGGCAGACCGGCACACCGTGATGGTGGGCTGACACACGAGAAACACAAGAAGGCCCCGCCAATGTGCGGGGCCTTCTTGTGTCATGTCACGGCGAGTTTGCCAAAGCCTTCAGGCTCAGGACTCGACCACCCCGCAGGCCATGCGGCTACCCCCACCCCCCAGCGGCTCGGGCTCATCGGAGTAGTTGTCGCCACCCGCGTGAATCATCAAGCTGCGCCCGTTCATGTCATCGAGGCTCAGCCGAGGCGCCAGAACCGGTAGGGTGGCCTCTTCGTCCTGATTCACGGTCAATACCGGCAGGTCGCCCACATGTCCGTCACCGTAGGGTCCCTCGTGGCGACCGGTCTCCTCGGGGTCATAATGACCCCCTGCCTGCAGGGCGGCCGCCATTTCTCCCGAGTCGTTCTCGCCCGGCTCGCAGCTGGCCTGCTGATGGACATGAAAGCCATAGACACCCGACTCGATGCCGCTCAGATCCGGCGTCAGCAGCAGGCCATGCTCGCTGTCCTCGAGGGTAATGGTGCCGATGGATTCCCCGACGCCCTCGGCACTGACCCTGTGCATCTCGACCTCGCGAGGTTCGCTGGCATGACTGCTGACGGCGACCAGCAGCAGCGTGACGGTAGCGGCTCGCGTGAGAGTGTCATAACGCATCTTGCGTCTCCTGTATCCGTTTCCATGGATGTTCGGATATCAGCGTAGACACTGGATGGGGCGGGCGCCAGCGGCCGCGTTAGGCCAGGTTGTCGAGGATCTTCAGGCTGGGAGTGGCCTGGTTGAGCGTATAGAAATGCAGCCCCGGCGCACCGCCATCCAGCAACCGCTGGCAGAGCCGTGAGACGACCTCCTCACCGAAGGCGGCGATCGACTCGCTGTCATCGCCATAGGTCTCGAGCTGCTTGCGTATCCAGCGCGGGATGTCGGCACCGCAGGCGTCCGAGAAGCGCGCCAGCTTGGTGTAGTTGGTGATCGGCATGATGCCCGGGATGATGGGCGCCTCGACGCCAAGCGCGCGCGCCCGGTCAACGAAGTGAAAGTAGGCATCGGCGTTGAAGAAGTACTGGGTGATGGCGAGATTCGCCCCGGCCTTCACCTTGCGGGCGAAGTTCTCCAGGTCACGATCGAAGCTGGACGCCTGAGGATGCGACTCGGGGTAACCGGCCACGGCGATCTCGAAATGCTCGCCGGTTTCCTCGCGGATGAACTCGACCAGTTCGTTGGCGTAACGAAACTCGCCAATACCCCCCATGCCCGAGGGCAGGTCGCCACGCAGGGCCACCAGGCTGTCGATGCCCTCCTCGCGATAGCGGGCCAGCAGGTCGCGCAGCTGGGCCTTTTCGCTGCCGATGCATGACAGATGGGGTGCCGTGGTAATCCCCGCTTCACGCACCGCATTGACGGTATGCAACGTACGATCCTGAGTCGAACCGCCGGCACCATAGGTGACCGAGAAGAAGCGCGGGCGACGCTCGGCCAGGGTATCACGTGCACTTTTCAGTTTTTCACGCCCGACATCGGTATTGGGCGGAAAGAACTCGAAGCTGATGCCTAGCGGATGTTCCTGGGTGCTCATCGGTAAGACTCTCTGATTGGTATGACTCGACTTTTATTGCCCTGGCGTGGCGACGCCTGCGGTGACCGCACCGACTCTCGATACGCTCGTGTGCAGACAGGAATGCTGAGCATTCTGCCGCCCCGCTGACAGGCTGGCCAATGAAAGTTTCGCGGTTACTCATTAGCGTCAGTCATGGGCCATGGCCTGCCCTTGGGCGATCCGCATTTCAACCTCATGACTCGCTCGTCAGTCGATGCGCTTCACGATGCCTCTGTAAACACGACGACCCTCGCCTCCTGACAGCGGACCCGCAAGCGGGCATCATGAACGCTTTTGCAGGCAGGGATGCGATTGTGGAAAGCGACCTTGGCGCCACCCTCCTCGGCCCCTTGTGGATGCTGCTGGCCTTCGTCGGACTGGGTTGGCTGGCCGCTCGGCGGCTGGCCATCGACCCCCGCCCCATCGCCACCCTGCTGGTCTACCTGATCGCGCCACTGACCTTCTTTCGGGCCCTGGTGCTGGGCGGCCCCACGCCCGCCTACCTGCTCCTGACCGCAGTGCTGTTCCTGCTGGCAAGCCTGGTGGCCCTGATCGTCCAGTCGCTGGCGCGCCGCCGATTCGCGCCCGAGGAAAGTGCGCTGCTCGCCTTCTCGTCCGGTACCGGCAACACCGGCTACTTCGGCCTGCCGGTCGCCCTGGAGTTGCTGCCACCCCTGGGCGTGACGTTCTACCTGTTCTGCGTGCTGGGGGTGACCCTCTACGAGTTCACGGTAGGCTTCTACCTGAGCGCCCGCGGGCGCTTCTCAGTGGCGCAGAGCCTGGCAAAGCTCGTGCGGCTGCCGCTGGTCTATGCCTTTCTCGCGGCCCTGCTCACCAGCGGCCTGGGGCTCGACATCCCGGACGCGGTGATGGAGGGCATGGCGGTCTTTCCCGCGACCTACACCCTGCTCGGCATGATGATCATCGGCATGACCCTGGGGCGCGTCTCGGTGAGAGCGCTGGACGTGCGCTTTATCGGCGCCTGCGTGGCGATTCGCTACGGTGTATGGCCGCTGTTGGCCCTGGCTGCGGTAATGGGTCTGCAGGCGTTCTTCCCACTACCCCCGGAACTGGCGCTGGCCCTGTTGCTGGTCGGCGTGGTGCCGATGGCCGCCAACGTGGTGGTGGTCGCCATGGAACTGGGCATCGCCCCCGAGAAGGGCGCCCTTGCGGTGCTGATCACCACTCTGGCCGCCCCGCTGCTGATACCGTTCTACCTGACCCTACTGATGACGCTTGCCGGGATGCCCTGACCGATCACCGGCTCAGTACCGATAATCGTGCGGTTTGAAGGGCCCCTCGGCTGGCACCCCGGTGTAGTTGGACTGGGCTTCGGTCATGCGGGTAATCACCCCGCCGAAGCCCTCGACCATGTAGCGGGCGACCTCCTCATCCAGATGGCGCGGCAGCACGGTGACCCCCAGCACCGACGCCTGCCGGTCGCGGGGAAGGTCGGCGAAGCGCTGCTCGTAAAGGTGCAACTGCGCCAGCACCTGATTGGCGAAGGAGCCGTCCATGACCCGCGAGGGATGGCCGGTGGCATTACCGAGGTTCACCAGGCGTCCTTCCGAGAGCAGGATCAAATAGTCGCGACTCTGCGGGTCGAACTCGCCCGGCGTGCTGTCGCGATAGACCTTGTGCACTTGAGGCTTGACCTCCTCCCAGTGCCATTGGCGGCGCATGTGGGCCGTGTCGATCTCGCTGTCGAAGTGGCCGATGTTGCAGACCACCGCACCCGGCTTCAGCGCTTCGAGCATGGCGGCACCGCAGGCATCGATGTTGCCGGTGGCGGTCACTACCAAGTCGATGCGCGCCAGCAGGGCGCGATCCACGCTCTGCGCGCCGCGATTGAGGCCGTCGACGTAAGGCGAGACGACCTCGAAGCCGTCCATGCAGGCCTGCATGGCGCAGATGGGATCAATCTCGGCGATCTTGACGATCATGCCCTCTTGGCGCAGCGAAGCCGCCGAGCCCTTGCCGACATCGCCATAGCCCACCACCAGCGCCTGCTTGCCGGCGAGCAGGTGATCGAGGCCGCGTTTGATGGCGTCGTTGAGCGAGTGGCGACACCCGTACCTGTTGTCGTTCTTCGACTTGGTGACGGCGTCGTTGACGTTGATCGCCGGGACCTTGAGCGTGCCGTCACGCAGCATCTCCTGCAGGCGATGGACTCCGGTGGTGGTCTCCTCGCTGAT
>DATISN010000134.1:0-6049 GCA_035581765.1 Halomonas sp.
CTGCCGAGAAAGACGAGCGCCAGGGCGCCGAACAGGAACAGGCCCTGCAGTTCCAGCGCCCAGCCACCGTTGCCGGAAAAGACGCTGAGCTCGTTCATGTGCACCAGGAAGATGGCCACCAGCATGTTGGTGGCCATCAGCGCGCCGGCCACCCGCGTCTGCCAGCCGATCAGCGCCATGGCCGGCGCCACGACCTCGCCGACCAGCACACCGTAGGCCAGAAAGGTCGGCAGGCCTTGGCCTGCCAGGGTGTCACCGATCCAGGTCAGGCTGCCCGGGTTCAACAGCTTGGTCAGGCCGTGGGGCAGCAGCAGGCCGGCCACGGCCAGGCGCAGGATCAGCTTGCCGAGGGCGTCGTTGTGAAGCGCATGCAACATGCAGGGACCTCGTCGAAGGGCGGGAATTGTCTCGATGCCCCGATTGGGGCAAGCTTGGCGCTTTCGCTCACGCCGTGTGCCTCAGGAAGATACCATGAAGATCAATCGTTTAAGCAAGTCGTTGGCCGTGATACTCGGCGCGCTGGCGCTTGCCGCGTGCAGCAGTCAGCCCGCGCTCCAGGAGGCGGGCCCCACCGACGAGCTTTCGGGGCCGATCGTCGGGCCGCGCTGGAACCTGCTATTGGTGGGGACTAATGAGCGACTCTCGCTACCGGAGAGTGCGCATTTCGTGATTGCTCGCGACGGCAGTGTCAGCGGCAGCGACGGGTGTAACCCGCTGCGCGGCCAGGTCCGCCTGGGCGAGCAGCAGCGTATCGAGTTTCAGGATTTCGCCACGACCCGACGGGGCTGTGCCGAGGCGGAGGGCGCCGAGCGCGTCAAGGACATGCTCGAGACGGCCTATCGCTTTCTCATCGACCACGACCGCCTGGTGTTCTTCGGCCCGGACCAGCGGGTGCTGGGAGGCTTTCGCCGCGCCAGCTGATCGGTGTGGCGGTCGAGCCTCACCTTCGCTGGCCAGACTCGCCAATCGCGAGGTGCCACCCGTTGAGAAGGCGACCTACTTGGCCACCTTCCGTCGCTCCAGGCCGGAGCGGCCGGATGACGCCCAGCGGCTCTAAAGCGCTATCTCTATTGGCCCGATAGGCAACTCAAGCCAGGTTCTGCTTGCTCAAGGCATGAGGCTCATTCACTATCTTTAATGTTTTTTTGGAACCGATCCGAGCAGAACTTCGCGCATGGAGGAACTGGAATGCCCAATAAGTTCGCGTTGTTGGCGGTACGGCAGTATGCGCCTGCGGGGTCCGGCTCGGCCTCTTGTTACCTTGCCGGAACGACTTTCCGCTAATGCCTGGCTTCGCCGGTCTGTGTTCCACCGAGCATGCAACGCAGCGCTTACAGACGCTTGCCGACTACCAGATCCTCGACACGCCAGAAGAGGCGGCGTTTGATGATATCGTCGAGGTGGCCTCGCTCATCTGTGAGGCGCCCATCGCCGTCATCAACTTCATTGACCGCGATCGGCAGTGGTTCAAGTCGGAAAAGGGGCTCGGGGTTCGCGAGACCCCGCTCGATATCTCGATCTGTGCGCATGCCATCCTGCAGCGGGGCCTGTTCATCGTACCCGACACGACCCGGGACCCGCGTTTCGCCGACAACCCCCTGGTGACCGGCGAACCTCACCTGCGCTTCTATGCCGGTGCGCTGCTGGAAAGCCGTGATGGCTATCCGCTGGGGACGCTTTGTGTCCTCGATTATCAGCCCCGCGAACTGACAGAACGCCAACGCTTCGCGCTCCAAGCCCTTGCCAATCAGGTGATGGCGCACCTGGAACTGATGCAGGCCCACCGCGAACAGGCCGAGCTCATCCGTGAGCTGGAGGCGGCGCGGCACGAACTGGTCAGGCATGCGGCCACCGACCCGCTCACCGGCCTGCTCAACCGTCGGGCCTTCGAGCAGCGCCTCAACCAGGAAGTGGCGCTGATTCAGCGCGGAGCGCCCGCTGCCGCCCTGATGCTGATCGATCTGGATCACTTCAAGACGGTCAACGACACCCTGGGCCACCAGGCCGGGGACGAGGTCATCGTGCGCTTCACCGCGCTATGTCGTGAGGTATTTCGGCAAGCCGATGTGATTGGCCGCTGGGGCGGCGAGGAGTTTGTGGTCATGCTGCCGAGGGCCACCGTGGCGGAAGCACAGCATGCCGCCGGGCGGCTTCACCAGCTCCTGGCCACCACGTCCATGCGGGATGACATCGCCCTTCCGCTGCACATCACCGCCAGCATCGGGGTTTGCTCCCTGACCGGTGCCAGCACTCTGGACGAGTGCCTGCAGAAAACCGACGAGCTCCTTTATCAGGCCAAAGAGCAGGGCCGCAACCGCACGGTCTGCGAGCCGCAAGGAACGCCGCCTCACCATTGACTTGGGAAGCTCGCCTTGCCCCAGGGGGCCGCCCCCCTGGCCTAGTGCAGGGGGTGCTCATCGTGCTAGTGCAGGGGGGCTCATCTTGGTAGTGCAGGGGGGTGTGGGTCATGGAAATATGCTCGTGCTCGAGTACCATTGGGTCAGGGTCACGCCAGACAAGGGCCGCGAGGCCCGTCGCCGCCAGCGCCATCGTCCCCAGCAGGACGAAGGTTCCGGCCAGTCCCAGGTTGAAACCCATCCAGCCCGCCAGCGGATAGGTGACCAGCCAGCAGCTGTGAGACAGCGAGAACTGCGCGGCAAACAGCGCCGGCCGGTCTTCCGGCTGGCACGAGCGCTTGAGCAGGCGCCCGGTAGGTGTCATGACCAGCGAGGCGCCGGCGCCGAGCAATAGCCACAGCCCGATCAGCCCCGCGACCCCGGGACCGAACACGCCCAAGTAAAGGCTCAATGTCATCAGCACGCCCCCCAACAGCATGACCGGCCGCTCGGACACCCGATCCAGCACTCTGGGCAACAGCAAGGCCACCAGCATGGAGCCCCCGCCGGCCGCGGCGAAGGCCAGGGCCACCTCGCGCTCGCCCAGGCCCAGTACCGAGCGCACGATCACCACGGTGTTGACGATCTGCATGGCCCCGGCGGCCGCGACCGCCAGGTTCAAGGCCAGCAGCCCGCGCAGCCGGGGCGTCTTCAGGTAGAGCCGCATGCCCCGGGTCACGCGCCGCCAGACGCCGGGTGCGTGCGCTACGGGCCGAGGCGAGGGCAGCGTCACCGACACCACCAGGGCGGCCGAGAGCAGGAATGCCAGGGCGTTGAGCGCGAACAGCACATCGAAGCCGATCACCATCAGCAGCGCCGCCGCGGCCAGGGGGCTCAGCAGGTTTTCCAGGTCATAGGCGAGACGCGACAACGACAACGCCCGCGTGTACTGACCTTCATCCTCGAGGATGTCGGGGATCGTCGCCTGAAAGACCGGCGTGAAGCCCGCTGAGCCAGCGTTGAGCAGGAAGATCAGCCCATAGACCTGCCACACCTCGGTGACGAAGGGCAGCGCGCAGACCACGGCTGCGCGCAGCAGGTCCAGGCCTACCAGCAGCCAGCGTCTCGGCAGGCGCGCCGCATAGGCGCCCACCAGCGGGGCGATGCCCACGTAGGCCACCATCTTGATGGCGAGTGCCGTGCCCAGCACGACCCCTGCCTGACCGGCGGCCAGGTCATGGGCCAGCAGCGCCAGGGCAACCGTGGTCAGGCCGGTGCCGACGAGCGCGATGACCTGGGCCAGGAACAGATGGCGGTAGACGCGGTGAGCGAGCACGTCGAGCATGGCGTCTCCTCCAGGGGCCGTGTCGCCCTGGGCTTACAGGTAGCGGGCGATCGCCTTGAACTCCTCGGCTCGGGCGCGCTGCGCCAGGCGCTGAGGGCTCAGGGCCTCCTCCAGGCAGTGATCGATATGGTCCAGCACCAAGGTCCGCTTGGCCTGCTGGACGGCCTTCTCCACGGCGTGGAGCTGCTGGGCGATGTCCAGGCAGGGACGCCCGTCCGCGATCATCTGGGTCACGCTCTGCAGGTGGCCCCGGGCGCGGTTGAGCCGCTTGATGATGTCGGGGTGACTCTGGTGGGTATGCGTTGTCATCTTCAGTTCCTTTATTTTATTTTCTATTTCTATCCCCCCGGAGGGGATGTTAGGCTCTCGTCGCCCTTATGCCAATGACCCGAGTCAGGGCAAGGTGCCGTACGTGTCCTCGACCTTCACTGCCCTCCTGGTGTGTTTTCCCATGCTAAACCGGCTTCGCCACCGCCTCGGCTATCTGATCCTGCTGCTGTTCGTGCCCGGCCTGGTCATGACCAGTTCCGGCGAGGCGCGTGCGCATGGCCCGGCGAGCACGGTCGGCGTCGAGGCGGCTCATCAGGAGGCCGGGCGGGACGGTCATGGGCATACTCATGGACATGACCATGGTCACCAGCACGGGGACGGTCGCCACCTTCACCACGAGACTGGCAGCCACTTCCACGAAACGCCGGACCGGCTCGCGACGGGTATGACCCTCGCGCTGGTGTTCCGTGATGCCCTGCGGATCGGCAATCGGGACGGCGTCCCGCTGCGCCGCGTCTACCGCCTGGAGCGCCCTCCACGGCCGGTCATCGCTGGATGACCGGGGCCGTCCGCCGGACGGCCGACTCTAATGACAGACCCGTGGAGGTTTTATGTTTCCATCCCGAATAAGGGGTGCGTTCGGCCTGCCTGATATGGCCCGACGCCACGCCCTGGCCCTGCTCACGATGCTGGTGATGCTCCTGGGAGCCAGCGGTGATGCCCTCGCCCACGCCGTTGCCGAAGGCGACAAGGGGTATATCCAGGAGATCTATGGCGTTCACCTGATCTCATTCGTCTATCTTGGCGCCAAGCACATGGTGACCGGGTACGACCACATCCTGTTTCTGCTGGGGGTGATCTTCTTCCTCTATCGGATGCAGCACATTGCCATCTACGTCAGCCTCTTCGCCATCGGTCACTCCACGACCATGCTGCTGGGGGTGGTCTTCAATATTGGCATCAACAGCTACCTCATCGATGCCATCATCGGGCTCTCCGTCGTCTACAAGGCGCTGGACAACATCGGCGCTTATCAACGCTGGTTCGGCGTACAGCCCAATACCAAGGCGGCCACGCTGGTTTTTGGTCTGTTCCATGGCTTCGGGCTGTCGAGCAAGATCATCGAGTACGAGATCGCGTCTGACGGCTTGGTCCCCAATCTGCTGGCGTTCAACGTCGGGGTGGAGATCGGCCAGCTGCTGGCCCTGAGTGCCATCCTCATCGTCATGGGCTTCTGGCGACGCACCAGCGGTTTCCTGCGCCACGCCTATACCGCCAATGTCGCCATGATGTGCGCCGGCTTCATGCTGGTCGGCTATCAGCTCACCGGCTATTTCATCGCCTGATTCAGGGAGTACACGATGTACAACACCGATCTTCCCACCCGTGCCGAGCTTCCCTCTACCAGGAAGCTGATCCGCTCGACCCTGGTGGCCGCCGTCGTGGCCGCCGCCCTGTTAGTCACCGTGGTGCTGCCATCAGAGTACGCCATCGACCCCACCGGCGCGGGACGCCTGTTGGGGCTGACACAGATGGGGGAAATCAAGAACCAACTGGCCGAGGAGGCCGAGCTTGACCAGGCAAACGCCCAGGCGACTGAAGTGCGGGAGGCGCCACCCGCTGAGCCCCAAGACACGGTGGCCAGTCAGGGCGCTGCCGAGCCGCAGCCCTCCACCACGGACGACGAAGCCGGCCAAGTCGCTTCCGCTACGCCTGCCCAGGCGACGGTGCAGCCCGAGGCCAGCCTAGCACTAGCGGACGCCTTGGACGCTGAGCAGGCATCCTCCCCGACGAATGAAGAAGCCGCCACCTGGCGCGATGAGGTGAGCTTCACCCTGACGCCGGGCGAGGGCACCGAGTACAAGCTGACCATGGAGGAAGGCGCCGTCGCGACGTTCGCTTGGGCCTCCGACGGGGGGCCGCTCAATTTCGACACCCACGGCGACGGCAACGGCAACTCGATCAGCTACGAGAAGGGGCGCGGCGTGCCCGAAGACGAGGGAGAACTGGAGGCAGCCTTCACCGGCAACCACGGCTGGTTCTTCCGCAACCGCAACGACAGCGACGTGACCGTGGTGCTGCGTGTCGGTGGTGACTA
>DATISN010000135.1:0-9233 GCA_035581765.1 Halomonas sp.
GAAGAAAGGAGTCTGCCATGGCAGAGCGCCCGGAAGACCGCCGGCATACACGACCGATCGTTCCGGACCCGGATTCCAGCCTGGCACCTCGCATGCGTCAGTCGCCCGCGCCGCGGGTGTGGCCCTTGTGGCTACTGGTACTGGTGCTGATGGGTAGCTGCGCGGCACTTGCCTGGGCCGGATGGCAGGAGCGCTCGCGATTCGAGCGTGAGCTGACGCGTGTTTCCGGGGAGGTCTCCAATGTTCATGCGCGTTTCGACGCACAACAGGGAGAGGGCGACGCCTTGGCGGCGCTGGAATCCAGCCTTGAAACACTCGAGGCGCGTGATGCGGCGTTCGAGGAGCGTCTCGAAGACATGCTGGAAACGGCGGAGGCCCGGTTGACGGCCATAGAAGCGCGTCTCGATGAGCTGGACACTCGCCAAACCGAAGCGGTGACCGACGGCGAGGCTCGCGATGCCTTGATTGCCTCGGCGCGGATGTCGTTGGACGCCTTGGAGCAGGTCGGAGAACAAGGGCGAGCGGCGCTGGATGAACGCCTTATGGCGATTGCCCAGGCCAGAGAACGTGACGAGCAACGTCTCGACACCTTGGAAGATGAGTCAATCGCCACGCTCGAGACCGGGCAGTCTATGCTGGAGGAACGATTGACCCGCACCCAGCGCCAGCTTGAGGACTTCGATAACCGTCAGTCACAATTCGCCGAGACGATCGAATCCGTTCAATCCTCACAGGAGGTTGACCAGCAGGGCAGCAGCGCCACTGTCGAAAGGCTGGATGCCCTGGAGGCTGAGCTTGCCGACGTGCGGCGTAGTCAACTTGCCCTGAGCGCCCAGCTGGAAGCCCTGCAACCCTGAGCAGGGCCGATGGCGTGATATCCAGGCTAGGGAAACCTTTGATATGGGAAAACGCGTGATTGCCGGCTCGGCGAGAGTTTGCCATGGCGTGATAGCGATGTGCTTGGGCATCGGCTTGCTGGGTACGGCGCCCGCTGCGTGGAGCATCGAGTCGCGCATCGAGGGCATCGAAGGCGATGTCGCCGACAACGTTCGCCAGTTCCTGGCGGGCCTCGATGGCACGGAGCTCAGTCGTAGCCGGGTCGAGAGCGGCGTTCAACGCCTCTCTCGGGAGGCGATGCGCGTCTTCGGCTACTATTCGCCGCAGATTGCCCATCAGCTTGACGAGAGTGATCCGCCCGACTTCGTGGAGCTGGCTATCGAGCCCGGCCCGCGGGTCACCATCGAGACCCTCGACTTCAGCCTGGAAGGTGATGCCGCTGAGGATCCCCCTTTCGAGGAGGCCATCGAAGCCTTTCCTCTCGAGATAGGTGACCCTCTGATTCATGCCCCATATGATCGCCTTCGCGGGCGCCTGGTGAATCTGTCTCTGGAGCGTGGGTATTTCGATTGGCGCTTCGTCGACCGCCGCATGGAAGTCCGGCCCTACGAGGAAAGTGCTCGACTCTATCTTCATCTGGATAGTGGCCCTCGTTACCGCTTCGGCGACGTGACCTTTTCGGGTAGCCATATCGAGGAGCAGCGATTGCGCAACCTGCTTACGTTTACCCCCGGGGATCCCTACCTGGCCGGCGAGATAGCCCGCTTCAACCAGCGCCTGGGGCAGACCAACTGGTTCAATACGATTACGGTGCGGCCGAGAGTCGAGGAGGCCGCCAGTCTTGCCTTGCCGGAGCAAGAAACGGGGTTCTGGACTGCCCTCGAGCTCGAGGGCGATGACACCCAGGCCAGCGAGGACAGCCGCGACACGACGGCCGAATCACGGCTCTCGGAAGACGCGCTGGCAGCCGTGAGCAGTTTGGATCAACCCGACCGACCCGTGGTGCCTATCGATGTGCGCCTCACGCCCGCCGATCGTCATCAATTCGAGATCGGCCTGGGGTATGCCACCGACGTTGGGCCACGCACGCGTTTTTCCTGGGAGCAGCCCTGGATCAATCGTTACGGCCATGGACTGGACCATGAGCTTTTCCTGTCGGCACCCGATCAGCGCTTCACCGGCACCTACCAGATGCCACTCGACGACCCCCTGCGCGATAGTTACCGTTTCCAGTATGGCTTTCGAAACCTCGATAACGAGGACACCCAATCGCTTCAGGCAACCGTCGAAGCCGCGCGCCGCTGGGAGTTCGACAACGACTGGGTTCAGACACTCTTCCTGCGCAGTACCTTCGAGGACTTTACCCAGGCCGATGAGGAACAGCAGGTGCTGCTGATCTATCCGGGCATCAGCTGGTCGCGTACCCGAACGCGCAACCCGACATTCCCGACCTGGGGCGATCGTCAGCGGCTGTCTTTCGAGGTGTCCGACGGGCTCTGGGGATCGGGCGCTGATTTCGTCAGGGTGACGGGAGAGACGCAGTGGATCCGCATGATCGGAACGGACAATCGCTTTGTCGGTCGAGCAGGCCTCGGCACCATCGAGACCAGCGAGTTCAGCGACATTCCCCCTTCACTGCGCTTCTTCACCGGCGGGGATCGCACCGTGCGGGGCTATTCCTATGAAAGCCTGGCCCCGCGTAATGAACAAGGCGAGTTACTCGGTGGTCAACAGTTGCTCACTGCCAGTGTCGAATACCAGCGGCGCGTGCGCGGCGACTGGTGGGGCGCTGCCTTCGTCGATACCGGTGACGCCTTCGATGATTGGGGTCCCAGTGACCTGAATACCGGCGCGGGGCTCGGCGTTCGCTGGATCTCACCCGTGGGTCCGGTGCGCTTCGACATTGCCCACCCCTTCGATGACGACGACGATTCATGGCGAATTCATTTCGCCATCGGCCCGGAGTTCTGATGATCTTGACCCTCTTCTGGGTACTGTTACGCCTACTGATACTCTTGCCGCTGTGGTTGTTCGGACTGGTCTTCCTGCTGCTGGGCCTGGCGCTGTCGCCCTGGGGGACGGGCATGCTGCTGGAGGAGGGCGCCAAGCGAGATTTCTTTACCCTTAAATCCCATGAGGGCGCCCCCCTGGATCGCCTGGTGCTCCACGGCCTGGATCTCGACGCCGGACCCGCGAGCATCGCGGCACAACGCCTCGAGATCGCCTGGGCGGAGGACTGCCTGCTGTCGGGTCGGCTTTGCCTGGAGACGCTCGAGGTCGAAGGCGCGCGAGTCCGCCTGTCGGCGACCGAGCCTGGCCCGGCCGAGGAAAGCGAGCCCGGCGAACCTCTAGGCCCCATCACCTTGCCGTTTCCCGTAGAAATCCGCTCGCTGGCTCTCAACGATGTCGAGGTCAGGCTCGCGGATGGTTCCCGGCTCGTTTGGGATGACTTCAGCACCGGCGCGGTGGCACAAAACGACACCGTGACCCTGGCGTCGACCCGGCTGTCCGGCATACGCCTGATGCTTGCGGATTCGGCCGGGGTGCAATTGGCGCTAACGGATGACACCCCGCAGGGCGAGCGAAGCCAACCGCGGATAACGGCAGCGGCGATCGATGCCGCCATTGCCGCAGGCTCGTCACCGCCGGCCGAGGCTTCTGAAGAGGGGCAGGAGCCCGACGGTCCTCCACTCGTGGAACAACCGCGTCGCGAGCTTCCCGATATTCGCCTGCCATTGCGTATCGAGGCACCGGAACTGCTATTGGAAGATTTCGCGATCGGTGGCCCACTGGACTACGCCGTCGAGCGTCTGGCGGTGTCGCTGACCGCCGAGGGGCATGATGTCGAGATATCGCCGCTCGAGGTAACCACGGAAGACGCCGATGCGCGCCTTGAAGCGAGTGTCTCGCTTCGTGACGACTATCCCCTCCAGGCTCGGTTGCAAGCCTTGCTGTGGCTGCCAGAGAGGATGCCCGAGCTCGCTGGAGAGCAAATCGACCTGACCCTTGACGGGAATCTAGGCGACCTGATCGTCCGCCTGGGATTGTCCGGGCCGGTCACGGCAGACTTCGACGCTCGCCTCGATGCGCTGGACCCGACAATGCCCTTTACCGCGTCGCTGGACAGCAAGCGCATTCAGTGGCCCTTGCCCGCAGCGGCGGCGCCGGCCGACCCCGAAGCGCCGGGCGACTCCGAAGAGCCGGCCGATACGCCACAGGACCCGACCGACCCCTGGCTGGTCGAGGATCTGGTCCTGCGGCTTGATGGCAACCTGACTGGCTACCGGGTCGCCGCCTCATTGAGGGCAGAAGGCCCCGACCTGCCATATAGCCGCCTGGCCCTGGCCGGGACGGGGGACCTCGAGCATTTTGCCTGGACCCCGCTATCCTTCAGCCTTGGCCAAGCCTCGATTGTCTCCCGCGGACGCGTCGACTGGGCCGATGGCCTGAACGTCGACGCCACCACACGCCTGGACAATCTGGACCCTGAGGCATTCGTCGAAGGGCTCCCGGGCCGCCTCAATGGTGACGTTGAACTCAGCTTCACCCAATCCGTCGCCGGGTGGGCAGTCGAGGTGCCTCGCCTGGCCATCGACGGGGAGCTACAGGAACGCCCGCTGTCGCTGGACGCAAGCCTCGCCGGTAACAGCGACATGCAGTGGCAGATCGACACGCTGGACTTCCGTCAGGGCGAGAACCGCGTGACGGCCAGCGGTCAAGTCAGTGAAACGGCGCTGGACGTGGCGGGGCGGCTTGATCTGCCAGCGCTGTCCAGCCTGCACGACGACCTGGATGGCAGCCTTAACGGGGAATTCTCCGGTTCCGGCACGCTCGAGGATCCCCAGCTGGACATCGACCTTACCGGGCAGGGTCTGCGCTTCGCCGAGAACCGCCTCGAGCGCTTGCGGCTTGCCGGCAGGGTCAGTGGCCTCGAGGACCCGGCGCTGGATATCGTGTTGGGGATCGAGCGTCTCAATGCCGCCGGTCAGCGTTTCGACACCATCGACCTGGGCCTTGATGGCCGCCTGTCCGAGCACCGGCTGACGCTCGATGCCGACGCCGACAGTGACATGCCCCTCTCCCGCGCGGCTTTGGCCATCGAGGGGGGGCTGGGTGAGGCGCGTGAGCGCTATGCCGGTCGCTTGACCCCGTTGGAAGTGGATACCCTTTACGGCGACATTCGTCTGGCCGAGGCCTTGACTTTCGAGGTCAACCTGCCGGCGGCCAGCGCTCAGATAGCGCCTTTCTGCCTGGAGCGGGTCCAGGGTGGCGCGCTCTGTTTGCAGGAGCCGCTCGATGCCTCGGCCGAAGGCGGCAGGGCGCAACTGGCGCTGCAGGCGTTGCCCATGTCATTGCTTGACGAGGTTGTGCCGGCGGAGTGGGAGCTCGATGGTGCCACGAACGCCGAGCTGATCGCCGAATGGGGGGCTGGCGGCACCTGGCGGGCCCAGCTCGAACTCGACAGCGAGCTTGCCATGAGCGGGGTGGATGCCTATGGCCAGCCATGGGCGCTGCCGGCATCGAGTGTGACGTTTACTGCCGATGCGGATCACGCGCGTGCCGATATGGATCTGGGCCTGACCCTGGCCGATGCGGGTGACATCAACCTGGAGCTGGGCATTGACGATCCCACGGGTGACGCGCAATTGGATGGTCGGTTACGCCTCGATTCCCTTCAGCTTGCGCCTTATCGCGCGCTCGTTGCGGGCATGGACAGCATGGAAGGCTCCCTTGGTGGAGACGTGCGCATCGGCGGGAACCGGGAGGCCCCCACCCTCGATGGCAAGATCGGTCTTGACCAATTGCGCCTCGAGGGCGGTGAACTGCCTCTGGCCGTTGCCGACGGCGAGCTCGAGGTCCTGCTGGCCGGTGATCGCGCCGACATCGATGGTTTCATCGCGGCCGAACAGGGTCGTTTGCTGATCGACGGCTCGGCCAGTTGGCCCGACCCCGAGAACTGGCAAGTCGCCGTGGACCTGGATGCGCGCGAGGACCCTTTGATGGCAATCCTCCCGGCATTCGGGCGTCTGCGTGTTGCCCCCGACCTGGCGATCCGCGTGGTACCGGATCGTCTGCAGGTCCGCGGCACGGTACAGGTACCCTGGGCCCGTCTCGAGGCTGGGGAAATCCCTGAATCGGCGGTAGCGCCAAGCCCCGATGAAGTCATCATCACGCGCAGCGATCAACGCCGTATGGACCGCGAAGCACAGCGGGCGGAGGAGCAAGCCGCCGCGCAGGAAACGCAACAGCCCGGGGAGAGCGCCGCCGACACGCTGACCGATGCCGGGATGGCGGTCGATGTGCAGATCGAACTGCAATTGGGTCCCGACATGCTGCTCGATGCCTACGGCCTGGAGTCCGGACTTTCCGGCAATCTTGAAGTGCGTCAGCAGAACGGTCCGGTCCAGCTGTTTGGCGATGTCAGTCTGGTCGACGGTCGCTTCCGGGCGTTCGGCCAGGATCTGGTGATTCGCTCAGGGCAGCTGCTGTTCAGTGGCCCTCCCGACCAACCGCTGCTCGATTTCGAGGCCATCCGCAACCCTGACGTGACCGAGGATGGCGTCATCGCAGGCCTTCGTGTCACCGGTAGTGCCACCCAGCCTCAATTGCAGATATTCTCGGAACCCAGCATGGAGGAATCCCAAGCGCTTTCCTATCTGCTACGAGGCCGCTCGGCGGATGACAGCGGCGGCGCCGATGGCGCCCTGACCTCGGCGCTTGTCGGTATGACGCTGGGTCGCACTGGGGGCGCAGTAGGTGCCATCGGACAGGCCTTCGGCGTCGATGATCTCAATCTCGAGACAGAAGGAGCGGGGGACGACAGCCAGGTGGTGCTCAGCGGTCAGCTCACCGATGACCTGCGCATCAGCTATGGCGTGGGGCTCTTCTCGCCGATCGCCGAGCTGACGCTACGCTATACCTTGTGGCGTGATCTCTATCTGGAGGCCGTATCGGGTGCTGCCCAGGCCGTTGATCTGGTCTATGCCTTCAGCCGCAAGGGCGACCCGCCGGATCCTTGAGCCACGCCTCCAGGCCTGATCGTTTACAGATCCAGGCCTGGCCCCTGAACAGGAGAACGAGATGAGCATTTTTACCCGGCAGCCCCCAACAGGGCGCTCCACCCCCATTGAGATCCGTGGCGTGCATACGGTGTCCGGTCATTCCATGTTGCCTCCCTTCGAGGCGGGACTCGAGGAGATAGTGCTCGGGCTTGGCTGCTTCTGGGGAGCCGAGCAGCTGTTCTGGCAACTTTCGGGCGTTTATGTAACGGCCGTCGGCTATGCGGGCGGGACGACGCCCAATCCGACCTATCAGGAAACCTGCGGCGGACAGACCGGCCATGCCGAGGTCGTGCGGGTCGTTTTCGATCCCGACAGGGTCGCGCTAGAAACGCTGCTGCGCACCTTCTGGGAGTCCCATGACCCCACCCAGGGCAACCGCCAGGGCAACGACATCGGCTCACAGTACCGGTCGGTCATCCTGACCACCAGCGAGGCCCAGCAACAGGCGGCAATACGCAGTTGTGATACCTATCAGCAATCGTTGACCGAGGCCGGCAGGGGCAAGATCACCACCGAGATAGCTCCACTGGTGACGTTCTACTACGCCGAGGACTATCACCAGCAATATCTGGACAAGAACCCCGGCGGCTATTGTGGTCTGCGCGGCACTGGCGTCAGCTGTCCGATCGGCTGACCCGACGCGGTTCCTTCCAAACGTCCTGTGAGGACGAGCGTCCCCAGTCGTTCAGCTGGCGGGCCACGCGGCGAGACAGCCAGCTACCGAGCCTGCCGTGATGCCATTCAATGAAGCCGACATGCCCTCCGTGTCGGGCGATCTCGACACGCACGGCATCCCCCGGAGCGGGAAGTTGGTCGAAAAGGTTTGGCGGCATGAAGGGATCATCGTTGGCATGCAGGATCAGGGTCGGCAACTCAAGGTCGCCGATCAACGGGCCCGCAGAGGCGCGTCGGTAATAGTCCGCCACATCCTCAAAGCCGTGCAGCGGTGCGGTTACGGCATCGTCATAGTCACGCAGGCTGCCCAGGGCCTTGAGCTCCCGAGGCGTGAGCGGCAACGGTAACGCCTCGAGGCGGCTTGCGATCTTGGTCTTGAGCGATGCCAGCAGGTGGCGTTCGTAGAGGCGAGAAAAACCTTGATGAAGGGTGTCGGCACTGGCCGACAGATCCAGAGGTGGTGCGATGGCGATGGCGCCTGCCAGGTCAAGACCATCGCCACCCTGTTCGGCAATCAGCTTGATCAGCATGTTGGCACCCAGCGACACGCCGGCGGCCACCTTGATGGCATGTGGATAGCGGTGGGCCAGTTGGGCGATCAACCAGTAGGCATCTGCGGTGTCGCCGCTGTGGTAGGCCCGTGGCAGACGGTTGGGTCGCGCGCCGCAGCCCCGAAAATGCATGATGACTGCCCGCCAGCCGAGCCCTGCTGCCGTAGCCATCAACTCCCGCGTATAGGGCGAGCGGATGCCTCCCTCCAGGCCATGAAACAGCAGAAACAACGGCGCATCTCTTGCCACGATGTCCGGTATCGCCCAGGCCAGCTCGACAAAGTCGCCATCGGGGAGTTCGAGAACCTCCTCTCGCCAATGCAATTGCCGCCGGGGCAGCAACCGGGGCAGCAGGGTCTGGACGTGGCGGTTGGCCAGGCCGGGAGGCGGGCGAAAATCGGCGCAATGCAGCTGGGCTGCCATGGCGGTGTCACTCAGTCGTCGTCGACATCAGGCCGGTGGACCCGGCTCCGGTCACCAGAACATCGTCCTCGATACGAATCCCGCCTTGACAGGCTAGTCGTTGGGCGAGTAACGCATCAATGTCAACGCTGTCGATGGGGCTCGCTCAGTTGAGAAATACGTTACGGTCCCAACGCAATGGTGACCATTCTGCCGGCTCCCAGTTCCCGAGGCGCGTCAGCCCACGGCGGGTGTCGGAACGCGACGTGTCATAGAAGGTAAGAGACGTTATGCACTTATCAAATGACCACGCATTGATGGCATTTCAGTCATCCTGCAAGGGCGCCAGGCGATCGATGCGATAGAGCGTCGCGACCTGATCGAGGCCGGTAATGGAACAGTCGAGATCCTTGATATGCCCATCTGCGAGCCCGTATACCCAGCCATGGACAGACAGCGCCTGGCCTCGCTGCCAGGCACGCTGGAGGATCTTGGTGCGGCACAGGTTATTGACCTGGGCCTTGACGTTGAGCTCGCACATGCGATCCACCTGATCATCGAGGGGCAGGTCCTGCAGCGCCTCACGATGCCGGCTGTAGAGCTCACGTACCGAATGCAGCCAGTAGTCGACTATCCCGCATTCGCCGCCTGCGACCGCGGCACGAATGCCCCCGCAGCCATAATGACCAACGATCATGATGTGGCG
>DATISN010000136.1:0-9724 GCA_035581765.1 Halomonas sp.
ACGCCATCGCGCACCACTTCGCTCACCCCCGGTGCCGACACCGCGACCACCGGCAGCCCCGCCGCCATGGCCTCGGCCACCACCATGCCCTGGGTTTCGCTGTGCGAGGCGAAGGCGAAGACGTCCATGGCGTGGTAGGCATCGATCAGCGCCTGGCCCTGCAGACGGCCGGTAAAGTGACAGCGCGCGGCCACGCCGTGGGTCTGGGCGATATCCCGCATGAACCGGCGAGCCTCGCCCTCCCCGACGACCAGGAAGTGCGCCTCGGGCAATGCGACCAGGGCCCGGCATACCGCCTCGGCCAGGAACGCCAGATTCTTCTCCCGAGCCAGCCGGCCGAGATGGCCGATCACGTAGGCTCCGGCGGGAATGCCCAGCGGCTCACGCCAGCGCTGACCCTCGCCATCGGCAAAACGCACCGTGTTCACGCCACTGGGCACCACGCTGAGCACCGGATTGGCGTTGCGCTCGAGCAGCAGGTCGCGAATGCTCTCGCTGGGGGCGATCACCTCGTCGCACAGCCAGGTGTACTGGGTCGCCAGGGCGATCGCGAATCGCCGCATGCGCGGGGAGTCGCCGGGCACGTAGTGCGTATAGTGCTCGTAGAGGGTGTGATGGGTGAACACCAGCGGCAGCCCGTAGGTTTCCGCCGCGCGGGCGGCGGTGTCGCCCAACAGGAAGGGATGGTGGGAATGCACGATATCCGGCTCGAAGGCCTCGATGTCGTCGTAGAGCTGGCCGGGAATCGGGACCGGCAGCGAGAAGTCGCTGCCATTGAAATGCTGCACCGCTGCCACTCGCACCACATCGACTTCCTTGCGTGGCTGGCCTTCCAGCCGCGGGGCGACGAGCAGCACCCGATGCCCCATCTCCTGCAAGCGCTGCTTCAGGCGCTGCACCGACTCGCTGACCCCGCCGACGATGGGCAGGTAGGTATTGGTGAACATCAGCACGTTCACGATGATCCATCCTTCACGGCGACGCTCCTTGTCATTGGCTCTCCTGAATCCGAACCCGCGCCATGCTGCAGGGGCGGCACGCGATTGGCCATCTCCTGTTCAAGATAGGCCACAAAAGCCCGGATGCGAGACGGCACATAGCGGCGCTGCTGGTAGACGGCATGGAAGTCTGCCCGCACGCCCTGCCACGCCGGCAGCAGCTCGATCAGCTCGCCCCGGGCGAGAGGTTGGTGAACGTCCCACCACGAGCGCAGGGCGATGCCGTGGCCATCCAGGGCCAGCTGCATGATCACCTCGCCATCGTTGCTTCCGAGCGGCCCAGAGACCTTTACCGCCTGCTCCCGGTGGGGCGCGTCGCGACGATGGAAGCGCCAGACCGCAAAGTCGCTGTCGTTTTCGCGAAGCAGCAGGCACGCCTGTCCGCCAAGCGCGGTGGGCGACTCGAGCGGCGGCATGGTCGCCAGGTAAGCCGGAGCGGCACACAGCACGCGACGATTGGCGAGGATGCGCCGGGCGACCAGGCGCGAATCCGGTGGCTCCCCCACCCGAATGCCGATGTCGAACGCCTGATCGCCCAGGCTAAGCGGAAAGTTGCTGAGCTCGAGTACCGCCTCGATCCCCGGATGGCGCTTGCAGAACGCCGACAGCAGCGGCGCCACATGGCGCCGGCCGAAGCCGAAGCTGGCATTCACCCGCAGCGGCCCCGAAAGCTCCGTCTGATGGTCGCCCAGCGTCTCTTCCAGCTCATTGAGCTCTTCGAGGATGGTGGCGCCACGCGTCAGATAGCGCTCGCCTTCGGCGGTGAGCGTCAGGCGGCGCGTGGTACGGCTGGCAAGTTCCACCCCCAGGCGCGCCTCGAGCTGCTTGAGGCGCTTGCTCACCGCCGACAGCGACAACCCCAGCTCGCGTGCGGTCGCGGTCAGGCTGCCGGCATGGGCCAGGCGTTGGAAGAACGCCAGGTCATCGAGATAGGCCACTCACTCTCCACTTTCAGTCAATAATCAATTGAATTATAGGCCCATTATTCATTATAAAAGAAGGGCTAGACTGAAGGCGTCAACGCCAGACAAAACAGCAACACCACAGGAGCACACCATGACGCACAAGATCGCCGTAATTGCCGGTGACGGTATCGGCACCGAAGTCATGCCCGAAGGGGTACGCGCGCTGGAAGCCGCCGCCAAGCGCTACAACATCGACTTGCACCTGGAGCACTTCGACTTCGCCTGCTGCGACTATTATCTCGAGCACGGCAAGATGCTGCCCGACGACTGGTTCGACCAGCTCAAGGACTTCGATGCCATCTTCTACGGCGCCGTGGGCTGGCCCGAGAAGGTGCCCGACCACATTTCCCTGTGGGGGTCGCTGCTGCAGTTCCGCCGCCAGTTCGACCAGTACGTCAACCTGCGCCCCTGCAAGCTTCTGCCGGGGATCAAGAGCCCGCTGGCGAACCGCAAGCCCGGTGACATCGACTTCTACGTGGTGCGAGAGAACACCGAGGGCGAATATTCCAGCATCGGCGGCAAGATGTTCGAGGGCACCGATCGCGAGGTGGTCATCCAGGAAACCGTGATGACCCGCACCGGCGTCGACCGGGTACTGAAATATGCCTTCGACCTGGCCCAGACCCGTCCCCGGAAGAAGCTCACCTCGGCCACCAAGTCCAACGGCATCTCCATCACCATGCCCTGGTGGGACGAGCGCGTGAAGGCCATGTCCGCCAACTACCCGGACGTCAGCGTCGACCAGTTCCATATCGACATCCTGACCGCCAACTTCGTCATGCACCCGGACTGGTTCGACGTGGTCGTGGCCAGCAACCTGTTCGGCGACATCCTCTCCGACCTGGGGCCGGCCTGTACCGGCACCATCGGCGTGGCGCCCTCGGCCAATATCAACCCCGAGGGCAAGTTCCCCAGCCTGTTCGAGCCGGTACATGGCAGCGCGCCGGATATCGCCGGCAAGGGCATCGCCAACCCCATCGGCCAGATCTGGTCCGGTGCCATGATGCTCGAGCATCTCGGCCACCACGACGCCAGCCAGGCGATCGTCGACGCCTTCGAGGCGGTACTCGCCGAGGCCGACCCGTCAGTGCTCACCGCCGATGCCGGCGGCGATGGCACCACCGAGAGCCTGGGTCGCGCCATCGCCGAGCGCATCGCTGGCTGACGCGTTCCTGATCACCAGCCTCGCTTGCCCTCGGCCTCGCCGAGGGCAAGCTAGATGACTGATTTTCTCCTGTTCGACTTCTACCTTCGTCCTGGCGAGTGCCCAGTGATAACTCCGGTTCGCCTCGTTCATGGGGATATATCACCAGGTATTTAAGCCCACCACACTGGACAAGGGCTTTATCAATGGTGATTCCACTCTTGAACCCTGGAGTTTTACCCTTTTACTTATACCATTTACTTGAACGAGACGATCACACTTGCTGCAGGTGACACCGGCACGCATGGTAGCCCAATCGTGAGGCGGCTCCTCTCCATATACCCACGCCATCAGCGCGGAAAATATGTCGACGCCCGCCTCGGCGCTAAAAGGAAAGCCGCCTCCAAAGCGTGGATTAAGTTCAAGCAGGTAGGCCCGATCACCATCGTAGAAGATATCGCAATCCAGGTTTCCCCTATGCCCAAGTAACTCGCCGATACGCCTTCCCACTTTGACCAGCTCCGGCCTGGCTTCAGTAACCGCACGATCGGTCTCACCTGCCCGCATCGACAGCTTACGCTTGACGAAGGTGGCGCAATAATTTCCATTCAGATCATTGACCACATCCAGCCCATACTCTTGGCCAGGCAACACACTTTGTATCAGCAATCCCTCGCCGGGAAAGGTGCCGTGACGCAGACTAAGCCATGGCAGACGGTGATTTCCCAGTCTCCAGACCAGTTCAAGGGTCTCTACCTCGTAGACCCACTCGACCCCCAGCGAAGCCGTTCCCCAGCGAGGCTTCACGATCAAGGGAAAGCTGACATCGCCTCTCTCCAGCGCCCTTAACGCACTCTCTAAAGTCACATAAGTAAGCGGCGTCAGACAGCCCGCTGAAGCGGCAAAGCTTCCCGTTGCCAGCTTGTCGGCACACAGTTCGATCACGTCAGGCGAAGAAACCAGCACTTCCACCCCCATCTTCTGAAAGCGTGATTGTGCTTCAGCCAGAATGGGCAATTCATGGTCATTCAAAGGTACTACCAGCTTGACACCCTGTGACGCACAAAGCGCCAGAAGATGTTCCACATATTCAGGCGAAGCGACCGGCGGGAGAATAAACCCCTCGTCCGCCTCCTGAAGTGCCGCTGCATAAGCACTTGAATCTGCGGCCAGCAGCCTCCCCCTCCCACCAAGTGCCTCTCTGAAGTAGGCGAGAAGGTAGTTACGTCTTCCCGCGCAGGTGAAAAGAATGTTCATTATGGTTATCCTCAAACGTATCAGAAAACGTCTAGTTGTAGATTTCCAGGATTTGTCTGGCATCGTCTGCTCGTTTCAATACGTCACCTTGACGGTTGATTACCGCCGGAGCAGGCACAATGAACGGAGGCGTGTAATTCAGTGAGTAGGCGCCACGGTTCTCGACGACGACAAAGTCTCCCTCCTCGAGATCGGCCGTCAGCGCCTCGCAGATTACGTCGTGTTCCATGCAGGTATGCCCTACCAGCCGATAGAGGCGGCAGTTAGCTGTTCGAATCCGGGGGGATACTGTAAGCAGGTCAGGCTGGATACTGGAGCGCGTAGGATTAACGCTGTTGATGCTGGTATCCAGCAATGCCTGCCAGCCATGGCGACGTTGGCGAACTTCCATGACCCTGGCAACCAGGCACATGGCATTGCCTACCATCGAGATCCCTGGCTCCACCACCAATCGAGACACGGCGGATGGGCGATAACGGACGAAGGCTTCTCCGATGGCGTCCGCGTAGGCATTCAGGGACGGTAACGGGAAGTCGAACTGCGACATGAGAAAAGTCGACATTTCGCCCATCAATCCCCCACCAATATTGAGGGTTTCAATGGAATGTTCCGTCACCAGACTACTCGCCAGTTCGCATAGCTGGCGTGTTCGATTGACGGGATCTTCCACACCTAGCGTCCTGCAGGTGGCATGGCAGTGCAGAGCCACGAGTTCGAGTCGGTCAATGTTGGATAGCAGCTTAAGCGCTCGTTTGAGCTCGCCAGTTTCAACTTCAAAGCCGAACCGACTGGCCAAGTGAGGCGACGAAAAGCAGACCCTCAGCCCCACACGCAACCGACCGAATTCACCAGACAGCCGTTTGAGGCTCTCGATCTCCTGAAAGGAGTCCAAGTTGATCTGGCTTCCTTCTTCCAGCGCGAGCCTCAAGTCAGCTTCTCGTTTGACAGGACCGTTGAAGATGATTCGCTTACCCGGCAAGGCTTGTCTGGCTATCTCGTATTCGAAGCGCGAGACCACTTCCGCATAGCCTTCCATGGATGCCAGCAGGTCGACGATCGCCGGCATATAGTTGGCTTTCATGGCATAGGCCACGTCGGTGCCTGGCCAATGCAATCTCAATCGCTCCCGAAGCCCCTGATAATTGCTCCGAAAAATGTCGTCATCGAAGACGTAGAAGGCCCCGCCTACTTGCCGGGATACGGTTTCCAGGAAAGCATGATCGAGCGACATATCATCCCTGATCCGCATGATAAAGACGTTCATTGATCGGTCGGTACCACTCATCCAGGCTGACCGGCACTCGCGCGTTGTACCCCAGCACCTGACGCGTCAACGGAGAACACGCTTTCCCATACTCTTCACCAAGCATGCGGGCATAGTCCATGGTCGGTTTGATGTAGGCGCGCCCGTATCCCACTGTCAATGCCACTCTGGGGTGGTTGCCCGGAATATCGGCTCCCTTGTGCCACAGCGTGGAGTTGAAAAGCACCACCGAACCAGCCTGACCCACGATACGCTCATGAAGGCGCTCGAACTCATCGTCGCTGGGCCTGTCCCGGCGGTTATGTGATCCCGTCAATACCAGGGTACCGTTGTGCGGCGTAAAGTCATCACACATCACCAACATGTTCAACTTCAGCGGATATCCCGGAATTAAGGTGCGAACATCCCGGTGCAACTTGTGTACATACGACGTCATCCCCGGGAAGCCCCCGATGGGCGTCAGAGAGTTGCAGATGTAGGGCTCGTCACCGAAATACCGCGAGATATACTGATGAAATAAATGCATATCAATGTAACGATCAATGCTGTCGCCTGCGCCAAGGCAATGATGGCCTGTACCGTCACCGCTGGTATTTACTCCATTACGTATCTGGTAGCCCGTGCAGATTTCGATCCACTTGAGGCAATCTTCACGCAATTCACGAACAAAGCCTTCTGGAAGTACTTTGTCGAAGACCACCCAGCCCTTTTCGTTAATCTGTTGCTCGAATTTATCGAGACTGGTAAGCATGTCCATCAACCTCTCCCTGCGTCTAATCAATTTTCAGTTATAGTTTTTATATTGCATGTCCATGAATGCCTGAGTGGCGCCTTTACTTCTTCTAGGGCTATCTAGTACCGTCATTTCGAGCGTCATCTCAATATTCCTGTCATGTCGCCTGACAATTCGAAAGCCTTGGCCTAGATAGAAGCGAATAGCGAGAAAATTGTTCTGGCGAACTCGCAGAGTCAGATAGCGAAATCCATGCTGGAGCGCCGATTTCGCCACGACCTCGAGGACGCCACGCGCCATACCGTTTCGCCGGACCTCGGGCGCCAACAGAAATAACGTAATGAATGCTGCGTCCAATGCAGGTTCGTAGGTATAGAAGGCACAAAAACCGCAGCACTTTCCTTCAGCATTCAGCACTGCAAAGTCAGCTTTGGCCAGAATCTTGTCGAGATAACCATCGAGATCGATTCCTCCTATAAGCTCGCCTGCCTGGCGCTCTTGCTCATCTCGAGTGAGCTGGCGTATGTCCACCACATAATCCGCCACCTCGTGTGGTGACAAGAGCCGCGCCTCCCACTTTTTCCTCGCGCTCTGGTTAGCGGTCACCGAGCGTCCCTCCGATTTGAATAATTTGAAACAAACTGTAACAACATCTTTACATAGACGCCGGAGAGTTGCATTTATGGTTTTTTTAACGTGACTAAAGTTAGAAAATCAGGATGTGTAATGAGGGGATAACCATGCTGCCAGCAATGGAAAGTTTATGACTCAATCGCTGATAAAACTGCTTATCAAAAAAAGACCTTCTTCTCAGCTCAGTGTGCAACCAGAATGCAGGAGGGCAGTGCATACACGTCTGACGCTGTCGACTCCAGGCGGTACTCACCGCCAATTGCCGACGGCAAGGGCACCACCGAGAGCCTGGGACCCGCCGCGGCCGTGCGCATCATCAGCTGTTCGCGAGTCCTGACATAACTCGCGCTCAACAAGGCAGGCCTCGCCCGGAATAACGGGGCGAGGCCTGCCTTCATGATGCTGACCAGTCGCGAGTAACGGTTCATTTACCGTCGAGAAAGGCGCTCAGGAGGCGAGTCGCGAGGCGATGCGGGCGACGTGTTCGCCCTGGAAGCGGCAGATCGACAGCTCGCGATCATCCGGCTGGCGCGAGCCGTCGCCACCGGCCAGGGTCGAGGCGCCATAGGCCGACCCACCGCTGACCTGCGAGATATCGAACAGCTCCTTCGCCCCGTAGCCGATCGGCACGATCACCATGCCGTGATGCGCCAGGGTGTTCCAGAACGAGGTGATGGTGGTCTCGTTGCCGCTACCGGTGCCGGTGGACGTGAAGACGCTTGCCACTTTCCCGAGCAGCGCGCCATTGGCCCAGAGGCCGCCGGTCTGGTCGAGGAAGGTACGCATCTGCCCCGACATGTTGCCGAAACGCGTGGGTGTGCCGAAGATCACCGCGTCATAGTCGGCGAGTTCTTGGGGGCTGGCCTCCGGCGTATCGAACTGCTGGCCGCCAGCCTTGGCGAAGGCCTCGTCGTTCATGGTTTCGGGCACCCGCTTGAGGGTGACCTCGACGCCATCGACCTTTTTTGCACCTTCAGCCACTGCCTTGGCCAGCGCATCGATATGACCGTACATGGAATGATAAAGCACGAGAACCTTGGTCATGACTGCCTCCTTGAAAGTGATCTGCGTCGTAATGAAATAACGCCTACCAGTGTAGGGGACACTTACGTGCAGAAAAGCGAAGGATTTCGTCCTCGCCGATCGATGAAATCGATTCATCGTCGCGTCTCTTCGAACCCAGTCCGGCCAAATCCGGCCGAATCCAACTTAGTCCGGCTTAGTCCTGCTTAGTCCAAGGACAGCGACGAGGTAGGCGTTTCGCGAAACGCCCGGGGAAGGCATCATGGTCAAGCTTGGCGTTTTCCTGGAGTCACATCATGTCGAACCCCCTTCTCGCCGTCGGCCTGTCGTTGTTACTGCTCGGCGGTTGTACCGGCATCCCCGACGGCACCCAGGCGGTCACCGGCTTCGAGCTGGAGCGCTACCTGGGCAAGTGGTACGAGATCGCGCGCCTGGATCATTCCTTCGAGGAAGGGCTCGACTGCGTCACCGCCGATTATTCGCTGCGCGACGATGGCGGCGTGCGCGTGATCAATCGCGGCGTGAATCTCGGCGAGGCGCAGGAGGATGTCGCCGAGGGCAAGGCCTACTTCGAGGGCGACGAGGACGTGGGGAGGCTCAAGGTAAGCTTCTTCGGCCCCTTCTACGCCGGCTACAACGTGCTCACGCTCGACGACGATTACGGCTGGGTCATGGTGGCGGGTCCCGATCGCGACTACCTCTGGATCCTCTCGCGAACGCCGACCCTGGAGGACGGCCTTTACCGCGAGCTTGTCGAGCGTGCCGCGGCGCTCGACTTCCCGGTGGATGAGCTGATCGACGTGGAGCAGGGCGAGCCCTGCCGCGAGTGGCGCCAGGATGCTTGATCCATGGCTCTCGCTCGCCTTCGACGCACAGGGATCGGAGACGCGAACAGCAGCGCAGGCGTCGGAGGCGCGGACGGGCGCTCTGCCGGGCGGCCGCTTTCGACTGGTCGCGCCCGGCGTGCTCGAGCTGATCCCGGACACCGCGCGCCCACAGGCCCGGGCAGTCGTGCTCTCGGTCGGCATTCACGGCAACGAGACCGCGCCCATCGAACTGCTCGGCGACTGCCTGGCGCGACTCGAGGCGGGGTTGTCGCGGCTGGGTGCCCCGGCGCTGGTGATACTGGGCAACCTGGATGCGATACGCCACGGGACGCGCTACGTCACCACCAATCTCAACCGGCTGTTCCGGCGTGATCTCGATGAGGTCGGCAGGGAGCCGGACCGGGCCCGCGAGCTGATGGCCGAGGTCGATGCCTTCTTCGCTCGCCATCCGGGACGCGAGAGGCTGCATTACGACCTGCATACGGCGATTCGCGACAGCCGCTATCCGCGCTTCGTGGTCGAACCCTTCGGCGAGACACCGACGCAGCCGCAGCAATGGCGCTGGCTGGCGGCGGCCGACATTCAGGCCGTGCTGCACCAGCATCGGCACAGCTGGACCTTCTCCCACTACTCGAAGCACTATCATGGCGCCCAGACCTTTACCCTGGAGCTGGGCCGCGCCCTGCCCTTCGGCGCCAACGATCTCCCCTCGCTGGCGCCGATGGGACGGCTGATCGACGCGCTGATCGAGGGCCGAGAGCCACCCTCGGCCGCCCCGTCCGGCATGGCGTTCTTTCGCGTCGAGCACGAACTGATGCGCCACAGCGAGGCGTTCCGGCTCTGCGTTGCCGACGACACGCCCAACTTCACCGAATTCGCT
>DATISN010000137.1:0-4380 GCA_035581765.1 Halomonas sp.
GTGGATCTGGTGTGGGGCTACCTGGGGATTCTCAGCCTCGGTCACGGTGCGTTCTTTGCTCTGGGCGGCTACGCCATGGGCATGTACCTGATGCGCCAGATCGGCGATCGCGGCACCTACGGCGACCCGATACTGCCCGACTTCATGGTGTTCTTGAACTGGGACAGCCTGCCCTGGTACTGGCACGGGTTCGATATGGCCTGGTTCGCGTTTGTCATGGTGCTGCTGGCCCCCGGCGCGCTGGCGCTGGTGTTCGGCTGGCTGGCGTTTCGTTCGCGGGTGACCGGGGTCTACCTGTCGATCATTACCCAGGCGATGACCTTCGCGCTGATGCTGGCTTTTTTTCGTAACGAAATGGGCTTTGGAGGCAACAACGGCCTGACCGATTTCCGCGAGCTGCTGGGTTTTGACCTGCGCAGCGAGGCGACAAGGCTGGGGCTGTTTATCGCCTCGGGGGTGTCGCTCGCGCTGGGCTACTGGCTGTGCCGGGCGATTGTCGGCAGCAAGCTGGGCCGGGTATGCGTGGCCACCCGTGATGCCGAGGCGCGCACGCGCTTTCTTGGCTACCGCGTCGAGCGCTTTCAGCTGTTCGTGTTCGTGGTCTCGGCGATGCTCGCCGGGGTCGCCGGGGCGCTCTACGTGCCTCAGGTGGGGATCATCAATCCCAGCGAGTTCGAGCCGCTGTTTTCCATCGAGATCGTGCTCTGGGTGGCGCTGGGTGGCCGCGCCTCGCTGTACGGTGCGGTGATCGGCGCGGTGCTGGTCAACTATGCCAAAACCGTGTTCACCGGCGTGATGCCCGACGCCTGGCTGTTCGCCCTCGGCGCGCTGTTCGTGTTGGTCACGGTGTTCCTGCCCAAGGGGGTGGCCGGGCTACTCGGCTATCGTGGCCAAGGGCGGCGCTTGAAGCGGCCCTCATCGGCACCCGATTCCTCCACCCCCGACACCCGGGAGGCCACCGCATGAGTTTCCTGAGCTCCCTGGCAGAGCGCGATCGCGTCTTCGATTTTCTGGTGCCGGCGATGTCACCGGTTGATGTCCGCCACGGCCCCATCCTTTATCTCGAGGACGTGACGGTGACCTTCGATGGCTTCCGGGCCATCGACAACCTCAACCTGACCATCGAAGACGGCGAACTGCGTTGCATCATCGGCCCCAACGGGGCCGGCAAGACCACCATGATGGACATCATCACCGGCAAGACCCGACCGGATACCGGCTCGGTATGGTTCGGCACCCGCCATGACCTGCTGGTCATGAACGAGCCCGCTATCGCCAGCCTCGGTATCGGCCGCAAGTTCCAGAAGCCCACGGTGTTCGAGGCGTTGAGCGTGTTCGAGAATCTCGAACTGGCCATGGCCGCCGACAAGCGCATCCTGCCCACCCTGACCGCACGCATGACCGGCGAGAGTCGCGATCGCATCGAGGAAGTGCTCCAGACGACCGGACTCACCGAACTGCGTCATGGTCCGGCGGGTATCCTCTCGCACGGTCAGAAACAGTGGCTGGAGATCGGCATGCTGCTGATGCAACGCCCGCGTCTGCTGCTGGTGGACGAACCGGTGGCCGGCATGACCGAGCAGGAGATGGAGCGTACCGCCGAGCTCCTCACCGGCCTTGCCGGCAAGGACAAGCAGTCGGTGGTGGTGGTGGAGCACGACATGGGCTTCGTGCGCTCGATTGCGCGCACCGTGACGGTGCTCCACCAGGGTAGCGTACTGGCCGAGGGCAGCATGGGTCATGTCTCTAATGACCCGAAGGTGATCGAGGTCTATCTCGGTGCCGATACCGACGACGAGGTGGCCTGATGCTGACCATCGATAGGCTCAACCAGTACTACGGAGAGAGCCATACCCTCTGGGATCTCGAGCTGCGCGTGCCCACCGGCGCCTGTACCTGCGTGATGGGGCGCAACGGCGTGGGCAAGACCACGCTGATGAAGGCGATCATGGGCGAGGTGGCCGTGGCCTCGGGCAGCATACATTACGCCGAGGATATCGAATTGACCCGGCGTCAGGTCGAGGAACGCTCCCGGCTGGGTATCGGTTATGTCCCCCAGGGGCGGCAGGTATTCCCCTTGTTGACGGTGGAGGAGAACCTGCGCACCGGACTTGCCGCCAGAAGCGACGGCAAAAAGACCATTCCCGAGCGGGTCTTCGAGCTCTTTCCCGTGCTCGACGAGATGAGGCATCGACGGGGTGGGGATCTCTCCGGCGGTCAGCAGCAGCAGCTGGCCATCGGTCGCGCCCTGGTGCTCGAGCCGTGTCTGTTGATTCTCGATGAGCCGGGCGAGGGCATCCAGCCCAATATCATCGCCCAGATCGGCGAGGTCATCCGCAAGCTGATCGCCGAAGACGGCCTGACCGTGCTGCTCGTCGAGCAGAAGCTGCCGTTTGCCCGTAAGTACGCCGACAACTTCGTGATCATGGACCGTGGCTCGCCGGTAGCGGGTGGAGAGATTGCCGAGTTAAGCGATGCCTTGATCAAGGAACACCTGACGGTATGACGGCGTTCACGCTTCCACCGGCCGCGATGCGCCCAAAGGCCTCAGGGCATCGCTTCGATGCCGAGCGTCACTGGGCGGCGTCGATCGACCTCGACTTCGGCGTGCGTGACGGCGTCACGCGTCTGGTGCGCTCGCAGCATCAGGGGCCGCTGCGGGTGCAGCGTACCTTTTACCCGGAAGCCTCGCGCGGTCCCTGCCATGCCTACCTGCTGCATCCGCCGGGTGGTCTGGTCAGTGGCGACGCGCTATCGATACAGGCCAGCGTCGGGTCGGGTGCCCATGCGCTTGTGACCACGCCCGCCGCCAACAAGCTCTACAAGGCCGACTCGCATGGCGTGGCCTGGTCTCAGCAGACCCGCCTCGAGGTCGCCGATGGCGGAGTGCTCGAATGGCTGCCCCAGGAAACCCTGGCCTTCGACGGGTCGAAAGGTCGGCAGCGCACCTCGATCGATCTCGAGGGCGGTGCGCGTTGTCTCGGCTGGGAAATTATGGCCCTGGGCCGTCCCGCCAGCGCCTTGCCCTTCGCCACCGGGCGCATCGACCAGCACTTCCGGCTGCGTCGTGACGGCAAGCCGCTCTGGGTGGAGCGACAGCCCCTCGACCCGCGGCATGCCCGCTTCAGCGGACGCTGGGGGCAGGGCGGCGCCACGGTACAGGCGACGCTTTGGGCCGTGGGTCTCGACGATGAGCCCGTTGCCATCGAGGCCCTGCGGGAGACCTTCCCCGCCACGACTCGCTGGGCGGTGACGGTGCGCCATGGCGTGCTGCTGCTGCGCTATCTGGGCCATGAGCGCAACGAGGCCTGGACGCTCTGTCAGCACGCCTGGGAAATCCTCAGGCCCCTACTCATCGGCCGGAGCGCGCATGTGCCCCGTATCTGGCTGACCTGATTCATCCTTCAATGGAGACGCCGCCATGGAACTGACCCCCCGAGACAAGGACAAGCTGCTGCTGTTTTCTGCCGCGCAGTTGGCCGAGCGCCGCCTCGCGCGAGGTTTGAGGCTCAACTATCCCGAAGCCGTGGCGTTGATCAGCTTCGAGATTCTGGAAGGTGCCCGCGACGGGCGCAGCGTGGCCGACCTGATGAGCTTCGGGCGCGAGATTCTGAGTCGCGACAACGTCATGGAGGGTGTGGCCGAGATGGTCGACGAGGTACAGGTCGAGGCCACCTTTCCCGATGGCACGAAGCTTGTCACTGTCCATGAACCGATAGTGTAAGGAGTGCGCGATGACTTCCGGACCCATGATCCCAGGACAGTACAAGTTGCTGGACGGCGACATCGAGCTCTGTGCAGGGCGCGAAAGAATCACCGTCGAGGTGGCCAATACCGGCGACCGCCCCATTCAGATCGGCTCGCACTACCATTTTGCCGAGGCCAATCCGGCGCTGACCTTCGATCGTGCCAAGGCACGGGGCTATCGCCTCGACGTGGCCGCCGGCACGGCGATCCGCTTCGAGCCCGGCCAGCGCCGCGAGGTAACACTGATTCCCTACGTCGGTCGCCGCCATGTCTACGGTTTTCGAGGTGACGTGATGGGCTCGCTCTCTATCGCGCCCGCTGCTGAGCTGTCCAACGCGCCCGCTGCTGCGCGAGCCTCCTCGACTTCCAACCCAGACGGCAAGGGAGAGCAAAAATGAAGATCAGCCGTCAGGCCTACGCCGACATGTACGGCCCCACGGTGGGTGACCGGGTGCGCCTGGCCGACACGGACCTGTGGATCGAAGTGGAACGCGATGCGACCCACTACGGCGACGAGGTGAAATTCGGCGGCGGCAAGGTCATCCGCGATGGCATGGGCCAGAGCCAGCGCGTCGATGGTGCGGTGATGGATACGGTGATCACCAACGCGCTGATCCTCGACTGGTGGGGCAT
>DATISN010000138.1:0-5762 GCA_035581765.1 Halomonas sp.
ATCGATCAAAGTTTCGAGAGCAAGGGGAGCCGCGATACGGTGATGCTGGATCAGTCATCGGTGGGTCGGCTGTCGCGCATGGATGCCCTCCAGGGCCAGGCGATGGCCAAGGCCGAGGAGGATCGTCGTCAGTTGGCGATCCGCCGGATCGACGCCGCGTTGGTGCGCCTGGAACGTGGGGAGTTTGGTGAGTGCATAGAATGCGGTGAGTGGATTGCGGTCAAGCGTCTCGAATGGGATCCGACCGTGCTGAAATGCATCGACTGTGCCGAGTGAGGCGATATGCTGAAACTGATACAGGATGACGTGACGATAGAGGTCAAGGTCTGGGAGGAAGAGCAGGAGCCGCTGGACGCCATCGTGTTGCCAGCGACCGATAAGCAGCGAAGCGACCTCGGAAGAGCGGCGGTGGGGCAGGCCTGGATGGCTTGGTCACCGATAGCGAGTACCACCAGAATGATCAAGTTCATGCCCCCGACGAGCTGGGCTGAAAGTGAGCGATGCGATCTCCTGCAGAGCTACCGGTTTGCCATCCGAGTTGCGGAAAACCATGAAATAGCGTCGCTGAGCTTGCCCCTCCCGTGTCACGCCGGGCTAGGCAAGGGAGACGAAAAGTTGGCGGCCGCGTTGAGCCGTACCGTCCTGGCACAGTGCCGTCATCTCAATCACTTGCGTCACGTCCGACTGCTTGGCAGCGAAGAACAGGAAGTCATTCTTTACGCCAACCAGTTGGTCGAGGAGCAGAAGGTTAACAATGGCTAACTTGTATTTTCCGTCAATGGCTTGTTAACGTTGTCAGTCAGTAATCTTACCCATCCAGATACCTTTCCCAAGGTCGCTGGTAACTGTGAAAGGAGCGATCCGATGCCTCAGTTACACACCGACACCCTCCCCAGTCCGCCCTAGGCCGCCTGCCTCCCTTTTCCGAACCCATCGGCCGACATCCCGACGCGATGTCGACCACGATTGTTACTCGACGTCCCCGGTTCTCCATGAACCCCGGGCATGGCAAGAGGGAACAGGAATGAGTGGCCAAAGCGCCTTTCTACCCGACGTTGGCGAGCTGTCTTCTGTGGATGGCTGGATCAGCGTACATCAGTATCTGCCCATCAGTCGTCGCTCAACACTGCTGGTGGTTTACCAGGACACCCATGGGTCTGGCGTCACATCAGCCTCACTCGAAAGTGGGCGTTTCCTGAGCTGTACCAATCGGGCCCTGGTGAGAGGTGTCCGGGCCTGGCGTTTTCAGGAGACATGACCCATGAGCACCCATCATCCTTCTCCCCCGTCACGCGTCCAGCAGCTGCTGGAGCTGGGCTACCTAAGCATCGACCAGCAGCGACCCGAGCAGGATGACTGCGTGGACTACGACCTGCTGTTCATGGGCCAGTGGGTATCCGGGCATCGCACCCTGTCGGATATGACGCTCGAGGCCGACCAGGCGCTGAACCCCATCGACGCCGCGCTGCTGTCAGGCACCGGGCCGGGCATTAGCTCGGTATTTTGGCGGCGGCATGATCCCGTGCTCGCCGTGCAGGAGTCGGCCACGGCCCGGGAGCTCGCCTGGGATTAGCCGCACGTCGTTTGCCGTGTTGCTCAGAAACCTCCCGTCCGCGTTCTCATCAGGTAAAGCATGCCATCAACTGCGACCCACCACACCGCCACCCCGCTTCGGCAGGAGGTGGCGAGACGACGCACCTTCGCCATCATCTCGCACCCGGACGCCGGGAAGACGACCCTGACCGAGAAACTGCTGATGTATGGCGGGGCAATTCGCTCGGCGGGCACCGTCAAGGGCAAGAAGAGCCAGCAGTTCGCCACCTCGGACTGGATGGAGGTCGAGAAACAGTGTGGCATCTCGGTGGCCAGCTCCGTCATGCAGTTCGAGCATGATGGCTGCGTGATCAATTTGCTCGACACGCCCGGCCACCAGGACTTCTCGGAGGATACCTACCGGGTGCTCACCGCGGTGGACGCCGCGCTGATGGTGATCGATGCCGCCAAGGGCGTCGAGGCGCAGACCATCAAGCTGCTCGAGGTGTGCCGGCTGCGCAAGACACCGGTAATCACCTTTATCAACAAGATGGATCGTGAGGTTCGTGACCCTCTGGAGCTGATCGACGAGATTGAAGATATCCTGGGAATGCCCTGTGCGCCGATCACCTGGCCCATCGGCATGGGCAAACAGTTTGCAGGCGTCTTCGATCTGGGCAGCGAGCGAATGCTCAAGTTCACCCCGGGAGAGAGCCGCCTGGAGACAGATCTGGAGGTACTGGAGGGGGAGGATCATCCCTACCTCGTGGAGCACTTTCCGATTGCCCACGCCACCTTCAAGGAAGAGGTGGAGATCGTGCGTGAGGCGGCCGAGCCCTTCGATCACGGCGCCTTCCTCGCCGGCGATCTCTCGCCGGTGTTCTTCGGCTCGGCCATTAACAACTTCGGGGTGCGCGACATCCTCCAGGCGCTGGTGTCCTGGGCGCCGCCGCCCCGCCTGCGCGAGGCCCGACAGCGCACGGTACGGCCCGACGATAATGACTTTACCGGCATCGTGTTCAAGATCCAGGCCAACATGAATCCCCAGCATCGGGACCGCATCGCCTTCCTGAGGATCTGTTCCGGCGAGTATCGCCAGGGCCTCAAGGCACGCCATGTCAGGAGTGGCAAGCCGATCCGGCTCGACCATGCCATCACCTTCATGGCCCAGGAGCGCGCCCATCTCATCTCCGCCTATGCGGGTGACATCATCGGCATTCCCAATCACGGCCGCCTGCGCATCGGCGACGTGATCACCGAGGGCGAGTTTCTGGAGCTCGAGGGCATCCCCCACTTCTCGCCGGAGATATTCCGCAGGGCGCGGCTCAATGACCCGCTGCGTGCCAAGCAGCTCAACAAGGCACTTCTGGAACTGGGCGAGGAGGGCACCATCCAGGTCTTCGAGCCGCTCGAGAAGACCGGAATGATCCTTGGCGCCGTGGGGCAACTGCAGTTCGAGACCGTGGCCCACCGGCTACAGACCGAATACAGCGTAGATGCTGTCTTCGAGAGTGTGCCGGTTCACAAGGCGCTGTGGGTGAACAGTGAGGATGCCGCCGCGATGAAGCGCTTTACCCAGGCCAATGCCAATCGCCTGGCCCGGGATGCCGCCGGGGCGCTGGCCTTCCTGGCCCCCAACCGCTCGATCCTCGAGCTGACCATCGAGAAGTGGCCCGAGATCGACTTCACCATCACCCGTGAGGTGGGGGCGACGTGAGTCTCGCCGTCATGCCCGCTTACCGGTATCCCGAGTGGAAGGGAATGCGATGAATCAGAGCGTCGACACCCTCGAGCGAGAGGCCGAACGCCGAGCGCTCGATCACACCCTGGAGCGCATCGAGGTCAATCTGGAAGCGCTTAACCAACGGCTCAAGGCCTATGCCGAGGATATCCAGGCCCAGAAAGAGTACCTGTGGAACAGTCGTGACGAGATGGACCATATCGAGAAGGTCTCGGCGCGCGACTCCATCCAGCAGGCGGTGATGACCGGCGATAATGTCCTGGCCCGGCGCCGCAAGCTCGAGAAGCTCCGGAGTTCTCCGTATTTCGGCCGCTTCGACTTCGCACGAGGTGGAGAGGCCGAACCGGTCTATATCGGCATCCATCACTTCCATGATGACCTTGCCGGAGTCAGCCGCGTGCATGATTGGCGGGCGCCCATCGCTTCGTTGTTCTACGACTACGAGACCGGCCCGGCCGCCTACCAGAGCCCCGAGGGCACGGTGGCCGGCGAGGTGACCCTGAAGCGGCAGTTCCGTATCAAGGGCGGCGAGATCGAGCTGATGATCGACAGCGCGGTGCACGTGGTCGACGACGTCCTCCAGGAAGAGCTGGGTCGCGCCTCCGACGAGGGCATGAAGAATATCGTCGCCACCATTCAGCGCGACCAGAACGCCATCATCCGCAACGACGAGGCCCAGGTGTTGATCATCCAGGGGGTGGCCGGCTCGGGCAAGACGTCCATCGCCCTGCACCGTATCGCCTACCTGCTCTACCGCTTCAAGGACAGCCTGAGTTCCGAGGACATTCTGATTATTTCACCTAACCGGGTGTTCTCCGACTACATCGCCAACGTACTGCCGGAGCTCGGTGAGGAGACAGTCAACCAGGTTGGCATGGAGGAGCTGGCCGACGAATTACTAGAGAGCCAGTACCGCTTCGAGACCTTCTTCGAGCAGACCACCGCGCTGCTGGAGAAAGACGACGAGGCCATGAAGACGCGGCTGCGCTACAAGGCCTCGCCGGAATTCCTGACCGAGCTCGACCGCTACGCGGCCCACGTAGAGGCCAACCGCTTCGCCGCCGAGGATATCTGGGTCGCTCGGCGTCTTGTGCCTGCATGGCTGCTCGAGGAGGTGTTCCGCAAGCATCGCCATCTGCCCACCAATGAGCGATTGAAGCAGGTGAGTTGGGAGATCGAGCGCAAGATCGGCAACCAGTACAACTACGATCTCGAGCCTGAGGAGCGCAAGGCACTCAAGGCCGCCATCAAGGCCATGTTGCGCCAGTCGACCCTGCGCGACACCTACAAGGCCTTCTACGCCTGGTTGGGCCGACCTGAACTGTTCAAGCCTGCCTCGAGAGGCCGGCTGGAGTACGCCGATGTCTTCCCGCTGATCTACCTGAAAATGCGCCTGGAAGGCGTGCGCTCGCGCTGGCGTGACGTCAAGCACCTGCTGATCGACGAGATGCAGGACTACACGCCGGTGCAGTATGCGGTGATCGGCCGGCTCTTCTCTTGCATGAAGACCATCCTCGGTGACGCCTACCAGTCGGTGAACCCCTACAGTGCCTCCAAGGCCGAAGAGATCCGGCGGGTGCTGCGTCAGTCCTCCTGCGTGACGCTCAACAAGAGTTATCGCTCGAGCCTGCAGATCACCCGCTTCGCCCAACGCATCTCGCCCAACCCCGAGCTGGAGGCGATCGAGCGCCACGGTGAGGAGCCCGCGGTGATCCGCGTTCGCTCCCGCCAGGAAGAACTCGCCACTCTCGGCGAACTGGCCCGGGACTTCGTGGCCTCCGAGCACAACACCCTGGGAATTATCTGCAAGACCCAGAAGCAGGCCAACAAGGTCTTCGAGGCCCTGGAAACTGGGGGGCACGGCAAGTTCGACAGGCTGCAACTGCTCGGCGAGAAGAGCGCGGCCTTCGGCCAGGGTATCGTTGTCTGCACCGCGCACCTGGCCAAGGGCCTGGAGTTCGACCGCGTCGTCGTGCCCGAGGCGACGGCGAAGAACTACGCCACCGCTATGGAGCGCAATCTGCTCTACGTGGCTTGCACGCGAGCCATGCATCGCCTGGCACTGACACATGCAGGCCCTCTGACCTCCTTTCTGGATGCCGCATGATGGGTGGGGCGCTTCCTCCACTCATTCAACGTGGCATCATTGGCACACCAAACGGTAGCGGTACTGAAAGGTGACAGAATCGGTCCGAAAGCCATCGAGGCGAGGCCTTCAGGGTAGCCGCTCGTCCCTTGGGCCATCCCTGCTCTGCGCCGGTACGGCCCGATGGTATAGAACATCGAAACCTTCGGGTTCGCCGTGTGCGCCCGTTGTGACAAATACGCCAGCTCAGGAAACGACACGATGACAGATCAGGTAATGGCCGCCATCGACGGCTCGCAAATCTCCGAAGGCGTGTGTGACTACGCCGCCTGGGCCAGTCAGGCCTTGGGTGCCCCGCTGACCTTCCTGCACGTGGTGGACAACCATCCGCAGACCGCCGAG
>DATISN010000139.1:0-12363 GCA_035581765.1 Halomonas sp.
TAGTGGTCGATCGGGGAGAGGGCTGGGCAGGGCTGGTGACTTCGGCCAATCCCCATGACGCCAGCAGCCTGCATGGCAATGTGGCGCTTCGCTTCGCGGGGCCTGCCGCACTGGACCTGCTGACCTCGGAGCGGTCCGTGGCGGAGTGGTCGGGTGAGACGCTTTCGGTGCCGAATGCTCCCGAGGAAGAACCAGGGACGCCTGGAGCGAGAGGAAGGGTACAACTGCTAAGCGAAGGGGCAATCCGCGATGCCCTGCTCACGACCATTGCCGCCAGCGGACCAGGGGATCGACTGGACGTGGCGGTATTTTATCTGGCGCATCGTCGAATGATCGAGGCCTTGATCGCAGCCCAGGCACGCGGCGCGCAGGTGCGGGTGCTGCTCGATCCCAACCGAAACGCATTCGGTCTCGAAAAGGACGGCATCCCCAACCGTCCGGTCGCCCAGGAGCTGGTCGATGCCGGTATCGCGGTACGCTGGTGCGTGACACAGGGCGAGCAGTGCCATAGCAAGCTGTTGCTGCGAAGGTCGGCCAACGGGGGCGAGGCGGAGATGATCGTCGGTTCGGCCAACTTCACCCGTCGCAATCTCGATAATCTCAATCTGGAAACCAGTGTGCGACTGCAAGGACGGGCAGAGTTTCCCGCCTTGCGTGACGCCGCTGCCTTCTTCGAGCGTCGCTGGCAGTCAACGCCTGGGCGGATCACCAGCGAACCCTTCGAAGCCTATCAGTCACCCGGTCTGTGGAAGCAGCTGCGCTATCGCGTGATGGAGGCCACGGGGTTGTCGACTTTCTGACTCGTGCGACTTGCCTGTGCATCGCCTCAATCGACGTGCGTGACGGCCTGGCGGCGGGGGTCGACGTGCCAGGGCAGGCCATGACGTGCGTTGTGTTCCAACTCGGCGATCACCTGGGCGCCCAGCAGCAGAATGATCGCGCCCACCTCCAGGCTCAGCAACATCACGATTAGGGTGGCAAACGAGCCATAGACGACATTGACGAAAGACAGGTTGGCGAAATAGAACACTAGCAACAGACGTACCCCCTCCCAGAGTAGCGCTGCCACGAACCCCCCGACGATGGCCCGTCTGATGGCGATCTTGACCACTGGCAACACCTTGTAGATGGCACTGAAGAGCAGGAAGACACCCACGAAACTGAAGAGATTCAGCACGGGTTCCGAGAATCCCGACAGCGGTAACTCGCGATCGAAGACGGCCAGCGACAGGGCATTGATCGAGCTGACCAGGGTCACCAGCAGGGTCAGGGCCAGCAGGCCGGCACCGAGCACCAGCATGAAGGCGTAGGGCATGAACACCGACACCCAGACGCTGCGATGATGTAGGTGTGTCTCATGAGCGTGGAAGATGAGCGCCAGGGCATCCTCCAACATGCGAAAGGCGAAGGAGCTGAACAGCAGCAGCACGGGAAAGCCGAGGATGCCGATCACATCACGGGAATCGAGCAGGGTACGTACGGCCTCGAGCAGCACTTCGGCATGCGAAGGCGCCAGATGACGCGCCTGGATCGTCAGGACCTCAAGCAGCCTCTGCTGATCGACCACCCCGGCCAGCAACACGGCCATCAGGGCGAATAGCGGCACGATAGACAGCAGAATGTTATAGCCGACGCCACCCGCCAGAAGGATGCCTCGGTTGCGCAGGAAAGCCAGTAAAACACGCCACATGAAGCGCCCTACCTTCGGCAGCAGGGAGCTCAAGGACTTGAGCGAGAGTTGCTCAGCGCGAGAAGACGTCATTGATCTGACCATCCATGGGCATGGGACGATGATACGCCCTTGGCAGCGTTAAGTGGCAACAGCGGTCATTTGACCTCACCCATTGTCCAGCAGGATCTCGATCAAGCGGTTGAGTCGGCCCTGGAACTGTCCGCCGGGCGAAGGAGGCATGGGGTCCGAGGTGATGGCGATCGTCAGCCCACGCTCCGGTACCACGAACAGCGCCTGGCCGCCGTAACCGCGGCCGTAGTAAACCCGCTCGTCGCCGAGTGTGGTGACAAACCAGCCGTAACCATAGCCGTCTCCCGTCCAGGGCGAGCGGCCGCGTGGGGTCCAGGACGCCTCGGCCCAGCCCTCGGGCAGCACCCGGGTGCCGTTGAGGACGCCATCCTGGCGATAGAGTTCACCGATCTTCACCAGTGCCCGCGGTGAGAGTTGCATATCGTTGCCGCCAAAATAGATACCTTGGGGATCGCGAGGCCAAGGCGGGATGGCGATATCGAGCGGCTTGCCAAGCAGACGCTGCGCCAGTTCCAGCGTTGTCTCGCCGCTTGACTGTGTCAGCGCCGCCGACAACAGATGGCTGCTGCCGGTGGAGTAGAGCATGCGACCGCCGGGCTCATCGACGAAGGGACGCATCAAGGCATACTCGACCCAGTTGGGGCTTGCCACCCAGGCACCGTAATTGCCCCCTGAGGTTCTCTCCAGCCCGGCTTGTAGGGATAGCAGGTGCCCCACGGTAATCTCGTTGATTTGTGGTTCGGCGTCGGCGGGTATCAGCGGGCCCAGTAACTGAGTGAGAGGTTGATCGGGCCCTTGCAACAGGTTCTGCTCGATAGCGGCCCCGACGAGCGCGGCCAATACCGTCTTGGACAACGACTTGATGTTGGCAGGCCGGTCCAGGCCGGGGCCGCCAAAGGCACGTTCATAAACGATCTCGCCGTTTTCGGCCACGACGATCGCATGCAGGCGGTCGAGCGCTTTGGCGGCTGACTCGACGCGCTGGAAATCCGCGGCTTGTCGTTCTTGTCCGTCGGAGGCCATGGCGTTCGATGCATGGCAAATCATCGTGAGTGCCAGCATAATCCCCAGGAAAGACAGCGTCCTGACGCCGTTGCGCAGGTGGGTTGGTGAACGTGGCATGCGGTGTCACTCCTGAAGGAAGGGCTGGGCTTCGAGGCATATCTTGGCACATAGGTTCATAGCCGGTTCTGCGTGTCGCGGCCATATTTCAAGGCGTGGTGGTGTTGGGTAGCCCGCGTCAATCGAAGGAACATAGGGTTTCACAAGCGAGGCATGATGGCCAAATTCGAAGAGATCGCCACGGCGAGTATCCCCGGCCGGGGCGGAGAACTCAGGCTCCTGCAGCGCAATGGCGAGTTTTCGATACGTATTGCCGGCAAGAGCGGTGAGTTGATGAATACGCGCCTGCACGGCTCCGAGGATGCCCTGGCCGAGCTAGCCTGCCAGCGTGTTGCCGACCGCGCCGATGCGCGCGTGCTGATTGGCGGGCTGGGCATGGGATTCACCTTGGCGACCGCCCTGGCGTGTCTGGCCAAGGACGCCACCGCGGTTGTCGCCGAGCTGGTGCCGGGCGTGGTGGACTGGAACCGAGGCCCCCTCGGCTCGGCCGCCGGGTATCCGCTCAATGATCCGCGAACGCAGGTTCATCTGGGCGATGTCGGTGAACTGCTACGCCAGGAGCCGGGCGGTTTCGATGCCATCATGCTGGACGTGGACAACGGGCCGGAGGGATTGACGCGACGCGAGAACGACTGGCTCTATTCTCCCCAGGGCCTCGCAGCGGCTCAGGCCGCGCTGCGCCCGGACGGCATCCTGGCGATCTGGTCGGCTGGCCAGGACCCGGCCTTTACCGATCGTCTCAAGCGAGTCGGCTTTGTGGTGGAAGAGGTCATGGTGCGAGCCCATCGCCCCGGCAAAGGGGCGAAGCACTGGATCTGGCTGGCGTGGTGACACTCGGTCGATTGGGTTCGAGGCGGCTGTCGGCGTCATTGACGTAGTCCGTGGAGTCACCGTGTGTTAACGAAGCGCGTCAAGGTGGCCAGTGAGCGACAAAAGTGTATCCTGAGTGTTACCAACCATCTTCCGCGCATGATGTGTCGGGAGCCATCGACCAGCAAGGGGAAGTCGCGAAATGTCGGATACCTCGAATAGTCAATTGCTTAAGGACAATCGCGTGAGGGCGCTAGCTGCCATCGCGATTGTGTTTCTTATCTGGGCCATCATTGCCACCTCGAATTCAGGAAGTCATCAAGACCAGGCTAACGCTCTCCAGGATGAGCTTTCCGCTCTCGAAAGCGAGAACGCATCCCTGAACCAGCAGGTCACGGAAATCCAGGATGCCGAGGGTGATCTCGCGGCGGTCGAGGAAAATCAGGCACAGCGACAGCAGGAGCTGGAGGCTACCGAACAGGAGCTTGCCAGTTCGGAAGAAGAGCTGACGTCGGCGCGTGACCAGATCACCGAAGCCGAGGGGACCCTCGAATCATTGCAGGAGGAAATCAGCACCCTCCAGAAAGAGCGCGATCAGGCGCAGGAGGAATTGACCTCGCTGCGTGAAGAACATGAGGCCGTTGCCCAGCAGCGTCAGGAAGACGAAACGGCGCTTGAAGAGGCTCAAGCGGCACGCGATCAGGCCATCGAGTCCCGCGATTCCGCCGAGACGACACGCAATGAGGCCGAGGCGGCTACCGAACAGGCCCAACAGGAGCGTGATTCGGCACTAGAAGAGCGTGATGCGGCTCGTGAGGAGCTGACGGCGCTTCAGGATGAAGTCGGTGCCGTGCAGGATAGCCTGTCGCGCGTCAACGATGCCGTGACTGAACAGGAAGAGACTCAGCAGAACCTGCAGGCCGAGCTCGAGTCCATGAGCGAACAGCGCGACGCTGCCGAATCCGAGTTGCAAGCCATTCGCGAACAGCGCGACGAGGCGCGGTCACAAGTCGAAGAGGCTCACAGCAACTTCGAGGAACTCGAGACCGCCATCGAGGAAGGGCGCAACGAACTCTCCGAGATCGATTCACAGATCGAGCGTCGTGAGAGCCAGTTGTCCGGCCTGGAGTCACAGCTTGGTGATTGGCAGCGCGAGCTTTCCGACCTGCAGCAGCGCCAGTCGGGTCAGGGGGATAGCGAGTCAGGCTCGGCGTCCGAAGATGCTTCCACTTCCGAATCCGACAGCGAGTCTGCGTCTTCCGATGAGTCCGAGGCGTCTTCGACTGAGTCCGACTCGCAGGGGGATTCAGAGTCGCAGTCCGATGATGACAGCGAAAACGAGGAACAGTCTGAGGAGCAGACCGAGGAGAACTGATCCACTATCGGATTATCCTGCATGACGTTGACGGCGAGCCTTCGTGGCTCGCCGTTCTGCGTCCTGGCCGTGCATTTCATGATGGGACGATTTGGCGCGTATACTGAAGGTTCATGCTGCAAGCGTGGCATCCCCCATATTCTTTAAGGAGCGAGTCGTGATTGAAGGGGTCAAGCATATTGTCGCCGTGGCTTCCGGCAAGGGTGGCGTCGGCAAGTCCACCGTCACCGTGAACCTTGCGCTGGCCATGGCCGCCGAGGGGTATCGTGTCGGCATTCTGGATGCGGACATTTATGGCCCCAGCCAGGCCCAGATGCTGGGCGTTGGCGAAGGTGTGCGCCCACAGTCATCGGGCGGGAACGGCTTTCTGCCGCTTCAGGCCCACGGGCTGCAGGCCATGTCCATGGCCTTCATGGTCGACACGCGTGAGCCCATGGTGTGGCGCGGCCCGATGGTCGCCGGTGCCTTTCAGCAGATGCTGACCCAGACCGCCTGGGATGACGTGGATTATCTGTTCATCGATATGCCGCCGGGGACCGGCGATATCCAGCTGACGCTGGCTCAGAAGGTGCCCGTGGATGGAGCGGTTATCGTGACCACGCCGCAGGACATTGCCCTGTTGGATGCGCGCAAGGGTATCGAGATGTTCCGCAAGGTCAACGTGCCGGTGCTCGGCGTAGTGGAGAACATGAGTCTGCACCTGTGTTCCCATTGCGGTCACAGTGAGGCTATCTTCGGCGAGGGGGGCGGTGAGCGCATTGCGGCCGAGTACGATACCCGCGTGCTGGGTCGCTTGCCATTGACCATGTCGATCCGTGAGCAGGTGGATGGCGGACGACCCACGGTAGTGGCCGAGCCGGATAGCGAGGTGACCGCGACATTCCGTGACATGGCGCGCCAGGTGGCCGAACAGGTCCGCGGTCAAGGGGACAGGGAAGGCCCCGAAATCTCCTTCAGCAAGTAACGCTCCCTCATTGGCCGAGCACGCCTGTGACGCGACGCGATAGGCCGGGACCGTTATGATATCGGTCCCGGTTTTCTTTGATACTTCAGCAGGACGTTTCGATGAGCATCAAGTCCGACAAGTGGATCCGCCGCATGGCCGAGCGGGAAGGAATGATCGAGCCTTTCGAACCTAATCAGGTTCGCTATGTTAACGACAAGCGAGTGATCTCCTACGGCACGTCCAGCTACGGCTATGATGTTCGTTGTACGGATCATTTCAAGGTCTTCACCAATATCCATTCGGCGATAGTGGATCCCAAGGGCTTCGACGAGAAGAGCTTCGTGGACATCAGGGGCGAGGTCTGCGTGATTCCTCCCAACTCCTTCGCCTTGGCCAGTACCGTGGAATATTTTCGTATCCCACGCACTGTCCTGACCATTTGCCTGGGCAAGTCCACCTATGCCCGCTGCGGCATCATCGTCAACGTCACACCGCTCGAACCGGAATGGGAGGGCCATGTCACGCTGGAGTTCTCAAATACCACGAACCTCCCGGCCAAGATCTATGCCAATGAAGGGGTCGCGCAGATGCTTTTCCTGGAATCCGACGAGGAGTGCGAGACGTCCTACCGGGATCGGGGGGGGAAGTACATGGGCCAGCGAGGGGTGACCCTGCCCAGGACCTAGCCCACCAGCACCTAGCCCGGCATATATCGGCTGGCCAAATCACCGGGCTCCTCTAAGCTGGAAAGACCATGACCTAGCGAAACATGGCCATGGTCTTCCTTCTTGCGTGAGGCCCTGCCCATGCCTTGTTCCTACTCTCTTTGCGTGATGGGACGCGTCACTCGTCGACGGCTCATCCACAGCTGTGTGGTGTCGGTACTGTTGGGAGCGGCGATGGTGCCTGACGGCGCCTCGGCCTTCTCGAGAATGATCGTCTTCGGCGACAGTCTCAGCGATTCGGGGCAGCTGCCGGATGTCGAAAGTCTTGCCTCGGGGGAGATACAAAGCCTGCGATTCACCAACCGTCTGGCGCCTACCTATCTCGCACCGTCTCCCTATGGGGAGGTAAGCACCCAGCGTCTGGCCCGGGCGTTGGCCCTGGAGCCCCTCTTGCCGTCCACGTCCATCGTGCGCGAGTTGCTCGACCTTCCCGATGGCTTCAATTATGCCGTTGGTGGCTATACCAACGACGATATCCTTGGCTCGATTACCCTACCGGACGGATCGGTAGTCGGCGGGGTAGGGCTGACGGTTCGCAGCCGTGATGGCTATCTGGTGACGGCAGGCGAAGCCGACCCAGAGGCGCTTTATTACCTCAATGGCGGGGGTAACGATTTTCTCGATGGCGACGTCACTGATGCCGCCGCTGCCACAGCCAGCGCCGTGACACTGGCCCAAGGGGTCGATGCGCTGGTCTCGGCGGGAGCGACGACCCTCGTGGTCGCCAATCTACCCGATATAGGGGCAACCCCCGCTGGCTTGCAGAGCGGACAGCGTGACTCGTTGTCGGCACTGACGCAGGTCTTCAATCGGACGCTCGGTGAACGTCTCGCCGCCTACGACGGGCGGGTAGAGATCATTCGTCTCGATGTCGGCGCCCTGTTCAACGAAGTGGTGGCAACACCCGGGGATTTTGGCCTGGCTGAAAATATACCGTTATCTGATGTCTGCTTCAGTGTGAATTCCTGCGATGTTTCAAATTTTGGTCTCGCCGCCGGCACCCCGGACGCATCGAAACTGCTGTTCAACGATACCGTGCACCCGACGACGACCGGTCAGGAAATCCTGGCGGACTATGCCTATGCCCTGATCGAGGCGCCAAGAATTCTCTCGCTATCCGGTGGCCTGGTGACCGGCAGCATGAATGCTCAGCAGCAGTTGGTCAGCAGTGAATTGCGACCCGGTCAGCAAGCCGACGACTGGCGCATCTTCGTGCAGGGGGATTATCGCGACGATCAGGCTCAGGGTGTCAGCCATGTTGACAACGTCGAGTCTGGGCAACGTGGGGCAGGCATCGGGGCGGTCATGCCGATCGGCCAGGGGTGGCTGGGCGCCGCCGTGGCCAGGCGCGAGGGCGAGCTTGAGGCACCGGCGGATGTCGAGCTCGAAGGCTTGGCGATCAGTCTGTTTGCGCGCCAGCATCTGGGGCGAGTCGGGGGGCAGGCCATTATTAGCCACGGTGATTTCGATCTTGAGCTGCGCCGCAGAGTCACCTTGGGTGAGGCTGAGCGCACGCTGTCGGGAGACACCCCGGCAAGCGGCTGGGCGGCCGAGTTGCGTCTGGACTATCGGCTGACGGCCGAGGAGTCGCCTTGGTATACGGCGCCCTTCGTGGCCTATCGGCATATCGATGCCGATATCGATGGCTACCGCGAAGCGGGCTCGCCAGCGAATGCCTTGATCGTTTCCGGTCAAGAACTCGATGAGCGACGGATGGAGGTCGGGCTGATGATGGATCGATCCCCGCAAGGCGGCATTGGCGTCTTCGCTGAGCTTGCCTGGGGCGAGTATCTAAATGACGAAAACGATGCTGCCGAGGTCAGGCTGGCGTCGCTTCCGACCAACCGCTGGTCGGGTGAGGGCACCGAGCGCGATGACGATCATTACCTGCGGTTCGACACCGGCCTTCGCTTCACCCTGGGCAATACCCACCTCCAGGCCGGCGCGGGCATGGAGGGGTGGGACAGCTTGGAACCGCATTTTCAGCTGAGCGCCGGCCTGAGCTTCTAGCGCCTCGCCGGAATGCCTTTCTCTTTTCCTCGACCTCAGTCGTCGGACGTTTCGTCGAGTTCCTCGGCGGCGTCCGCATGGGACATGCGCAGGCCTTGGGGCGGCAGCGGTGTGCCATCGAAGGTGACCCCCTTCGGACCGAATCGCAGCCGCCCTTCGAGGCACCACTTCACTGCAATGGGCGTGATCAGGTGTTCTCTGGCCTGGACCTTTGCCTTGAGAGTCTCTTCTGTTTCGTCTTCTGCGACGGCCACCACGGCCTGCAGGGCGACGGGGCCGCCGTCGAGTTCCTCGGTGACGAAGTGCACGCTGCAACCGTGCTCGCGCACACCGTCGGCGAGCGCTCGCGCGTGCGTCTGCAGCCCCTGATAGTCGGGTAACAGGGAGGGGTGGATATTGATCATCCGGCCCAGGAAGCGCTGCACGAAGCGGGGAGTGAGAATGCGCATGAAACCGGCAAGTACCAACAGGTCCGGTTCGTGACGCTCGATGACCTTGATCAAGGCACCGTCGAACGCGTCGCGGCTTTCGTATTCGCGATGCGGCAGGGCGACGGCATCGATGCCTGCGTCGCGGGCGCGTTTCAGGCCGTAGGCATCAGGCTGATTGGAGATAACGGCGACGATTTCGCCTCCCAGCTGGTCGTGCTGCTGCGCGTCGATCAGTGCCTGAAGGTTGCTGCCATTGCCCGAGATCAACACCACGACGCGACGCGCTTCACTGGGGTCGGGGGCGAAGTCTCCCAAGGTGTCGCCGTAATAGTCCGTGTCGCTCATGCCTTCGGAGACTCCAGCTGGACCTGTGGCTCGTCTCCCTGGCGGCTGACGATCTCACCGATGCGATACACCGTTTCGCCTTGTGCTTGCAGATGCTCGACGGCTTGATCGGCATGCGATGCCGGCACACACACGACCATGCCGATGCCGCAATTGAGGACGCGAAGCATCTCCCGCTCGTCGACGTTGCCGTGCTGCTGGAGCCATTTGAAGACGGCGGGGCGGTTCCAGCTAGCGGTGTCGATGCGCGCGGCAAGGGTCTGAGGCAAGACCCGGGGAATGTTTTCCAGCAGTCCGCCGCCGGTAATGTGCGACAGGGCATGTACGGGTACGCCACTTTGCTTGATCAACGACAGCAACGGCTTGACGTAGATCCGCGTCGGCGCCAGCAGGGCATCGCCAAGCGGCTGGCCTTCGATGGGGGTATCGAGCGATGCCTCACTGACGGCGAGGATCTTGCGGATCAGGGAATAGCCATTGGAGTGGGGACCCGAGGAGGCCAGGCCCAGCAGGACGTCGCCGTTATCGACCTTGCTGCCATCGAGGATCTCGGACTTTTCCACCACCCCGACACAGAAGCCGGCCAGGTCATAGTCGCTGCCTTCATACATGCCGGGCATCTCGGCGGTTTCACCGCCTACCAGGGCGCAACCGGCCTGCTCGCAGCCGTCACCGATACCGGTCACCACATCGGCAGCGATATCCACGTCCAGCTTGCCCGTGGCATAGTAGTCGAGGAAGAACAGCGGTTCCGCACCGGCCACCACCAGATCGTTGACACACATCGCCACCAGATCGATACCGATGGTGGCATGGCGACCGAGGTCCATGGCCAGCCGCAGCTTGGTGCCGACGCCGTCGGTGCCCGATACCAGCACTGGCTCACGGTAACCCGAAGGCAGTTCACAAAGGGCACCGAACCCCCCCAGGCCGCCCATTACTTCCGGGCGGGTGGTGCGTTTGGCGACGCCTTTTATGCGCTCCACCAGGGCATTGCCAGCATCAATGTCGACACCGGCATCCTTGTAACTGAGCGAGGCACCCGTCGGGCGTTGTGTGGAGTCGGTCATGGCCTGTCCTGAGTTGAAGTGGCGATCGAGATAGGGTGATGCGGGACGAATGGGGCAAGATTGGGGACAAAATTGTACCATCACGGCGTACGACTGGCAGCCTGTAACCCGTCATGTCCAAGGAGCAAGCGATGCAGAAGCAGTGGTGGGTAGCCGCCGGCGTGGCGGTGGTGGTGCTCTGGTTCTTCATCAGCATCGAACCGGTGCTGATGCCTTTCTTCATCAGCATGATCCTTGCGTATCTGGGGGATCCGCTGGCCGACCGGCTGGAAGCGATGGGGCTGTCCCGACGTCTGTCGGTGTCGCTGGTGTTCTTGTTGTTGACCCTGGTCATCGGACTGACGCTGCTGCTGGTGATCCCGATTCTCGGTCGCCAGCTTGGACAATTGATCGAGGCCCTGCCCGCGGTGCTGAACTGGGTGCAGAGTACGGTGGTGCCGCATATTCAGTCGCTCACCGGCATGGACTTGAGTACCGATATCGATGAGATCCGCCAGACTGTCGTGGATAACTGGAAGGAAACCGGCAGTTTCGCCGCCGGCCTGCTGGCACAGGCTTCTCGTTCGGGATTGGCATTGATCGCCTGGGTGGCCAATCTGGCACTGATTCCGGTGGTCACTTTCTACCTCTTGCTGGATTGGGATGCCATCATGGCCAAGTGCCGCGCTTCTCTGCCAAGAAGCTGGGAGCCTTCAATCGTGCGACTGGCCCGCGAGTGCGATGAGGTGCTGTCGGCTTTCCTGCGCGGGCAGTTGATCGTCATGCTGTGCCTGGGGGTGATTTATGCCGTGGGGCTGACGCTGCTTGGCGTGAACTTCGGGGTGTTGATCGGCATGCTTGCCGGGCTGGCGAGTATCGTGCCATATCTCGGCGTGATCGTCGGGATCAGCGTGGCCGGGCTCGTGGCCTTCTTTCAGTTCGGAGATTGGCTGATCCTGCTGGGCGTTGCCGCGGTCTTCGGTTTCGGCCAGTTTATCGAGACCGTGGTACTTCAGCCGAAGCTGCTTGGCGACAAGATCGGTCTGCATCCCGTGGCCGTTATTTTTGCGGTGCTCGCGGGGGGGCAGCTGTTCGGGTTCACGGGCGTGCTGCTGGCGCTGCCGGTAGCCGCGATGATCATGGTGGTGCTGCGCTACTTGCACAGACACTACAAGGACAGCTCCCTCTATGATACCGACCGTCATCGCCTAAAGGATGAAGAATCGCCATGAAGGGAGGCTCCCAACAATTGCCGCTGGGGGTGGGACGGCGGGACGACGCCACGTTTGCCAACTTCTACCCTGGACCCAACGCCACGCTTGTCGATTGGCTCAAGCAGCAGTTCGATGTCGGGGGCGAGCCCTTCCTGTACGTCTGGGGAGCGCCGGGCACCGGCCGCACCCATCTCTTGCAAGCGGCCTGCCATGCCGCCACGGTGCGGGATCGGCGTGCCCTCTATCTGCCGTTGAAGGAACTGGGCCACTTTCCTCCCCTGATGCTGGAAGAGATAGAACGCCTGGACCTGGTGGCCATTGACGATCTCGACCGGGTGGTGGGCCGTGAGCGCTGGGAAGAGGCCCTGTTCCACGCCTTCAATCGCCTGCGAGATGCGGGAAAACAGCTGGTGGTGGTGGCAGAAGCGCCGCCACGGCAGCTTCCGGCGGTTCTGCCCGATCTGCGCTCGCGGCTAAGCTGGGGCATGACCTTCCATCTTCAAGGACTCGATGATGGCGGCCGTCTCGCGGCGCTGCAATTGCGGGCGATGGAGCGAGGCATCGAGCTTTCCGA
>DATISN010000140.1:0-41638 GCA_035581765.1 Halomonas sp.
GCGCTTAGCTTCTCTCTTAACCCCAAGGAGAACGCCCATGTTGGACCTCATCTCGCATCCGGCGAACCATGTCGTGGCGATGAAGGCGGGGGGTGTCGTGACGGCCCATGAGCTGCAGCGCGCCATCGATGCCATCGAGACTGCCAAGCGGGCCCATCCCAGGGTCAGCCTGGTGGTCGAAATCGATAACCTGCGCTTCATGACCCTGACCGCCTTGCTAAGAGATATCGGGTATGGACTGACCCAGCTCGGCGATCTGGAGCGCTACCACCGGGCCGCCGTGGTCACCGACCAGGAGTGGATCAAGCAAATTGCCCACCTGGAAGAGCGGCTGTTCAAGGCCGTGGAGATTCGCACCTTTTCCAGGCGCGAACACGTCGCGGCCATGGCCTGGGCCGGTGAATTAGCCAAGGGGGACCACGAAAGCCCCGAAGAGGATGGCTATCATGGGGCCTGACCTAGCCGCGCCATCTCGCCAACCAGAACGCCCACCGTGGCTGGCGTCTAACCGATCAGGTGACAATGACTTTTCATCGACGTTGTAGCGAGAGGTGGTGAATGGCGAAGCAGCGAGCGCCGCATCTGGTGGTATTCACCGGCGCGGGAATCAGCGCCGAGAGCGGTATCCAGACCTTCCGGGCCAGCGACGGCCTGTGGGCCGATCATGCCATCGAGGATGTCGCCACGCCCGACGCCTGGCGACGCGACCCCGAGCGCGTGCTGCGCTTCTACGACATGCGTCGCGACCAGGTGCGCCGCGCGCGCCCCAATGCCGCGCATCAGGTGCTGGCTAGCCTGGAACAGCGGGGCTTTCGGGTCAGCATCATTACCCAGAACATCGATGACCTTCACGAGCGGGCCGGTTCGCGCCAGGTGCTGCATCTGCACGGCGAGATCCTCAAGGCGCGCTCGTCCATCGATCCTCGCATGCACTACCCGCTGCCGCGCGGCGGCATCGCCCTCGGCGATCTGTGCGACAAGGGCAGCCAGCTGCGCCCCGACGTGGTGTGGTTCGGCGAGGCCGTGCCGCATTTTGTCGAGGCCTGCGAGATCGCCGCCGAGGCGGACCTGCTGCTGGTGGTCGGCACCTCGCTTGCCGTGATGCCGGCCGCCTCGCTGCTCGACCACGCCCCGCTGGACGCGCCCTGCGTGCTGGTCGACCCCGATGCCCAGGCGCTGGCGCCTCCCGGCGTGGCGCGACTCAGCCGGTCCGCGGGCCAGGGCGTGCCCGCACTGGTCCGTCATTGGCAGCGCGAGAGCAGGCTCTGGCTGCCGGAGACGCTGTTGGGCTGACCCGTCCGAGCGTCAATACGGCCCCGGGCATGCTAGAATGCCCGCCCCTTTTTTCGAGCCGTACCATGCCGGACGACACATCTTCCGAGGTTATCGACCACGACCCCGCAACGGGTCTCTCCAGTGACCCCGCGACCGGTCTCTCCAGTGACCCCGCAACCGGTCATCCGCGACCGCCGCGCCGCGAGTTCAAGGCGCGCGGCAGCCTGGTCCGGCGTTGTGCGGGCTGCAACTTGCCGGCGCTCAACTGCCTGTGTCCCTACCGGGTCGGCGCCGAGAGCACCGCGCGAGTCTGGCTGCTGACGCACCCGCTGGAGCACCACAAGCCCACCAACACCGGCCGGTTGATCCGCGACGTGCTGCCCGATACCGAGGTCTTCACCTGGTACCGCACGGCGCCGGACGAGCGCCTGCTGGCGCTTCTCGCGGACAGCCGGTACGCGCCCTTCGTGATCTTTCCCGACGACCAGCCGGACTATGCCGATCGCGTGGTGGGCATGGACGAGGTAGCCGCGCAGAAAGCCCACGGGCGAATGCCGGTCTTCATCATCCTCGACGGCACCTGGCGGCAGTGCCGGCGAATCTTTCGCAAGAGCCCCTACCTCGACTCGCTGCCGGTGCTGTCGCTGGCGACCGAACGACTGACCCGCTACCGGTTGCGCAAGCCGGCGTCCGCGGTCCATCTGTGCACCGCCGAGGTCGCCGCCGAGCTCTTGAGACAGTCCGGCGACGTTACGGCGGGCGAGGTTCTCGACGACTATTTCGATGTCTTCAACGACAGCTATGCCGCCAGTCGACGCTTCGAGAAGCTCGAGACGCCCACCGCGGCGATGCGGCGCTTGCGCTCGCGTCGGGCCGACGCCTAGTCGTTCAATCCCGGCGTGCGGCAAGCTCTGGGGACCTCTATCTTGTGAGGACGCGGCCGAAATGACTCGGCACCATCACCGCAAGGGAAGGAACCTGTCACTCATGACCCCTGATGACTCAACGGACGCTCTCCAACCGTCGCTCGAGGCGTTCGACGCCGCGCTCGAACGCCTCGCGCAGGCCCGCCTGGCCGAGCCCAATGCATCGAAAACCGAGGTGCTGACCTCGGCCCAGGCGCTGATGATTGTCCCCAGCGGGCTGGATGCGCTGTATGCCCGCGTGCCCGCCATCGAGGCGGCCGGGGTCTTTGCCAACAGTGACTGGGGGCAGCCGTCCATCCTTCAGCCGGTGCTGGCCGAGCGCACCCTTCGCCACGGCGAGCCGGGCTACACGGTCATCGAGGCACTCAGCGAGATACGGCTGCTGGCGGTGGCATCGGGGGATTACTTTCATCCCGGCATCTCGGCCGAGCAGGCGAACAACTTCCTGACCCAGGTGATGGCGCTGAACCTCGATCTGCTGTCCGAACAGATGAGCGAGGCCGACCGCGAGCGCCCGCAGGCGCTGGGTACGCTTGTCCACACGCTCTACCAATACATGTTGGGCCGTCTGGGCTACGAGAGCATCCTCGAAAGCCTGGTCGAGGAGGTCTGGCGTCTGCTGGCCCAGCGCCCGTTGCAGGCCGACGGCATCAAACAGATGATCAGCCAGATCGCCAAGTGCCTCTTCGACCCGGCGATCGAAACCGCGGGAATGGATAGCGCCGGAATGGACAGCGCCGCGCGCCTGGTGAGCGCGCTGTTCGGCCCGACCCCTGGCTGTCGCGAGGACCCGGGGCTTGAGATCTATGCCCAACGCCTGGCGGCGATGGACGATGCCGCGCTGGCCGAAGAGGCCGGCGGCTTCGCACGCGCCATGCACGACACCGGGCTGGTATCGCCGTATCACCCGATGCTGGTTCGGCATCTGCGCGAGTGTCGAGACGACCTGCTGCCGGTGGCCCTGGGGCTGAGCAGCACCGGTCACGAGGTGTTGCGGTGCTATCCGCAGCTGGTGCATGCGCTGATCGATGAGGCGATCTATCCCGAGACCAGCCAGGCCGTCTACGGCCTGACGCTACTGCTCGAGCGCGGCGCCCTGTTCACGCCGCCGGTCGCCGCGGCACTGTGGCGCCAGATCGAGCTGACCCTGTCCGAACAGTCCTCGGCCATCCTGCGTCAGGTCTTCGGCGAAGCCAGGCCACCGCGGGTCTTCCTGCTCGCGGGGGTGCTGAGCCTGCTGGGGCAGCCGCTGGGCGTCGGGCAGGGCAACAACCCGACCTGCCAGTCGGTGATCGGGCTGTCGATGTGGGCGTACAACGATGCCGATTACCTGCTGCAGCTGGTAGCCTGGGCGGCGCGCGACGATGAAGTGCTGGCGCGTTTCGAGGGGCAAAATGTCTCATCAAGGGATCTGGAAGCGGGCCTGGCCAAGGAGGCGCCGCTGGATGTCGACCCGGTGTCGCTGATCCTGGTGCCGCACCTCGACCGCATCTACATGGAGATGGGGCGGCTCTGCGGGGAGCGCGACGACGACCTGCATCGCTGGATCAATCCGGAGTTCTACGGCTGGTGGGTGGGCTATGGCTTTCGGGTCGTGGTCGACATTCACACCGGCAAGCTCGACGATTACGAAGGCTTCGTGCGCCAGTTCTACGTGCGCTACCACCCTTACTACAACGGCAATCTGCCGCTGATCCATCCGCAGCCTGCGGGTATCGCCGTCACCGACAGTGCCGCGCGATTCGTCGGCCGGCACGCCATCACCCTCCTGCGGGTGGCGCTGGACCCGCAAGCCGAGATGCGCGTCTACTTCTTCAACCCCAACAACGACAGCGGTCAGGACTGGGGGCAGGGCATCACCTGCCAGACCCAGGGCCACGGCGAGCGCCCCGGCGAAGCCTCGCTGCCCATCGCCGAGTTCGCCTCGCGGCTGTATGTCTTCCATTACGACCCGCTAGAACTCGGTAACACTGAAGTGGTGCCGGCGGAAGAGGTCGAGCGCGTCATGGCGCTCGCCCGCGAAAGCTGGGCCAAGGAGCTGTAGACCTGGTGATGGTGTAGACAGGCCTGGCGCCGGGACTTTCCCCGGCACCGCACTGACAGCAGGCGTAGACAGCAGACAGGACGAGGGGGCCAGGCTCAGCCGAAGAGCGCCCCGGCGATGCGGAAGCCGGCGATCCAGGTGCCGGCGGCCGAGCCCAGCGTGGCCAGGATGAACACCAGCAGGGTGCGTGAGACGCGGTTGCGCCACCAGCCCTTGAGCTCGGTGACATCGTGGCGCAGGGTCGAGAAGTCGCGCACCTTGGGCTTGCGCATGTAAAGCTCGACCCCGGCGGCGACGAACCCGGCGCCGATGGTGGGATTGAGCGAGGTGAGCGGGGCGGCGAAGAAGGTCGCGATCACTGTCACCGGGTGAGCCAGCGCCACCACGGCGCCCGCGCCCGCCAGCACGCCGTTGATCAAGAACCACTCGAGGACGAGCTGCCAGCCAAGACCGGTATTGCGCGAGAAGCCGATGGCGAAGCCGGTCAGCACCAGCGCGGTGATCAGCCAGGGCAGCGTCTTCCAGAGTTTCGAAGGCGGGGGGGTTACGTCCAGCTGTTCGCGTTCGGCCACCGGCGAGGCGGGAATCTCCGCCTCCAGCTGCTCGGCCATGCCCTTCATGTGGCCAGCGCCGACCACCACCAGCACGTTGCGGTAGCGTCCCGGCGGGCATTCCTCGGCCAGGCGCAGCACCATGTAGCGGTCGCGCTCGGTGATCAGGGGCGCATAGAGATCCTTCGACTCTGCGGCGAACTCGCTGAAGGTGGACTCCAGCACGTCGCCTTCCTTGAGTCGCTCGATGTCCGCGGCGGACACCTCCTGCCGCGACAGCACGCTGCCGAGCAGACCCGAGAACAGCCCGAAACGCTGCCACCAGGGCACGTTGTGATAGATGCGCTTGAGGGTCACGCCCACGTCGCGGTCGATCAGTACCAACGGGAGTCCGGCGCGGCGCGATTCCTCCAGGGCGGCGCGCATCTCGGCGCCGGGCTCGATGCCGGACTGCTCGGCGAGGCGCTGCTGGAAGGCGCCCAGCGCCAGGCTGGCGGCGACCATGCCGGCCTTGCCCTGACGAAAGATCTGGAACAGGTCCTGCTCGGCCAGGGCGTCCGGATTGGCGAGGCTCTGGCGGCGTGAGTCGCACAGCTCGATTGCCACGGCGTCGTAGTCCCGCGAGCGGATCAGTGCCCTCACGTCCGCGGCACTCTTGGCGGAGACATGGGCGGTACCCAGCAGGGTGTAGCGGGTGTCACCGGCCTGAACCACGCGGCGCGGTCCGCTGGCGGTGCCGTCCTGGCGTTCGGCGATCACGGATTCCTGGGAGTCGGTCATGGACGCTCGGTATGCAATGGTCGAAGAGGGTGATTATCCACGAAGGGCCCTGTCACGCCAAACCCTCGCTGCGCCGGTGTCAGCGCCGCCAGAACGCGGGCGTGAAGAGCACCAGCACGGTGAAGATTTCCAGGCGCCCGAGCAACATCGCCACCACGAGAATCCACTTGGCGGCCATCGGCAGGTCGCCGTAGTTGGCGGACGCCTCGCCCAGCGCCGGGCCGAGGTTATTGAGCGCCGAGGCCACCGAGGACCAGGCGGTGATCTGGTCGACGCCGGTGGCCATCACGCCCACCAGCATCAGGAAGAACAGCATCACATAGGCCGAGAAGAAGCCCCACACCGCCTGGGCGATGCCGTCGGGCACACTGACCCGGCCGACCTTGACGGCGATTACCGCATTGGGATGTATCAGGCGCATCACCTCGCGCATGCCCTGCTTGAGGATCAGGATGATGCGGATCACCTTCATGCCGCCGCCGGTGGAGCCCGAGCAGCCGCCCACGAAGGCGGCCACGAACAAGAGGAAGGGCAGGGCGCCGGGCCAGGCGGAGAAATCGGCGACGGCGAACCCCGCGGTCGTGGCGATCGAGACCACTTCGAAGAAGCCGTGGCGCAGCCCCATCTCGGTGCCGTAATGTCCCGAGAGCCACAGCGAGATCACGGTGACCACCGTCAGTCCGCTCAGGAACAGCAGCAAAAAGCGTGCCTCCGGGTCCTGAAAATAGTGCTTCACGCTGCGCTGGCGCCAAGCCACGAAGTGCAGGCTGAAGCTCATCGCCGAAATGATCAGAAAGCCTGCGCAGATCAGCTCGATGGCGGCACTGTCGAAGTAGCCGATGCTGTCGTCGTAGGTGGAGAAACCGCCGATGGCGACGGTGGAAAAGCTGTGCCCCAAGGCATCGAACCAGTCCATGCCGGCGGCGAGGTAGGCGAGAAAGCAGGTGATGGTCAGGCTGGCATAGATGTACCACAGCGCCTTGGCGGTTTCGGTGATGCGCGGGGTCAGCTTGGAATCCTTGAGCGGACCCGGAATCTCGGTGCGATACAGCGCCATGCCGCCGACGCCCAGGGTCGGCAGGATCGCCACGGCCAACACCACGATCCCCATGCCGCCCAGCCATTGCAGCTGCTGGCGGTAGTAGAGGATCGACTTGGGCAGGAACTCGATGCCGGTGATCACCGTGGCGCCGGTGGTGGTGAGACCTGAGAAGGACTCGAACACTGCATCGGTGAGCGACAGGGCATCGTCGCCGGTCAGCATCAACGGCAGCGAGCCGAACAGCGCCAGTACGCTCCAGAACAGCACGGCGATAAGAAAGCCGTCGCGGGTGCGCAGCTCGCGCCGGGCGTTGCGATTGGGCAGATACATCAGCCCGCCCGTCACCACGGTGATGGCGATGGCGGTGGCGAAGGCGTCCCAGAGGCCGTCGGCGTAAAGCAGCGAGATGAGGATCGGCGGCATCATGGTCAGGCTGAACAGCATCAGCAGCAGGCCCAGGATGCGCAGGATCATGCGCAGGCTCATTGCGCGGCTCTCCTCATCGAAAACGCCGTGACGGCGGCGGCAAAGGCTGTGGCTTTATTAGAAGAATGTCAGTCCCACCTGGAAGAGTCGTTCTACATCGCGGATGCGGCGCTTGTCGATCACGAACAGAATGACGTGATCGCCGGATTCGACCACGACGTCGTCATGGGCGATCAGTACGTTCTTGCCGCGCACTATCGCCCCGATGGTGGTGCCCTTGGGCAGGTCGATCTCGCCGATCGGGCGGCCGACGACCTTCGAGGACTGGACGTCGCCATGGGCGATGGCCTCGATGGCCTCGGCGGCGCCGCGACGCAGCGAGTGCACGTTGACGATGTCGCCGCGGCGCACGTGGGTCAGCAGGCTGCCGATGGTGGCTTGCTGGGGCGAGATGGCGATGTCGATCTCGCCACCCTGAACCAGGTCGACATAGGCGGCGTTGTTGATCAGCGTCAGCACCTTCTTGGCGCCCATGCGCTTGGCGAGCATCGACGACATGATGTTGACCTCGTCGTCGTTGGTCAGCGCACAGAAGATGTCGCAGTCCTCGATGTTCTCTTCCTCGAGCAGTCGCTTGCTGGTGGCGCTGCCGTGCAGCACCACGGTACGGTCGAGGCGTTCGGAAAGCTGGGTGCAGCGCTCGAGGCTGTGCTCGATGATCTTGACCTGGTGGCTGTGCTCGAGGTGCTCGGCGAGGCGCTCGCCGATGTTGCCGCCGCCGGCGATGACCACGCGGCGAAAGTCGCGGTCGAGGCGACGCAGCTCGCTCATCACCGCGCGGATGTCGCGGCGGGCGGCGATGAAGAACACCTCGTCGTCGGCCTCGATGACGGTGTCGCCGCGGGGGATGATCGGGCGGTTGCGGCGGTAGATGGCCGCCACGCGGGTATCGACGCTGGGCATGTGGCGGCGCAGGAAGGCCAGGTCCTGGCCGACCAGCGGACCGCCATAGACCGCCTTCACTGCCACCAGCTGGACGAGGCCACCAGCGAACTCCAGCACCTGCAGGGCGCCGGGGTGTTCGATCAACCGGCGGATATGGTCGGTGACCACCTGCTCAGGGCTGATCAACACGTCGATGGGTACCGCCTCGTGGGCGAATAGCCCCTTGCGGGTCAGGTAGGCGGTGGCGCGCACCCGGGCGATCTTGGTCGGCGTCCGGAACAGCGTGTGGGCGACCTGACAGGCGATCATGTTGACCTCGTCCTGGCTGGTCACCGCGATCAACATGTCCGCGTCCTCGCAGCCCGCCTGACGCAATACCATCGGATAGGAACCCGGCCCCACCACGGTGCGGATGTCGAGCCGGGTATGCAGCTCACGCAGCCGGTCGCCGTCGGTATCGACTACGGTGATATCGTTCTCCTCGCGGGCCAGGTGTTCGGCCAGCGTGCCACCCACCTGGCCGGCGCCGAGAATGATGATTTTCATGATTGTTGTGTCCGCTTCCGTTCCTGGTGACGCGTCTTGTGCGCCGCAACAGAAAGTGTGCACCGCAAAAGGAAGAGCAGCTTAAACCAGGCGTCGCTCCGGGAACAGGGGGAGCGTGTCAACCGATCAGTCCAGCGTGAAGCCGACCTTGACCGTCACCTGCCAGTGGGCCACCCGGCCGTTCTCGATATGGCCCCGGGTATCGGTGACCTCGAGCCAGCGCATGCCGTGCAGGCTGGCCGAGGCCTTGTTGATGGCGTTGTTGACGGCGTCCTCGATGCCTTTCTCGGAGGACCCGGTGAGTTCGATGTGCTTGTAGACGTGCTGGCTCATGGCTATCTCCCTTTCGCTGTCGCTTCCACGTTGTGCACTGTTTCTCTCGGGCAGGCCGGCGGGTTCAGCCGACCTGCTTGACCAGTCTGGCATAGAAGAAGCCATCGTGACTCCCGGGCGTCGGCAGCAGCTGGCGGCCGGCACCGGCGGGACGGCCCCAGGCGACGTCGTCGGGCGTGGTGGCGCGGGCGTTGGGCGTGCGCTCGAGGAAGGCGGCAATCTGCTCGGCATTCTCCTCGGGCAGCACCGAGCAGGTCGCGTAAAGCAGCGTGCCGCCGGGGCGCAGCAGCGACCAGAGGTTGTCGAGCAGGCGCCCCTGAAGTTCGGCCAGCTTGACGATATCGGAAGGCCGGCGCAGCCGTTTGATGTCGGGGTGGCGGCGGATCACGCCGCTGCCGGAGCAGGGCGCGTCGAGCAGGATGGCATCGAAGGGGGAGCCGTCCCACCAGTCGCGCTGGGTCGCGTCGCCATGCAGCAGCGTGGCGGACAGCCCGAGCCTTGCCAGGGTATCCTCGACCCGCGACAGGCGCGCGGCATCGCTGTCCACCGCGCAGAGGTCGATATCGTAGACCTCGAGCAGCTGGGCGGTCTTGCCGCCAGGCGCGCAGCAGGCATCCAGCACCCGCGCCCCCGGGCGGGGCGCGAGTGCAGGCCCGAGCAGCACGCCGGTGAGCTGGGCCGCCTCGTCCTGGACGCTGACATGACCCTCCTCGAAGCCCGGCAACTGACGTACGTCGCAGGGGGTCTCGAGGGTCACGCCGTCGGGGGCGTGGGAACACAGCCGAGCGGGCAGCCCGGCGCCTGTCAATTGGTCCAGATAGGCCTCGCGGTCGCCGTGACGGCGGTTGACGCGCAGGGTCATGGGGCCGGGGTCGTTGTTGGCCATGGCGATGTCGCGCCAGTCGTCGGGCCAGGCCTGGCGCAGGGCCTTGAGCAGCCAGCGTGGGTGTAGTAGCGCCACTGCCGGGTCGCGGTCGACCTCGGCCTGCAGGGCGGCGGATTCGCGCTGCAGCCGACGCAGGCAGCCATTGAGGACCCGAGTCGCCCAGTCCTTGCCGAGCAGGCGTGCGGCGCCGGCGGTCTCGCCCACGGCGGCATGCGCCGGCACGCGCAGGTAAAGCTGCTGGAAGATGCCGAGCAGCAGCAGCGCCTGAATGTCGGCGTCTCGCGCCTTGAAGGGTTTGACCAACAACTGGCCGGCCAGCGCCTCCAGCCGCGGCAGGGTGCGACAGCAGCCGTAGCAGAGCGCCTTGAACAGCGCCCGATCCCGCGCGACCACCTGATGGTCGTCAAGGTCGCTCAACGAGCCCTTGCCGGTGATCACCGGTACCAGGGCGCTGGCGGCCGCGGCACGCACGGCGACCCCGGTATCGTTGTGATGGCCGCGAGAGGGCGGACGACGGTTGCCGGGTCGATCGATGCTCATGCCGACGTCTCCTCGTCATGGCGGCCGAGGCGCAGGCCGGGTGGCAGGCGCTCGGCGCGGGAATGCAGCAGCTCGCGGACCGGCAGCGGCTTGCCGCCCGGCAGTTGGGCTCGCGTGACGCGCAGCACCTGATCGCCTTCGGGGCCTGCGGCGATGCGCAGCGCCTCGGCATCGGGGGCCAGCAGGGTGCCGGGCGACGCCGGCGTTTCGCCCTCGGCGAGAGGCGCGGCCTCGGCCATCAACAGGCGCAGGCGGTCTTCCTGGAGAGCGCACCAGGCCACCGGCCAGGGATTGAAGGCGCGCACCCGATTGGCGAGTTCAGCGGCGGGACGGGCGAAGTCGAGCTCCGCCTCGGCCTTGGAGAGCTTGGCGGCGTAGGTGACGCCTGCCTCGGGCTGTGGCGTGGCGGGAAGCTCGCCCGCGGCCAGGGCGTCCAGCGCCTCGACGAGGGCCGCGCCGCCGAGGCTGGCGAGGCGGTCGTGAAGCTCGCCGCCGGTGCTCGTGGCGGTGATCGGCGCGCGCCGCACCAGCAGCATGGCGCCGGTGTCCAGGCCCTCGTCCATCTGCATCAGCGTCACGCCGCTCTCGTCGTCGCCGGCCTCGATGGCGCGCTGGATCGGAGCGGCTCCACGCCAGCGTGGCAGCAGCGAGGCGTGCACGTTGAGACAGCCCAGCCGGGGGATCGACAGCACGTCGCGGGGCAGAATCAGGCCGTAGGCCACCACGACCATCACGTCCGCCGCATGGGCGGCCAGTTCGCGCTGGACCTCGGGGGTCTTGAGAGAGGCGGGCTGATGGACCGGGAGCTCGTGGTCCTGGGCCAGCCGCTTGACCGGGCTCGGGGTGAGCTTGCGTCCGCGGCCGGCCGGCCGGTCCGGCTGCGTATACACGGCAACGACGCGGTGTCGGCTGGCCAGCAGGGCCGCGAGGCTTTCGGCGGCGAAGTCGGGCGTGCCGGCGAAGATGACGCTAAGGGGTCGGGACATGATCTCGGAAGGCCTTGCCGGTGAGAGACAGGGTTCATGATAGCGGAGGCGGCTGCAAACGACGAAGACCGACGCTCGAGCATCGGTCTTCGGGATCGCGTGAGGATCAGGCCGTCAGGCCGTCTGCAACTGCTTCTGGCGCTTGAGCATCTTCTTCGCCAGCCGGTCGCGCTTGAGCGGCGAGAGGTAGTCGACGAAGAGCACGCCCTCGAGATGGTCGTGCTCATGCTGGATGCAGTGGGCCAGCAGGCCATCGGCCTCGAGTTCGTAAGGCGTGCCGTCCCGATCCAGTGCCTTGAGATGAACGCGCAGGGCGCGCGGCACCTCGGCATAGTACTCGGGGATCGACAGGCAGCCTTCCTGAAGCGGCTCGCGCTCGTCGCCGAGCATCGTGACCTCGGGATTGATCAGGACACGCGGGCTCGAATGGTCGTCGCTGACGTCCATGACGATCACACGGCGGTGCACGTCGACCTGGGTGGCGGCAAGCCCGATGCCGCTGGCGTCGTACATGGTCTCGAGCATGTCGTCGACCAGCCGGCGCACCTCGTCGTCGACCGCCTCGACCGGCGCTGCCTTGGTGCGCAGCCGCTCATCGGGAAATTCGAGGATGGGTAATTTGGCCATGGGGTTGGAATCACCGTTATGCTGTCGTTTACAAGTTGAGGCTGTTTTAGCGTCACACTGTCTAGCGGGACATGCCAGCGGGACATGTCACCCATGCAGGATCATGGGCACGCATGCCCTGAAAATGCAGCCGAACATTGATGTCATCAATAATGCTTGGATTGTACCACGTCACCGCGGTTCCATGGCGGCGCGCGAGACGACCAACGCAGGGGAAGCCGGGATGAAGCAAAGGATAATGGGCAAGGCAGGGGGTTGGCGGCGGGGCTGTTCGGCGGCGGGTCTGAGCCTGATCGTGGCACTGAGCCTGGGGCCGGCGGTGCTGCCCGAGGGGGTGATGTCTGAGGCGGGTAGCGCCCACGCCCAGGCGCTGAGTTGGGACGATGGCCTGCGCAGCGATGCCCCGGACCGCTACACCGTCAGCCGAGGCGATACTCTCTGGGACATCTCGGGGCGCTTCCTGCGCCATCCCTGGCAGTGGCCCGAGGTATGGCAGGTCAACCCGCAGATCGAGAATCCTCACCTGATCTATCCCGGCGATGTGATCTATCTGTATGACTGCAACGGGCGCCCCTGTCTGGGCCTGGAGCGTGGACAGGGGCAGGTGACGCTTTCGCCGACCATGCGCACCACCCCGCACCGCGAGGCCATCGAACCGATTCCCATGGAGGCGATCGGTCAGTTCCTGCGCGAGCATCGTGTGATCGAGGACCCCGATACGCTCGACGAGCTGGCCTACGTGGTCGGCGGCGACGATCGTCGGCTGATCAGCGGTGCCGGCGACCGACTCTACGCGCGCGGCAGCGTCGAGAATGCCGGGCGCGTCGGCCTCTATCGCACCGGGGAGCGCTATGTCGACAGTGCCAGCGGCGAGCTGCTGGGCCTGGAGCTGGAAAGCATCGGCCAGGCGCGTCGCGAACGCAGCGAGGACGACATCGTAGTGCTCGAGGTCACGGCATCGAGCCAGGAGGTGCGCAACAACGACATCGTCCTGCCGCTGGAGGATCGCGCACTGACGAGCCAGTTCTACCCCCGCCCCCCCGAACGAGACGTCGATGGCCGGATCCTGTCGGTGCCCGGCGGCGTGCGCTTCATCGGCAGCCTGCAGGTGGTGGCGATTGATCGTGGCCGGCGCGATGGCCTGGAAACCGGGCATGTGCTGATGGTCGAGCAGCGCGGTGAGCTGGTCGACGATCCACGCACCGGCGAAGCACTGCGTCTGCCAGGCGAGGATGCCGGGCTGGTGATGATCTTCCGCCCCTATGAAAAGATGAGTTATGGCCTGGTGATGGAGGCCTCCCGCACCCTGGCCGTGGGCGACCGGGTGCACAATCCCCGTCGTGTCCTGGGCGCCGCTCTGCGCTGACGCCGAGGCCGAGGGGCACAAAGCGAATGGCGCGGACGAGGGAAGGAGGCGCGATGCAGGCTCGCGAATGGCTGGCACTGGCGCGGCTGCCCGGAGTGGGCAGCCGGCAGCTGTCGCTGATGGCGGAACACTGCCCCGACTGGCCCCATGGCTGGCTCGCGGCCCTGCCCGACGAGGCGGCAAGCGCGCTGCGACTATGGCTCGATCATCCCGCCAAGAGTCCTCTGTCGGCGCGCATCGATGCCGACATGGCCTGGCTCGAGAACGGTCCAGGGCGCGCGCTGCTGTATCGGGGTCATCCCGACTGGCCGGTGCTGCTCGACGAGATTCCTGATCCGCCGCCGGTGCTCTGGGCTCTCGGGGATCTTGCCGCCCTCGAGCCGCCACGCCTGGCGATGGTCGGCTCGCGACGCCCGACCCGGGAAGGCCAGAGCAATGCCGCGGCCTTCGCCAGCGAACTGGCCCGGCGCGGCTGGGGCGTGGTCAGCGGCATGGCGCTAGGTGTGGACGGCGCGGCCCAGCAGGCCGCCCTGGACGCGGGCGGCAGCAGCGTGGCCGTACTCGGTTGCGGGGTCGATGTGGTCTATCCGCCGCGTCATCATCGCCTCCACGAGCGCCTGCAGGCGCCGGGTGGCCTGTTGCTGTCCGAGCATCCTCCCGGCACGCGGGCCCGTGCCGGTTTCTTCCCGCGCCGCAACCGCATCGTCACTGGCCTCTCGCTTGGCGTGCTGGTCGTCGAGGCGGCCGAGAAGAGCGGCTCGCTGATCAGCGCTCGGTTGGCCGGAGAGCAGAACCGCGAACTCTTCGCGCTGCCCGGTTCGCTGCACAATCCCCAGAGTCGCGGGTGCCTGCAGCTGATCCGCGATGGCGCCGTACTGGTGCGCGATGTCGACGACATGCTCGCCGAGCTGGGCCATTGGGCGCTGCCGGTGCCTCTCGCTCCCTCATCGGCTGCGCCCACCGCGAATCGAGACGGCGACGAAGCCGCTGCCCCGTCGGGTCCGTTGCTGCGCTGGTTGAGCAGTTCGCCGACGCCGGTGGATACCCTGGTCGGCCTCTCGGGGCTTGGCATCGCCGAGTGTCAGCGGGGGCTGCTGGAACTCGAGCTGGAAGGACAGGCGACCCAGACCGCGGGCGGCTGGGTGCGCCTGCCTCGCCATCCGTCCGCGTGATAGCATGGGCGCCTGCGCCGCGGTAACTCGCTAGACAACTGCGACTGCCAGAGACACGAACACGGCCATTCGCACCCGGACCCAGATCCGAGGCACCGACACTACGAGGAACGACATGACCGACGCCCGCCTGCTCGACGCCGCCGTAACCGCGTTGCGTGAGGGTGGCGTGATTGCCTATCCCACCGAGGCGGTTTGGGGGCTGGGCTGCGACCCGGATAACGACGCGGCGCTGACCCGCCTGCTGCGCCTCAAGCGGCGCGATCCGATCAAGGGCGTGATCCTGGTGGCGGCGAGCATGGAGCAGTTCGCACCCTGGCTCGAGGGGCTGCCCCACGAGCAGCACGCGCCGCTGGTCGCCAGCTGGCCGGGACCCACCACCTGGCTGGTGCCCGACAATGGCCGCTCACGCCCGCTGGTGCGCGGCGCGCATGACCGCGTGGCGCTGCGCGTCAGCGACCACCCGCTGGTGGTGGCGCTGTGCCAGGCCTTCGGCGGTCCGCTCGTCTCCACCTCGGCCAACCTCGCGGACGAGCCCCCGGCCATGCATGCCGAGGCGGTGCGCGCGATCTTCGGTGATGAGCTTGACCACGTGCTCGACGGCCCCCTGGGCGGCCTCGAGCGTCCCAGTACCATTCGCGACCTGGCGACCGGCCGGGTACTGCGTTCCTGACCCACTGCCGGAGACTTCGTTGGCCTACGCCAATCTCGATGACGTCAAGACCTACCTGCTCGACCTCCAGGAGCGCCTTTGTGCGGCCCTGGCCGACGAGGACGGTAGCCACTTTCGCGAAGACGCCTGGATCCGCGAGGAGGGCGGCGGCGGTCGTTCCCGCGTGATCGAGCACGGTGGCGTGTTCGAGAAGGGCGGGGTGAACTTCTCGCATGTGTTCGGCGAGCGCCTGCCGCCCTCGGCCACCGTGGCGCGGCCCGAGCTGGCCGGGCGCAGCTTCCATGCGGTCGGGGTGTCCTGGGTGCTGCATCCCGAGAATCCCCACGTGCCGACCAGCCATGGCAATGTGCGCTTCCTGATCGCCGAGAAGCCCGGCGAGGCGCCGGTGTGGTGGTTTGGCGGCGGCTACGACCTGACGCCTTTCTACCCGGTGCACGAGGATGTGCTGCACTGGCATCGCGTGGCCCGCGAGGCCTGCGCGCCCTTCGGCGAAGAGGTCTACCCTCGCTACAAGACCTGGTGCGACGACTACTTCTTCCTGAAGCACCGCGACGAGACGCGTGGCGTCGGCGGGCTCTTCTTCGATGATCTCAACGAGTGGGGTTTCGCGCGCAGTTTCGCCTTCCAGCGGGCCGTCGCCGACAGCTTCCTCGACGCCTACCTGCCCATCGTGCGGCGGCGTCGTGACACGGCTTGGGGCCAGCGCGAGCGCGACTTCCAGCTCTACCGGCGGGGCCGTTACGTGGAGTTCAACCTGGTGTGGGACCGAGGCACCCTGTTCGGCCTGCAGAGCGGCGGGCGCACCGAGTCGATCCTGATGTCGATGCCGCCGCTGGCGCGCTGGGAATACGACTGGACGCCCGAGCCGGGCAGCGCCGAGGCGAAACTTTACGACGATTATTTGCGTCCCCGCGACTGGCTCGGCGAGGACGCACGGGAGAACCAGGCATGATCGATCGCTATTGCGTATTCGGCCACCCCATCAGCCACTCCAAATCCCCGGCGATCCACGCCGCCTTCGCCGAGCAGACCGGAGAGGCCCTCGAGTACACCGCCATCGAGGCGCCGCTGGACGACTTCGCCGGCGCCTGGCAACGCTTCGTCGCCGCAGGCGGTCGCGGCGCCAACGTCACCGTGCCCTTCAAGGAAGACGCCTTTCGCTGCTGCGAGGTACTGAGTACCCGTGCCCGACGCGCCGGGGCGGTGAATACCCTGATCCTCGGCGGCAACGACAAGAGCCACGATTTCAAGGTCTATGGCGACACCACCGATGGCGTCGGCCTGGTGCGCGACCTGGTGCGTCATGGCGTCGAGCTCGAGGGTGCGCGAATCCTGGTGCTGGGGGCCGGCGGTGCGGTGCGCGGCGTGCTCGAGCCGCTGCTTGCCGCGGCGCCACTATCACTTCAGGTGGCCAACCGCACGTCGGCCAAGGCCGAGGCCCTCGCCAATGACTTCAGCGATCTGGGGGCGATTGTCGGTAGCGGCTTCGAGGAGGTTAAAGGCCCGTTCGACCTGGTGATCAACGGCACCAGTGCCAGCCTTTCCGGTGAACTGCCGCCGCTGCCGGACGCGCTCTTCTCGTCGGGCGCCGGCGCCTACGACATGATGTATGGCGCCGAGCCGACGGTCTTTCTGCGCTGGGCGGCCGACCAGGGTGCCAGGACCATGGACGGCCTCGGCATGCTGGTCGAGCAGGCTGCAGAGTCGTTCTTTCAATGGCGGGGCAAGCGTCCCGATACCCGCCCGGTGCTCGAGGGGCTGAGGCGCTCGCTGTGAAGCGCCTCGGGGGATGGCGATAGCTCAGCGCCGCTTGGTGTAGAGCCCGACCATGCACATCGCCACCCCGGCGACCGAGAGCAGCATGCCGCCATTGACCAGCCAGGGGTAGCGCTCGAGCCAGGAGACGAAGGGCTGCGGCGTGTCCAGGCAGGCGCCGGCCTGATAGTCCCAGTAGCCGCCGTCCAGGGTGCAGGCGCGCACGTCCCCGAGTTCCCAGAAATACACGCCCATCAGCGCCAGGATGGGGAGGATCAACAGCAAGAGTCCAAGTTTCAGCATTCAGGGGCCTGTTCGTAGGGCGACAAGAGCAGAGGCGTCATGGGCGAGGGCAGTTGGGTCGCTGTCCGGCCTGCTGGTAGCGGGCCAGGGCGCTGTCCATCTGGGCATCCAGGCCGCCGATGCGCTGGCCATGGCTCGGGTGGGTCGACATCCAGGCCGGCGGCTGACCGCCGCCGGCGGCGCTCATGTTCTCCCACAGAGCCAGGCTCGCGCGGGGGTCGAAACCGGCATCGGCCATCAGTTGCAGCCCGATGACGTCGGCTTCGCTCTCGTGGCTGCGCGAGAAAGGCAGCAGAATCCCGTATTGGGCCCCGAGTCCCAGGGCACCCATCAGCTGCTGGCCGCCGGCGCCCTGCAGGCCCGAGGCCGATGAAAGCACCGATAGCCCCATCTTGGTCGCCGTCTCGGTCGAGACCCGCTCATTGGCATGGCGCGCCAGCACGTGGGCGATCTCGTGGGCGATCACGGCCGCGAGCTGGTCCTGGTTTTCGGCGACCTCGAGCAGGCCGGTGTTGACGCCCATGTAGCCGCCCGGCAGGGCGAAGGCATTGGCCTGTTCCGATTCGAACACGCGAATCTGCCAGTTCTGGTTGCGCTGGTTGTCGGGAAGCTCCGCCACCAGGGCGCTGGCCACGCACTGTGCATAGCGTTGCGAGGCGGCGTTGGCCGCGGGCAGGTCCTGCTGATACTGCTCGAACGCCTGGGCGCCCATCTGGTTAAGCTGGCTGTCGGACACCAAGGTCAACTGCGAGCGGCCGGTCGGCGACGTCGTGCAGGCCGCGAGCGACAGGCTAAGGGTGCCGATGGCGAGATAATGCGTCCAGCGCATGGGGTGATTCCTCCGTTGCCCAGGCACCTGATGATGCTGGACGTGACATGAAAGTTCGCTACAAGATACCCCGACCACTTGTCGGGTCAACACCGTTCTGCCCTATCGACAGCCGAGGAGAAAATTATGGATGCGGAGCTATCGCGCCGCCTGCTGACACTGCTGGATCACGTTGAGCACTGGTTGCCGCCGACGCCGGTGGACGTGGACTGGGAACGTGATGTGGCTGCCCTGTGGCAGCGCCACCCGCTGGGGGGGCGGCTGATACCCGTGCCACCGCGCGATGCCCTGAGCCTCAATGACCTGCTGGGTATCGAGCGCCAAAAACGCGCGCTGATCGATAATACCCGGGCCTTCCTGCAGGGACATCCGGCCAATCATGCCCTGCTTTGGGGGTCGCGGGGTAGCGGTAAGTCATCGCTGGTGCGTGCGCTGCTCAACAGCCTGGCCGCCGAGGGACTGCGTCTGGTGCAGGTGGACCGCCACGACCTGGCCGGCCTGCCGACGCTGGTGGAGCAGTTGCGCCATCAGCCGCACCCCTTCGTGGTCTACTGCGACGACCTGTCCTTCGAGGGCCACGACGACGCCTACAAGGCCCTCAAGAGCGTCCTCGACGGCACCTTGACCGGTCCGCCGCCCAATGTGCTGCTCTATGCCACCTCGAACCGCAGGCACCTGTTGCCGGAGTCGATGAGCGACAACGAGGGTTCGCGGCTGGTGGGCGACGAACTCCATCACGGCGACGCCGTGGAAGAGAAGATATCGCTGTCGGACCGCTTCGGGCTCTGGCTCGGCTTTCGTCCCTTCAATCAGGAAACCTACCTGCAGACCTGCGGCCATTGGGTCGGCCAACTGGGCCGCGCCGATGACTGGAATGCCGAGGCCAGTGACGCGGCGGTGCGTTTCGCGACCCAGCGTGGCGGGCGAAGCGGCCGGGTGGCCTGGCAGTTCGCCTGCCAGTGGGTCGGCGCGCGGCGCCTGCACGGGACGTAGGGAACTGGCCCCATGATACGAGTGGCGCTGGGGGCAGGCCGGGAGGGGGTCCTACGCCAGGGACGGCGTCGGTAGCGCCCAGGGAAGGGTACACAGCGCCCCCGACTGGTCTGTCGACGGGTAGCCCCGAGAGTTGGTCAAGCGTCCTAGCGGCGGCTCTTGCGCGCCTCGCGGGTACGGCCGAGTTCGCGCTTCTTGGCCTTTTCCTTGTCGCTGGCGCCGGCCATGGGATCGAAGGGGTTGTTGCCCGAGCGAAACTCGAAACGCATCGGCGTTCCGCGCACCTTGAGCACCTTGCGAAAGGTGTTGGTCAGATAGCGGCGATAGGATTCCGGCAGCGAGCCGGTCTGATTGCCGTGGACCACAATGATCGGCGGATTGCTGCCGCCCTGGTGGGCCATGCGCAGCTTGATACGCCGGCCGTGCACCAGGGGCGGCTGGTGCTGGGTCACGGCGTCCTGAAGGATATTGGTCAGCCGGTTGGTCGACCAGTGGCTGTTGGCCGAATCGAAGGCACGCTCGATGGACGGGTAGAGATCCCCGACACCGGTGCCGTGCAGCGCCGAGATGAAATGCATCTCGGCGTAGTCGGCGAAGCCCAGCCGCCGCTTGATCTCGTCGCGCATCTTGTCCTTGGCCTCGTGCTCAAGGCCGTCCCACTTGTTGACCGCGAGAACCAGCGCGCGGCCGGAGGTGAGCACGTAGTCGAGCAGGTGCAGGTCCTGCTCCACCAGGCCGGTGCGCGCATCGAGCACCATCACCGCGACGTGGCAGCGCTTGATCGCTTCCAGGGTCTTGATGATCGAGAATTTCTCGGCGATCAGGCTGACATTCTTGCGACGCCTCACGCCGGCGGTATCGATGAGCACGTAGGGCTTGCCGCGCCGCTCGAAGGGAATCTCGATGGCGTCGCGCGTGGTGCCCGCCTCGTCGAAGACCACGACGCGCTCCTCGCCGAGCAGCCGGTTGACCAGGGTCGACTTGCCGACATTGGGCCGGCCGATGACGCCGATGCGAATGCCCTTGGTGCCGGTGTCGGCCGGAATGCTCTCGTCGCGCTCGGGAAAGGACTCGAGCACGAGGTCGATCAGGCCGGTGACGTTGCGGCCATGGGCGGCGGCGATGGGATGGGGGTCGCCGATCCCCAGCGTCCAGAAGTCCGCCACGGCGCTGTGTTCTTCCAGGCCATCGGTCTTGTTGACCACCAGCCAGGTCTTCTTCTGGTTGACGCGCAGGTGGTTGGCGATGGCCTCGTCGGCCACGTTGAGGCCGGCCCGGGCATCGACCATGAACAGCACGATATCGGCCTCGTCGATGGCCGCCAGCGACTGCTCGGCCATGGCGCCGTCGATGCCCTCCTCGTCGCCGCTGATGCCCCCGGTGTCGATCACCGTATAGGCCTTGCCGCCCAGCATGCCGTTGCCGTACTTGCGATCACGGGTGAGGCCTGGAAAGTCGGCCACGAGAGCGTCGCGAGTGCGGGTGAGTTGGTTGAACAGGGTCGACTTACCCACATTGGGGCGTCCGACCAGGGCGATCACGGGTGTCATTCGGCGATGTCCAGAGCCTCGAGGCTGCCGTCATTGGCCAGGACGAAGATGCGCTGGCCCTCGGTGAGGGGACGAACGCTGATGCCGGAACCGTCGATCCGCTCGCGACCGACGATCGCCCCGGTGTCAGGCTCGATCAGGTGCAGGTAGCCCTCGAAGTCGCCGAAGACTAGATGACCGCCGGCGTAAGCGGGAGCGGTGAGCTTGCGTCCCGTCAGATCGTCATTGCGCCACACCTCATTGCCATTCTCAGCGTTCACCGCCAGCACTTCGCCCGACTCGTCGACGCTAAAGAGGGTATCGCCGACCAGCACCGGGGTCAGGTAGCTGGAATGCTCGCGTTCCCACAACAGCTCGCCACGAGTGGCGTCCAGTGCCACCAGGTTGCCGTTGTAGCTGGTGACGAACAGGCGACCGTCCTGGGTCAGCACCGGCTGGGCGGCGAGGTCGACCAGACGCTCGATGTCGCTGCGGCCCTCGGGGACGGCGATGCGCTGCTCATTGAGCACCTGGCCATTGCGGTTGTCGATCGTCACCAGGCGGCCATTGGCGAAGCCGGCGAAGGTCACTGGGTCGATGACCTGGGGCGTGCCAGTGCCACGCAGGGTCAGCGATGGCCGATTGGCGCTGTAGGTCCAGCGCTGCTCGCCGGTGCTGCGGTCCAGGGCGGTGACGCTGCCATCGACACTCTGCACCACCAGCAATTGCTGATTGGCCTGCGGCGCGGCCAGCACTTCGCTGGGTACACGGACACGCCAGTTGACGCTGCCGTCGCTCTGGTCGATGGCCAGGACTTCGCCGTTGCGGGTGCCCAGATAGACCTCGCCGACCACGGCGGTCAGGCCGCTGGACACGGGCACGTCCAGATCGGTTTCCCACGCCGTATCGCCACTGTCGGCGTCGAGCGCCATCAACATGCCGAACGCATCGGCAGCGAAGACACTGTCACCGTCGCGTGCCGGGGCGATGGGGTAGGTGGCGCGGCTCAGGCCGTCACCGACCTGCTCGCCCCAGACCCTGTCCAGGGTGGCGCTTTGTGCAAAGTCGCGCAGTTCCTTGGGCGGGTACTGGGGTTCCACCTTGCCGGCACAGCCGGCAAGCAGGGCGACGCTGGTGATGGCGGCGATCAGGAGTGTCGGTTTCATAGCGTGGCCTCGTCATGACCCAAATTGTCGAGTTTAAGTTCTACGCCGTAGAGCGGCTGGTCGTGCTCCTGCGCAAGCGTCAGCGCCTCCTCCCATGCCTGGCGCGCAGCGTCTTCCTGGCCCTGGGCGTAGTGGGCATCGCCGCGCACATTGGCCTGCTGGGCCGCCAGCGGCTCGGGTACGCCGGCCTCGAGGGTGGCGAGGGCGGCCTCGGTATCGCCATCGGCGACCTGCAGGCGGCTCAGGCGCAGCCGCGCCAGTCCCTGCAGGTAGTCGCGGCTGCTGGTGTCGATCACCGCTTCGAGGGCGTCACGAGCGGCGCCAAGATCGTCCTGGCCGACGGCGAGACGGGCATCGATCAGCAATGCCAGGTCGGCATAAAGGGTGTCGCCGTGCTCGTCGGTGATCTCGGCGACCAACTCGCTGGCGCGGGTGCGTGCCGACTCGTCCAGCTCGTCCTGACCGCTCAGCGAGAGCAGTTGCTGGTAGCGCATGGACGCTGCCTCGGCCTGGTTGGCCTGCCAGTCCTGCCAGGCATTCCAGCCGAACACGCCGGCGGCCGCGAGGGCCACGCCGGCGATCAGCGAGGTGCCGTTCTGCTTCCACCACTGCTTGATCGCATCAAGCTGTTCTTCTTCGCTTCTCAGCTCCGCCACGGGCGGTCTCCTCTTTGGTATGGAGAATAGGGTCTGGAGATATTGGCGCTGGACATGCAGCGACGTGAGACGTCTTTCCGGGTATCTGGGTGACGGGCATCAGGCGGAGGGGTCCGCCAGCAGCGTGGTCAGCGTGGAGCTCAACTCGTCCTGGGTCAGGGTCAGCTGGTCGCGGCCCTCGCGCAGGAACTTGACGGTCGCCGTTCCCTTGGCCAGCTCATCCTCGCCGAGCAACAGGGCCAGCCGGGCGCCACTCTTGTCGGCCTTCTTGATGCGGCTCTTGAAACTGCCGCCGCCGCAGTGCAACTGCAGGGCCAACTCGGGAAGCGCACTGCGCAGCCGCTCGCCGAGCAGCAGTGCCTGTTGGGTGGCGGTGTCGTCCATGGGCAAAAGGTAGAGGTCTAGCTCGCCGCGGGCGGCATCGGGTACCAGCTCGAGGGTCTCGAGCAGCAGGATCAGGCGCTCGATGCCCATGGCGAAGCCTACCGCTGGCGTCGGCTTGCCACCGAGCTGCTCCACCAGGCCGTCGTAACGGCCACCGGCACACACCGTTCCCTGGCTGCCGAGCGCGGTGGTGGTCCACTCGAAGACGGTGCGGCCGTAATAGTCGAGTCCGCGCACCAGGCGCGGGTTGATCACGTACTCGATGCCGGCGGCGTCGAGCATGGCGGTGAGCGCCGTGAAGTGCTCGCGGGATGCGTCGTCGAGATGGTCGATCAGCTGCGGGGCTCCGGCCAGCATCTCGGCCATGGCCGGGTTCTTGGCATCCAGGATGCGCAGTGGGTTGCTCGACAGCCGGCGCCGGGAGTCCTCGTCGAGCTGGTCGAAGTGCTTGTCGAAATAGGCCACCAGTCGCTCGCGATAGGCGGCGCGCGCGTCGCTCGAGCCCAGGGAGTTGAGCTCCAGGGTGACATGCTCGAAGAGGCCGAGCTGCTTCCAGAGCCGCGCCGAGAGCAGGATCAGCTCGGCATCGATGTCCGGGCCCTCGAGGCCGAAGGTCTCCACGCCGATCTGGTGAAACTGGCGATAGCGGCCCTTCTGGGGCCGCTCATGACGAAACATTGGTCCCTGGTACCACAGCCGCTGGGTCTGATTGTGCAGCAGGCCATGCTCCATGGCGGCGCGCACGCAGCTCGCCGTGCCCTCGGGGCGCAGCGTGAGGCTGTCGCCGTTGCGGTCCTCGAAGGTGTACATCTCCTTCTCGACGATGTCGGTCACTTCACCGATCGAGCGCTTGAAGAGCGCCGTCTGCTCGACGATGGGCGTGCGGATCTCGTCATAGCCATAGCGCTGCATCAGGCTGCGCACCTGACCCTCGAAATACTGCCACAGCGCCGACTGTTCCGGCAGCAGGTCGTTCATGCCGCGAATGGCCTGGATCTTCTTCGTGCTCAATGCGTGCTCCTTGTCGTGATTCGCCTCACGTCTCGCGGGCGATCACGTCCTGTTCGGCTTGCTGCTTCTCGCGGACCTTGTCGCGAATCAAGCGCTCCAGGTCGTCGACCAGATGGTCGTTGCTTAACTTGGTGGCGGGCTTGCCGTCGAGGTAGACGAGGTTGGCGGGACTGCCGCCGGTGAGGCCGATGTCGACCTCCTTGGCCTCGCCCGGGCCGTTGACCACGCAGCCGATCACGGACACATCGAGTGGCGTCATGACGTCCTCGAGGCGTTCCTCGAGGGCATTCATGGTGCCGATGACATCGAAGTTCTGACGCGAGCAGCTGGGGCAGGCGATGAAGTTGATGCCCTTGCTGCGCAGCCGCAGGCTCTTGAGCATGTCGAAGCCGACCTTGATCTCCTCGACTGGGTCGGCGGCCAGCGATACGCGAATGGTGTCGCCGATGCCGTCCATCAGCAGCATGCCAAGCCCGATCGACGACTTGACGGTGCCCGAACGCAGCCCGCCAGCCTCGGTGATGCCCAGGTGCAGGGGCTGTTCGATGCGGCTGGCCAGGTCGCGGTAGGCGGCCACGGCCATGAACACGTCGGAGGCCTTGACGCTGACCTTGAAGTCCGGGAAGTCGAGGCGCTCCAGGTGGTCGATATGGCGCATGGCGGACTCGACCAGCGCAGCCGGGGTCGGCTCGCCGTACTTCTTCTGCAGGTCCTTCTCCAGGGAGCCGGCATTGACACCGATGCGAATCGGGATGCCGTTGTCGCGCGCGGCGCTGACCACGGCCCGGACACGATCCTCGCGGCCGATATTGCCGGGATTGATGCGCAAGCAGTCGACGCCGAGCTCGGCGACGCGCAGGGCGATCTTGTAGTCGAAGTGAATGTCGGCGACCAGCGGCACCTCGACCTCGCGCTTGATGCGCCCAAAGGCCTCGGCGGCGTCCATGTCGGGCACCGAGACGCGCACGATATCGGCGCCGGCCTTCTCGAGCTGGCGTATCTGGGCCACGGTGGCGGCCACGTCGAGGGTGTCGGTATTGGTCATGCTCTGCACGGAAATGGGAGCGTCGCCCCCGACCGGCACCTTGCCGACATGGATCTGACGTGACTTGCGACGAATGATGGGCGATTGGGAATGCATGGCGGCTAGATCATTCTCCCAGGGTGAAGCGGGCGACATTGTTGGCGCCGGCGCGCGCGCCGAGGTTCGTGCTCTCGCCGCGCCAGCGCATCTCGACGCCGGTGGCGTTACCCACGGTCATGCGAAAGGGTGGTTCGCCTTCGACGCGTGCCGTGGTGCCGGGTTCCTGAAGGCCCACGAAGACGCGCTGATTGCTGGCATCGAAGACCTCGGTCCATGACTGTTCGTTGAAGGTCAGCTCGATGACGCGGCCGCCATCGTCGGCAGCCTGATCGGCTGTCGAATCGTCGGTGCTGGCGGTCTCGGCGTCAGGGTCCGACGCAGCGCTATCTGTTTCGTCGGTCGTCGCGACCTCGGCGTCCGTATCATCGCCGGCCGCCTCACCCGTATCCGACGCATCGGCGCCCGACGCATCGGCGCCCGACGCGTCTTCGCTGCCGGCGAGCGTCTCGGAGGCTTCCGGCTCGACGTCGGGGCCGGCGGCCTCGCTATCGGCTTCCGGGTCGGTGACCAGGCCCAGTTCGCTATCCTCCTGGGGCAGCGGTGGCAGGGCGTCGCCATCGCCGCTTTCCGCCGGGGCGTCGGGCTCGGTGGTGTCATTGGCTGAATCCGGGGCGTCGCGCTCGGTGTCCGCCGCGCTACCGTCCATGTTGTCGACCGATACCGGGTCGTTGTTGCTCACCTCGGGGACTTCGTTGCCGCCGCGGCTTTGCCACCACATCAGTGTCAGGCCGAGCAGGCCGACGATCACCAGCAGGGTCACCAGCCGAAACAGCCAGGCGCCCAGGCGCGAGGGCGGCCGAGTGATCTGCACCGGGGTCACGTTGCGTTCCTCGGCGTCCTCCCGGGCGAAACGGGTCCGATAGGCCTCGAGCACCGGGCCATCATCAATGCCCAGCAGGTGGGCGTAGGCGCGCAGGTAGCCACGACGGTAGATCGCGACGGGAATTTCCTCGTAGCTGTCGTTCTCGAGGCCCTGGATCACGGCCGGGCGCAGGTTAAGGGAGGTGGCCACCTCCTCGAGTGTCAGCCCCTGGATCGCGCGTTCGCGTTGCAGCTGCTCGCCCGGCGAGGCCGTGGCGGCCTCCTCGGGAAAATAGGTGTCGCTCATGGCTGAGCATCCTTCATCAGAAAACGGTGGTCAGGACCCGGCACGGCATCACTCCAACTGGTCGGCATAGAAGCTGGCGGTGGCCGGGTCGCCGCGCTCCCGGGCAATGTCACGGGCCAGGCGCAGGGCATTCGCATTGGGGCCTGCCAGACGCATGAAACTTTCCAGTTGCCGTTCGGCACGGTCTAAATTGCCCTGCGAGAATTCGAGCTCGGCCAGCATCAGGTAGCTGCGCGCACTGCGTGAGTCGATGGACTGCGCGCGGGCGAGGCTCTCGCGCGCGGCATCGGGGTCGCCCAGCTCGCGCTGGCACTGGCCCAGATTGGCGAATAGCTGGGCTCGATTGTCGTATTGCGTATCCCGCGAGGCCTGCTCAAGCTGCTCGCAAGCCTCGCGTATGCGATTGCGATCGAAGAGGAAAGCGGCATAGTTGTTGCGCGTGCGGGTGTAGCCCGGGTCGGCCTCGATCGCCTCGCGAAACATCGCGTCGGCGAGGTCTTCTTCGCCCTGACGCTGATAGACGATGGCCATGGCCTGAAGCGCCTCGGCGTCGTCGGGGTCTACCGCCAGCGCACGGTCGAGGGCATTCATGGCACGTTGTATGTTGCCGCGCTCCAGGTAGGCCACGCCCAGACGGGTGTAGGCCTCCGCCGGATCGCCCTCGTTGCCCCCAGGCTGGGTGGTCTGGTTCACGCAGCCGGCCAGCCACAGCGACGCCAACAGGACGGCGAAGGGGGCCTGCTGGCGTCCGGGCGAACGAGGGCGGCGGGTCATGGCATCCTCTTGATCGTGGGCAGTGGAGGGCCGGGAAAGTGGGCGGTGTGCCGCGTCGCCGGCAAAAAATGCCTGACCATCAAAGCGCTGAGTCCGGTTGAAGTCAAGCCACCCTCCGCTCAGTCGGCATCGAGCTGGATCGACTGGATATAGCGTTCATGGCGACGCGTGCGATCCTTGACGCGGCCCACCAGCTGGCCGCACGCCGCGTCGATATCGTCGCCGCGGGTGGTGCGGATCTGCGCCGTGTAGCCCAGGTCATAGAGCCACTGCTGAAAGCGCATCTGCTGATTGCGCGAGGGTGTCTCGTAACCCGAGTGGGGGAAAGGGTTGAACGGAATCAGGTTGATCTTGCAGGGCAATTCCTTGAGCAGGGCGGCGAGCTGCTCGGCATGCGCCTGCTGGTCGTTGACGTCCTTGATCAGGGTGTATTCGATGGTGACCATGCGCGTATCGGCGCACTTAGCGAGATAGCGATGACAGGCATCGAGCAGGCTGCGGATGTTGTACTTGCGGTTGAGCGGCACCAGTTCGCTGCGCAGCTCATCGGTGGCGGCGTGCAGCGAGATCGCCAGGCTGACGTCGAGTTCGTCGCCGAGCTTGTCGATCATCGGCACCACCCCGGAGGTGGAGAGCGTCACGCGACGCTTGGACAGGCCGTAGCCGTCGTCGTCGAGCATCAGCTTCATCGCCGGCACGACGTTGTCGTAGTTCATCAGCGGCTCGCCCATGCCCATCATCACCACGTTGGTGACCGGCCGGTTGGCGGTGTCGCGCCGCGGCCCCACGCTGCGCTGCGCCACCCACACCTGGCCGATGATCTCGGCGGCGGTGAGGTTGCGCTGGAACCCCTGCTTGCCGGTGGAGCAGAAACTGCAATCCAGCGAACAGCCCACCTGGGAGGAAACGCAGAGGGTGCGACGCTTGCCGTTGTCGGCGGGGATCAGCACGGTTTCCACATAACTGCCGTCTTCCACTTCCAGCACCCACTTGCGGGTGCCATCGCTGGAGCTGCCTTCATAGACCACCCCGGGGCCACGAACCTCGGCGACCTCGGCCAGTCGCGCACGCAGCGACTTGGAGAGGTTGGTCATGGCCGCGAAGTCGTCGCAGCCTTCGATGTGAATCCACTTCATCACCTGGGCGGCACGAAACTTCTTCTCGCCGATGGAGAGAAAGAAGGCTTCCATCTGCTGGCGTGACATGCCGAGCAGGTTGGTGAGGCGGGGAGCGGTCGTGGAGGTCATGGCAGTCAGCGTTCGGTGGGGCAGGGCGCGGGGGCGATCAACCCCCGCTTGGGCGTCGATCAGCCGCGCGGGCAGATCTCGCTATCCTGGAAGAAATAGGCGATCTCGCGCGCGGCGGATTCCGCAGAGTCGGAACCGTGCACGGCGTTGGCATCGATGGTGTCGGCGAAATCGGCGCGGATGGTGCCGGCCTCGGCTTCCTTGGGGTTGGTGGCGCCCATCAGGTCACGATTGGCGGCGATGGCGTTCTCGCCTTCGAGTACCTGGACCACCACCGGGCCTGAGGTCATGAAGCCGACCAGATCCTTGAAGAAGGGGCGTTCCTTGTGCTCGGCATAGAAGCCTTCTGCCTGGGCTTGGCTAAGCTGCTGCATCTTGGCGGCCACGATCTTGAGGCCGGCTTTCTCGAAGCGGCTCTCGATTTCGCCGATCACGTTCTTGGCGACGGCATCGGGCTTGATGATGGACAGGGTGCGCTGGTTAGCCATGGGCATATCTCCGGTTGAAAAAAGAGCGAGAGGTGTTGAATAGCACCGCGCCGCCCCGGTAGCTCCTGAAGCGAGAGCGAGGGGCGGCGCGGCGAATAGAGCGGTCCGGCGTTCCGGCGGTGCGGCAAGTTCGCCGACAGGGCGGTGAGTATACCGCCCGCAGGGACGTTGAACAATCGTCGACCGATGCGCCCTTTTTTCTAGACGCTCAGGTTTTCCAGAAGCTCAGGCGGGCAGACGCTCAGGTCGGTCGCGGCGGCGTCTGATGCTTGGCGAGGGTCAGACGCTGAAGCTTTCGCCGCAGCCGCACTGATCCTTGACGTTGGGGTTGTTGAAACGGAAGAAGCGGTTCAGCCCTTCCGAGACATAGTCGACCTCGCTACCGTCGAGCATATCCAGGGCCTCGGGGGCGACGTAGACTGTCACGCCGTGATCCTCGAAGGTCACGTCGTCGCCCGCGGCCTCGTCGGCGAAGTCGAGCACGTAGCTGTAGCCGGAACAGCCGCTGGGCTTGACCGTGACGCGCAGGCCCAGGCCGTGGCCGCGTTCGTCGAGTACCCGGCGGATCTGGTCGGCGGCGGCGTTGGTGATCGAAAGGTGCGCCATGGGGTATCTCCTGCTCGGGTGATGGGTCAGACGGCCCGGCGCCGCAGCCCGTCGAGGGCGTGGCGCAGGGCATTCAGTGTATGGTCGATATCGGCCGGCGTCGTGAAGCGCCCGAAGCTGAATCGCAGCGAGGACAGCGCCAGCGCGCGTGCAACTCCGATGCCCCTCAGGACATAGGACGGCTCGACGCTTGCCGAGTTGCAGGCCGAGCCGGTCGAGAGTGCCACGTCGCGCAGCGCCATCAGCAACGACTCGCCATCCACGCCCTCGAAGGCCAGGTTGAGGATGTTGGGCACTGCCACTTGTATATCGGTATTACGATGTACGACAGGGCGGTCTGACAGCCCCGTCAATAGCCGGTCGCGCAACGCGACGATGCGACGCTGGTCGGCCTCACCCTCGGCGGCGGCCAGCGCGAAGGCTTCGCCCATGCCGGCGATCTGATGGGTGGCCAGAGTGCCAGAGCGCATGCCACGCTCGTGACCGCCGCCGTGGATCAGCGCTTCCACGCGGATGTCGGGGCTGCGCCTGACGTACAAGGCCCCGATGCCCTTGGGACCATAGGCCTTGTGGCCGGACAGCGACATCAGGTCGATGCCGAGTGTGTCGACCGTCAGCGGCGTGCGGCCCACCGCCTGGGCGGCGTCGGTGTGAAAGGCCGCGCCGCCCTGATGGGCGACCTCGGCCAGGGCCGCCAGGTCATGAATGCTGCCCAGCTCGTTGTTCACCGCCATCAGCGAGACCAGTACGGTGTCGCGACGCATGGCCTCGCGCAGCTGGTCGGGAGTGACCCGTCCGTCACGTCCCGGCGTCAGCCAGGTGACATCGAAGCCTTCGGCCTCGAGTGCCTTGGCGGTATCCACCACCGCCTTGTGTTCGATGATCGAGGTCACCAGATGCCGGCCGCGAGCGCGATTGGCGCGCATGAAACCGGTCAGCGCCAGGTTGTCGGCCTCGGTGGCGCCACTGGTCCAGACGATCTCCCGCGGGTCGGCGCCGATCAGCTCGGCGACCTGGCGGCGGGCCATCTCCACCACCTGCTCCGCCTGCCAGCCCAGCATGTGGCTGCGCGAGGCGGGATTGGCGAAGATGCCTTCCTGGGTCAGGTGGCGACTCATGACCTCGGCGACGCGCGGGTCGACCGGCGTGGTGGCGGCGTAATCGAGATAGACGGATGCGTTCATGGGCTCGTGATCGTCTCGGGTTGGCAGGCCGGCGGGCAGGTCATCATGGCGCCGAGGCCAGGATGCCGTCGTTGCCCAGGCGCCGCCGCTGGCGGTTGGCGATCGTCTGTACCTCCTGGCGAACGGCCAGCTCCCCCAAGGTGATGCCGTCAAGAAAGCCGTGAATCTGCTCCGACAGCTCGCACCACAGATGATGGGTCAGGCAGGTATCGCCCTGCTGGCAGTCGGAGAGCCCGCCGCAGCGGGTGGAATCCACGGACTCGTCGACCGCATCGATCACCTGCGCCACCGAAATGCTCTCCGGGGCCATGGCGAGCAGGTAACCGCCGCCGGGGCCGCGTACGCTTTCCACCAGTCGTGCACGGCGCAATCTGGCGAACAGCTGCTCGAGATAGGAGAGCGAAATCTCCTGTCGCCGGGAGATGTCGGCGAGGCTGATGGGCCCCGTCGCGGCGTTCACGGCCAGATCGAGCATGGCGGTGACGGCGTAGCGTCCCTTGGTGGTCAGGCGCATGCCAGTGGCACCTCGGCGCCGATTCGGCGACTGATGATGAAAGCGGCCTTCGTCAGTCGGAAGGCCGCGCGAACTCTCGGGGTATTATGGGAAAGACCGAGTGTCGCGGTCAACCATTGCGCCGGCGGGGCTCACCAGGCCGCTGGCTGGAAGCGTCCGCCTGTCGTGGGGGGGCGTGATCGGGCGGCGGGCAGCAGCTGTCCACATCGGCGAGGATGTCGGCGAAGTCCTCGTCGCGCAGTTGCGGCAACTGGCCGTCGCGATAGCTCGCATCGACCTTGCGCAGAGTGGTGCACATGCGCTCGATGCGCTCGTCCACGGCGTGCATGTGGTCGAGCATGGCCTGGATCGAACGGGCCACCGGGTCGGGCATGTCCTGGCTGATGCCATAGGCATCGAAGCCGAATTTCTCGTGCATGGCCTCGCGCCTGGCCGGGTCGATGTCCAGCACCTCGTCGACGTCGGGCTCGGCACGCTTGACGATCTTGCCCGGGATGCCGACCACCGTCGCCCCGGCGGGCACTTGCTTGGTGACCACGGCGTTGGAACCGATCTTGGCGCCGGCGCCAACGGTGAAGGGGCCGAGGATCTTGGCCCCGGCGCCGACGATCACGCCATCCTCCAGCGTCGGGTGGCGCTTGCCCTTATTCCAGCTGGTGCCGCCCAGGGTCACGCCCTGATAGAGGGTCACGTCGTCACCCACCTCCGCGGTCTCGCCGATCACCACGCCCATGCCATGGTCGATGAAGAAGCGCCGGCCGATGTCCGCGCCGGGGTGGATCTCGATGCCGGTCAGCCAACGCGAGAAGGTCGAGAGGCTGCGCGCCAGCCATTTCAGGTTCTTGTGCCACAGCCAGTGGGCGAGCCTATGGATCAGCAGCGCGTGCAGCCCCGGGTAATTGGTCAGGACTTCCAGAAAGTTGCGTGCCGCCGGGTCGCGGGTGAATACGCTGTTGATGTCCTCGCGCAGACGTTGAAACATGCGACGGTCCTTGGGTGGCGGTGCGAAGAGAAGCGATCGGTTTGGCTTTTGCTCAGTATGGCGTTTGCTGCTGGCCGAGCTTCGCTCTGAACTTCGCTCGAGAGAAGCCTTAATAGTGGGGGCGCAGTGAGCCGGCTTCAAGCCGGCTCACTCATCGGCCTCCGGGCGCCGGGTGCGCTGCTCGGTGGCGGTGAGAATGCCGCGCAGGATGTTCAGTTCCATGCGCTCGGGGCGGGCCCGCAGCGTGAAGCGCCGCAGCCGGGCCATGAGTTGTCGTGGGGTGGCCGGGTCATGAAAGCCAATCGCGACAAGCGTGCGTTCCAGGTGGGCGAAGTAGTGCTCGAGCTCCTGATGGTTGGCTAGCGCATGGGGTGTGGGCGCAGCGGACTCGGGGGTGTCGCTGGTATCCACCGCTTGCTGCGCCAGCCAGACCAGCCGGCACTCGTAGGCCAGCACCTGGACCGCCGTCGCCAGGTTCAGCGAGCTGAAGTCGGGATTGGCGGGGATGTTGACGTGGGCGTGGCAGCGTTGCAGCTCGCTGTTGGAAAGCCCGCTGTCCTCGCGGCCGAACACCAGGGCCACCCGGGCGCCCTCGTCGGCGAGCTCGGCGGGCAGCGACTCGGCGAGCGCACGCGGCGTGGTCATCGGCCAGGGTAGGGTGCGCGAACGGGCGCTGGCGCCCACCACCAGGGTGCAGTCGGCCACCGCCTCTTCCAGCGTGGCCACCTGGCGTGCCGCATGCACGATAGGGTCGGCACCCGAGGCGCGCGACACGGTTTCGGCGCTGATCGGCTCGCAGCGCGGGGCGACCAGCGCCAAGTCGCCGAGCCCCATGTTGTGCATGGCACGCGCGGTGCCCCCGATGTTGCCGGGGTGGCTGGTGCCGATCAGAACGATGCGGATGCGCTCGAGCATGAGGGTGCCTTCAGGTCGAAGTGTCGAAACGGTGGCGGAGGATTCTAGCATGCCGGTGGGACGCTTCGAATGGCGAAGCCTCTCGGCTTCTGCTAGGATTCGCGCCGATCCGTTCTTTAACACCACCGACGCCTAGGCCCGATCATGCACCCGATGGTCCAATTCGCGCTGCGCGCCTCGCGCAGCGCCGCCGAACAGTTTCTGCGCATCCGCGAGAGAATCGAGAACTCCCACCAGGAGCACAATCTCGACCGCCTCCTCGAGGACGCCGCCCGCAATGTCGAGTCGCTGATCGCGCATCAGCTCTCCCGTGGCTATCCCCAGCACGGGGTGGTGGGACGCTTCACGCCCCACCGTGACGGGGAAGGCGAGGGCCAGGACACCCTGTGGAAGATCGAACCCTTCCATGGCTATTCCAACCTGACCGTCGCCGCGCCGTCCTTCGCGCTGTCGCTGGTCTGTCTGGTCAAGGGCCGTCCGGAGCATGCGGTGGTGATCTCTCCCTTCAGCGATGACGAGTACCTGGCCAGTCGCGGTCGGGGCGCCCAGCTCAACGGCAAGCGTATCCGCGTGCCGCGTACCACGGCTGTTGCCGGGGCGCGTGTCGCCCTGGGCCTGCCCGAAACCTGGCTGCGCGTCCGGCACATGCCCGCCTACCTGACGCTGGTGCAGCAACTCGGCCCGCAGATCGAAGTGCAGCGCGCCTCCGGCAGCGGCCTGCTCGACCTGGCCGACCTGGCCGCGGGACGCGTCGATGCCGCCTTCGTGCTGGGCCTCGAGGAGCAGGACATGCACGTCGGTTCGCTGTTGCTGAAGGAGGCCGGGGCGCTGATGGGTACCCCCGACGGCCAGCCCGACGTCAGGATCGAAGGGCAGCTGATGGCCGCCGGCCCGCGGCTCTACAAGTCGCTGGTGCAACAGCTCAAGCCGCATTTCTGACGCACTTCTGTCGAGTTTCCGAAAGGAACGGCGCGACGCATGACGCCGAAATGACACCGCCCCCGCAGCGACGCTGCGGGGGCGGTGTCGTATTAGCCGACGACAGATCCTGATTCAATCGCCGTGGTGCCGGCGTCCCTTGGTCCAGCGCTGCTTGGCGTACTTGCGCAGGTTGGCCACGTTGTCGGTCTCGTCGACGATGTCCTGACCGAGAATCGTCTCGATGACGTCCTCCATGGTGATGATGCCGACCCAGGTGCCCAGTTCGTCATAGACGACGCAGAGGTGTTGGCGGTCGAACACCATCGAGGTGAAGACGTGCTCGACATTGTCCTCGGCGCTCACGGACTTCACCGGTTGCATGATCGACTTGAGCTCGGCCGCGTCATCCGCATGGTAGGTGTCGGCCTTGTGCACGTAACCAAGGGCATTCTCGCCGCCATCCATCACCGGGAAGCGGGTAAACGCCGAGCGCCCGAGCACCTCGTCGAACTCCGCGACGGTCATCTGCGGCTTGACCGTCGCGCAGACGGTGCGCGGGGTCATCGCCTCCTTCACCGGAATATCGTGCAGGTTGAGGATGTTGGTGATGACCCGGGTCTCGTCGGGGTCCAGCGACGCCTCTTCCAAACCGATCTGCGCCAGCGCCTTGATTTCACCGCGCATGTCGGTGTCCTGGCTATCCTTGCCGATGCGGTTGGTGATGCGCTCGGAAAGCCAGATGAAGGGCTTGAGAATCCACACCATGCCATCCAGCGTCGGCGCGAGCATAGGCGACAGCTGACGCCAGTAGCTGGCACCGATGGTCTTGGGAATGATCTCCGAAAGCACCAGAATCAGCAACGTCATCACTGCCGAGGCGATCCCCAGCCAGGCCTCGCCGAACACCACCGTGACCTGGGCCCCGACGCCGGTGGCCCCTACCGTGTGGGCGATGGTGTTGAGCGTGAGGATCGCCGCCAGCGGCTGGTCGATATTCTGTTTCAGCTTGGCGAGCCGGGTATGCAGTGCGGGTCGGGTATCGCGCAGCCGGGCGATATAACTTGGGGTCAGGGACAGCAGCGCCGCTTCGAGCAACGAGCAAACAAAGGAGACGCTGATCGAAACGACGGCAAAGGTTACCAGCAGGAACATGGAGCCTCGGGGGAGTGGCGAAGGTGTGAAGGTTTCGGTTGCGACCAGTGAATCATCGACGATGATCTTGCAACTGGCAAACAGAGCGGGCCCATCATCGCTGATGGGCCCGTCGTCCTCACCGCCGCGGCGGTGGTCAGGGCAGCTGTTCCTCCTCGTCGTCCGCTTCCTTCTTCGGCGGAATCAGGTCTTCGCGGTCCAGGTGCACGGTCAGCAGCAGGGCCGAGGCCACGTAGATGGACGAGAAAGTGCCGACTACGACGCCGATGATCAGCGCGATGGCGAAGCCTTCGATCATGTCGCCGCCCAGCATCAGCAGTGCCAGGAGGACCAGCAGGGTGGTGCCGGACGTCGCCAGCGTGCGCGACAGGGTCATATTGATCGCTTCGTTGAAGATCGCCGGCATGTCGTCGATGCGTGACTTGCGGATGGTCTCGCGGATGCGGTCGTAGACCACGATGGTGTCGTTGAGCGAGTAGCCGATCACCGCCAGTATCGCGGCCAGCACGGTGAGGTCGAATTCCCACTGGAACAGTGCGAAGGCGCCGACCACGATTATCACGTCGTGGATCAGCGCGAGCAGCGCACCGATGGCGAACTTGTACTGGAAGCGAAAGGCCACGTAGAGCATCACCACGCCCAGGGCCACCAGCAGGCCCATGCCGCTCTGGTCGCGCAGCTGGTCGCCCACCTGGGCGCCGACGAACTCGGCGCGCACCAGCTCCACCTGCTCGCCGGCATCGCGCAGCATGCTGACCACCTGCTCGCCGACATCGGGGTCGAAGGCCTGCTGCAGGCGAATCAATACCTCGGTGGAGGCGCCGAAGGTCTGCACCGAGACATCGCGGAAGCCGGCGTCCTCAAGCAGTTGGCGTAACGCATCCAGGGTTGGGGCGGTCGCGTATTGCACTTCGATCAGGGTGCCGCCGGTGAAGTCCAGCCCTAGGTTGAGCGGCTGGAACAGCAGCGCGGCGATGGAGACCAGCAGCATCAAGCCCGCGCCCGCGAAGGCGATGCGGCGTTTGCCCATGAAGTCGAACTGTCGAGTCACGAGGGTTTTCATTACCACCTCTTATATCCAGAGCTTCTTGACCGGCTTGCCACCGTAGGTCAGGTTCACCATCGCCCGGGTCACCATCAGTGCGGTGAACAGCGAGGTGAGAATCCCGATGGACAGGGTCACGGCGAAGCCCTTGACCGGCCCGGTGCCGATCGAGAACAGGATCACCGCCACGAGCAGGGTGGTGATGTTGGCATCGACGATCGAGGTGAAGGCACGCTCGTAGCCGGCTTGAATCGCCTGCTGAACCGACAGGCCGGTGCGCAGCTCCTCGCGTATTCGTTCGAAGATCAGCACGTTGGCGTCGACCGCCATGCCCAGCGTCAGCACGATACCGGCGATGCCGGGCAGCGTCAGGGTGGCGCCGAGCATCGACATGACCGCGACCAGCAGCGCCAGGTTGAAGCCAAGCGCGATCGTTGCGAACACGCCGAACACCCGGTAACGCGCCACCATGAACAGCACGACCAGCAACAGGCCGAGCTGCACCGAGAGCAGGCCGCGCTCGATGTTCTCCGCCCCCAAGCTTGGCCCGATGGTGCGTTCCTGGGCGAAGTAGATCGGCGCGGCCAGCGAGCCGGAACGCAGCAGCAGCGCGAGCTCGGCGGCCTCGGTGGGCGAGTCCAGCCCGGTGATGCGGAAGCTGTTGCCCAGCGCGCTCTGGATGGTCGCCAGGCTGATGATGCCGCGCTCGGTATAGGTCTCGCGCTCGGTGACCTCCTCGCCGTCCTCCATGACCGTGTTGTCGCGGCTCTTGTGCTCGATGAACAGCACCGCCATGTTGCGACCGATGTTGGTGCGGGTGGCGCGGTTCATCATGGTGCCGCCGGTGCCATCCAGGTCGATGTTGACCTGAGGACGGCCGTTCTCATCGAAGCTGTGGTTGGCACTGGAGACGCTGTCGCCGGTGATGATCACATCGCGCATCAGGTCGGCGCTGCGCGATTCTTCGTTGCGGAAGGAGAAGCTCTGGGTCTCGTTGTCCGGCGTGTCGGGACGCGCCTCGAGACGAAACTCCAGGTTGGCGGTCGCCCCCACGATGCGCTTGGCGGCCGTGGTGTCCTGAACGCCGGGCAGCTCGACCACGATGCGATCCGGGCCTTGGCGCTGGACCAGTGGCTCGGCCACCCCCAACTCGTTGACGCGGTTGCGCAGGGTGGTGAGGTTCTGGTTGATGGCGTAGTCCTGCAGCTCAGCCACTGCCTCGTCGGTCATCGTCATCACCAGCCGGGCGCCGCGGTCCTCGCCTTCATTGGCGTACTCGAAGTCGGGAAATTCCTGGCTGATCAGGCTGCGTGCCTGGTCGCGATCCTCGGCATTGGCGAAGGTCATGGAGAGGGTACGGTCGTCGATGTCGGTGTCGCGATAGCGAATCCGCTCGCCGCGCAGCGTCTCGCGCATGGCGCTGGCGTTGACTTCGAGGCGCTGCTCGAGGGCGGCGGCCATGTCGACTTCAAGCAGGAAGTGCACGCCGCCCCGCAGGTCCAGGCCCAGCGTCATCGGCGAGGCGGAAAGGCCCTCGAGCCAGGAAGGCGTCGATTCGGCCTGGTTGAGGGCCACCACGAAGTCGTCGTCGAGAATCTCGGCGATGCGGTCGCGGGCGTCGATCTGATCGTCGCCGGCATCGAGACGCACCAGCAGTCGGTCGTCTTCGGCGTCAATGGCCTTGACGGGGATGTCGGCGTCTTCCAGCGTGGCGCGGATGCGCTCGACCTGTCGTTCGTCGATGGTGGCGTCGCCCCGTTCGCTGCTGACCTGCACCGCAGGGTCCTGGGGAAAGAGGTTGGGCAGTGAGTAGACTAGGCCGGTGAGAAGAACGACGAGTATCAGTAGATACTTCCACAGGGGATATCGGTTAAGCATGCAAGGCCTGCCTTGTAGCTAGCGTGGTGCGCTCGCAGGAAATAAGGAGTCGAGGCCATCCGCAGATGGCCTCGTTCCGGGGTCGTGCGCCGTCAGGAAGGGGGCACGACGGTGCCAGCGCGCGTCAGATGGACTTGATGGTGCCCTTGGGCAGCACTTGCGCAACGGCGGCTTTCTGCACGCTGATCTCGGTGCCTTCGGCGATTTCCATGGTCAGGAATTCGCTGTCGTCGGAGACCTTGGTGATCCGGCCCAGCATGCCGCCACCGATGACGACCTCGTCACCCTTGGAGAGGCTGGAGATCAGCTGCTTGTGCTGCTTGGCACGCTTGGCCTGGGGGCGCCACAGCAGGAAGTAGAAGATCGCGACGAAGCCGACCAGCATGACAATCTGGGCGATACCGCCGCCTGCGGCGCCTGCGTCCTGGGCCATGGCCGGTGAGATGAAGAAGTCCAGCATGTAGGTGTGTCTCCTGATGGTTTGACGGAAAGTGGCGTGAGAGAGCCGGGATAGGCGCGACAGGAACGAGGTTCGTGTTCACGCCAGCCGGTGCCATCCAGGATGGCACCGGCCCTGAAATCAGTTCGGTGCGGGAGGAACCGGCAGCCCACGCTGCGCATAGAAGCCTTCCACGAAGTTGGCCAATGTACCCGCTTCGATGGCACCGCGCAAACCGGCCATAAGTCGCTGGTAATGGCGCAGATTATGGATGGTGTTGAGCATCGAGCCGAGCATCTCGCCGCAGCGCTCCAGGTGATGCAGGTAGCCGCGCGAAAAATGCTGGCAAGTATAACAGTCGCAGCCGGCTTCCAGCGGCCGCGTGTCGTGGCGGTGCTTGGCATTACGGATTTTCACGGTGCCATCGAAGGTGAACAGGTGGCCGTTGCGCGCGTTGCGGGTGGGCATCACGCAGTCGAACATGTCGATGCCGCGTCGCACGCCCTCCACGAGATCCTCGGGTTTGCCCACGCCCATCAGGTAGCGCGGATACTGCGCGGGCATCCAGTCAGGCAGGTAGTCGAGCGCGGCGATCATCTCGTGCTTGGGCTCGCCCACCGACAGGCCACCGATGGCCAGGCCATCGAAGCCGATCTCCAGCAAGCCCTCGAGCGAGCGTCGGCGCAGCTCAGGGTACATGCCGCCCTGGATGATCCCGAAAAGCGCCGAGGGCGAGTCGCCATGGGCCTCGCGAGAGCGCTTCGCCCAGCGCAGCGAGCGTTCCATCGACACCTCGGCTTCCGTCTCGGTGGCCGGATAGGGCGTGCATTCATCGAAGATCATTACCACGTCGGAGCCCAGCGAGCGCTGCACCGCCATGGACTCTTCAGGCCCCATGAACACCTTGGCGCCGTCCACCGGCGAGCGGAAATGCACGCCCTGCTCGGTGATCTTGCGCGTCTCGCCGAGGGAAAATACCTGGAAACCGCCCGAATCGGTGAGGATCGGCCTGTGCCACTGGGCGAAGTCGTGCAGGTCGCCGTGGGCCTCGATGACCTCGGTGCCGGGGCGCAACCACAGGTGAAAGGTGTTGCCGAGGATGATCTCGGCACCGATCTCCTCCACCGAGGCGGGCGTCATGCCCTTGACGGTGCCGTAGGTGCCCACCGGCATGAAGGCCGGCGTCTCCACGCTGCCGCGAGGAAAGGTCAGGCGGCCGCGACGGGCGCGCCCATCGCTTGCCAAGTGTTCGAAGGTCATGAAGCTTTCGTCACGCATGTGAGTCTCGTGTCAGGAACTCTGGCGGGTTAGAAACATGGCATCGCCATAGCTGAAGAAGGCGTAGCGCTCGGCTACGGCTTCGCGGTAGGCCGCCATCGTCGTCTCGAAGCCGATGAAGGACGCCACCAGCATCATGAGGGTCGATTCCGGTAGGTGGAAGTTGGTCACCAGGGCATCGACGCAGCGCCACGTGTAGCCCGGGTAGATGTAGATGTCGGTCTCGCCACGTAGCGGGGCGATCTCACCGCTGTCGCTCTTCAGGCAGGCGCTTTCCAGGCAGCGCACGCTCGTTGTACCCACGGCCACCACGCGGCGTCCGGCCGCCTTGGTGGCGCGCACCTGCTCGCAGACCGTTTCGTCGACCTCGACCCATTCGCTGTGCATCTGATGCTCGCGGATGTCGTCGACGCGCACCGGTTGGAAGGTTCCGGCCCCCACATGCAGGGTGACGAAGGCGCTATTGATTCCCTTGGCGGCGAGCACCTCGAGCAGTGGCTCGTCGAAGTGCAGCCCCGCGGTGGGAGCGGCCACGGCGCCGTCGCGGCGGGCATAGACGGTCTGGTAGCGCTCGCGGTCGGCGAGCTCGTCGGCACGGTCGATGTAAGGCGGCAGCGGCATGTGGCCGTGTCGCTCCAGCAGCTCGATCAGCGGCGTCTCACCGAGAAAGCGCAGCTCGAACAGTGCGTCGCGGCGGCCCTCGACCACGGCGCGCACGTCGCCCTCGAAGAGGATCTCGGTACCGGGCTTCGGCGACTTGCTGCTGCGCAGGTGGGCCAGGCCGCGATGAGCGTCCAGCGGGCGCTCGAGCAGCATCTCGACCTTGCCGCCGCTGGCCTTGTGCCCATGCAGCCGGGCCGGGATCACGCGGGTATCGTTGAAGACCAGCAGATCGCCGGGTTCGAGCAGGTCGAGCAGATCGGGGAAGCGGCGATGAGATAAAGTGCCGCGCTCGCCCTCGACGCACAGCAGGCGGCAGTCGCTGCGCTGCTGTGAGGGGTATCGGGCGATCAGCTCGTCGGGAAGATCGAAGTGAAAGTCGGCGCGCTGCATGGGGCGTCTCGGTCCCTGGGTCCAGAAGAGTGAGATCGCGGCCGGGTCGGAAAGCTGAGCCGCGAAAGCCGGCAAGGATACCGTCTCGGGTCGATGAAGTCAGCCGAACGATTGACCTGACCCGCGTGCCACGTATAATGCGTTCGCGCTGCCGGCGTGGCGGAATTGGTAGACGCAGCGGATTCAAAATCCGCCGCTGGAGACAGTGTGTCGGTTCGAGTCCGACCGCCGGCACCACTTCAAAAACAGTCGCTTATGGGCGGCTGTTTGCGTTTCTACCCTCCCTCTTTTCAGTGTTTGGTCGCAGAAAGCCGCGCTCAGGCTCGGCAGTCGCGAGCCAATAACGTCCAGTCCGGCATCGAACAAGTGCGAGTAACGGCTTGTCCCGATCAGACTGGAATGACCCAGCAGATCGCGCTGTGGTCATGCTCTCGCCGGCCTGAGCGAGCATGCTGGCATAGCTGTGACGCAGGTCGTGGAAGCGCAAGTCGGGTCGCCCAATGGCCTGGCGTGCGTCTTCCCATACCTTGCACAGTCGTGCATAGGTCGTGGCGAACGGCAAGTCCTCCAGCCATGCCCGGGCGTCTTGCGGTACCGGCACCACCCGGACCTTCCCGCTCTTCGTCTGATTTGGTCGCAGCAGGATGCGACCAGCGTGGACATTCTGTGCATCCAGGGCCAGCAGTCGACGCGTTCCGTTCCGAGTCACCTCCTCTCGGCCAAGACGTGGCTCAAGCGGGTTGTGTGAGAACCCCCACTGTAGCGATGAATGGCGTTCTTTTCTGTAAGAAAGGGCTTATTAAGCTCGAGGAGCAGGATATATAAGCCTCGCTGTTATGCACTGGGCGCGCCAGTCGATGAAGACGCTGCTGTCGGAGGTGCGCGCTCCTGCTGGGCGTTTTTGGGCCAGAACTCACGATTTCGGCTTTATCTCGACCTTCGCCGCCGGCATGCCCATGGGCTGAGCACCACCCAGTTGCAGGACGGCACCGATACAATGGCGGACGCTGCTGTCTTCCTGCGCCAGGCTTGTGGCGTATGTAGTCGGGCTGAGATCAACCACCGCGATATGGCAGGGGCATGCTCGACCGTATCGATGCCGACTACCAGCGCTGGGAGATGCCACACAGGAGGGCGGGATGACCAGGAGTGCTGAACATATGGAG
>DATISN010000141.1:0-8502 GCA_035581765.1 Halomonas sp.
CAACTGGCGCATCAGGGCCGATATCATGGGACCGGGTCGCTCCCAACGCTCGGGCAGGCGACGTGACGACCCGGCATAGGTCGGCAGGCCCGCCACGGCGTAGATGTCCTTGATCGAGATCGGAATGCCCATCATCGGGCCGCTATCGCCACCCCCGGCAAGCACCGCATCGGTCGCCGCCGCCGCGTTCACCGCCGCCTCGCCATTCCAGGTCAGGTAGGCGTGGTCGCGCTCGCCGCGCTGCGCAAAGTGGGCGGCCGCCGATTCGGCGAGTTGCGTAGCGCTCAAGGTGGCGTTGCGCAGCCTGGCGTGCTGCTCGCGCAGCGGCAGGAAGATCGGAGCATCATGCATAAAAGGGCCTTTTATCTTTGTTGAGGTCAACGGTCGAGGGTGATCGATCGAGTCGCAAGGGCATCGGGGCCAGTCAGCTCAGCAGCCGACCGGCGGCCTGCGCCAGCACGCGCGCCGAAACCTCGGCATCCTCGCGTTCGATATGCTCGTCGGGATGATGGCTGATACCGGCGCGGCAGGGCGTGAACAGCATCGCCGTGGGGCAGACGTGCACCAGATGGATGGCGTCATGAAAGGCACCGGAGACCAGCTCCGGCACGTCCTCGCACTGGCGTAGCGCACTCTCGCGCAGCACGTCGAGCAGGGGCTCGGGGAAATCCACCGGAGGCACCCGCGACGATACCTCGAGCGTCACCTCGCAGCCGCTCCATTGGCGCGCGGCCAGTGCATGGAAGCGCTCGTCAAGGGCATCGAGTACCGCCTGGCGCGGATGGCGCAGATCGATGGTGAACACCGCGCGCTGGGCGATGGTATTCACCGAGTCGGGCCAGAGGGCGAACTTGCCGATGGTGAAGCGCACCGCGTCGTCCTGCTCGAGCACGGCGGCCTTGAGCGAGGCCACCAGTTCGTGGGCACCGTCGAAGGCATCGCGGCGCGCCTGTCGAGGCGTGGTGCCGGCGTGGTTCGCCACGCCCTGTACCTCGACGCAATACCAGTTGACGCCCTGAATGCCGCTGACCACCCCCACCGGCTTGCCCAGGGTCTCGAGCACCGGCCCCTGCTCGATGTGCAGCTCGAGAAAGGCATGCGGCACGAAGGGCTCGGGGCGAAAGGTCATGCCCTCGGTTTCCCCGAGCAGGCCCAGACACTCGGCCAGCGCATCGGCGAAGCGAATGCCCTCGCCATCCACCGCTGACACGATCTCGTCATAGGCGCGCCGCCCCGCGAACCACGCGGAGCCGGACGTGCCGGGCGCAAAGCGCGCGCCTTCCTCGTTGGTCCAGGAGACGATCTCCAGCGGGCGGCGATGGGCGATGTCGTGGTCATGCAACGTTCTGAGCAGCGCCAGCCCCGCCAGCACGCCCAGCGCACCATCGTAGGCCCCGGCCTGCGGCTGGCTGTCCATGTGGCTTCCGACCAGCAGCGGCGCCAGCGACGCGTCCTGCCCCTCGCGGCGCAGGAAGAGATTGCCCAGGGCGTCATAGAACACCCGGCAGCCCAGCGCCCTGCCCTGCTCGGCCAGCCACAGGCGGGCGCGATTGTCCTGCTCGTCCAGGGTCAGCCGGCGAATGCCCTTCGGCGACAGCGCGCCGATGGCGGCCAGGGCCTTGACGTCGTCCCAGAAGCGCTGGCCGTCCAGCGCCTCGTCGAGTTGCGATAGCTCGTTCATAGCCTTTCCGTCATCAGCGTTGCGTCATCAAGGCGGCGTCGTACAACCCGTCTCAGCGATGGATCAGTTGTAGATCAGGTTCGGCAGGTAGGTACTGAACCACGGCACGTAGGTGATGATGATCAGCGACAGCAGCATCAGCCCGATCAGCGGCAGGCAGGCCTTGAATATCTCCGGCAACGACATCTTGGAAATCGCCATCGCCACGAACAGGTTGAGACCCACCGGCGGGGTGATCATGCCGACCGAGAAATTGATCAGGGTGATCACGCCGAAGTGGGTGGCATCGACCCCGACCTGCGCCGCGATCGGTTGCAGCAGCGGCGACAGCACGATGATCGCCGAGGCGCTGTCCAGGAAGAAGCCGGCGATGAGCATGACCACGTTGAACAGCGCCATCACCATGAAGGGATCGTCGGTGAGCGACAACACCTGGCTCGCCAGCTGGGTCGGCGCGCCGGTGATCGCCAGCAGCCACGAGAAGGCCGAGGCGCCCGCGGTGATCAACAGCAGCGAGGCCGACATCAGGCCGGCACTGTTCAGGGTACTCAGCAGGTTCTTGAAGCTGATCTTGCGATACACCACCATGCCCACGAACAGGCCATAGACACAGGCCACGGCCGCCGATTCGGTCGGTGTGAACACCCCGCTGTAGATCCCGCCGAGCAGGATAACGGGCAGCCCCAGCCCCCAGGCCGCCGACTTGAACGCCGCCCCGATCTCGCGAAACGTCGGGAACGGCGTGCGCGCATAGCCCTTGAACGAGGCATAGACCATGCAATAGGCGATCAGGATCGAGGCGATCAGGATGGCCGGAAAGAGCCCCGCCGCGAACAGCCGGCCGACCGAAGTGCCGGTCACCGAGCCGTAGATGATCAGCGCGATGCTCGGCGGCACGATCGGCCCCAGGGTGCCCGCGGTGGCGATCAGGCCGATGGCGAAGCGCTTGTCGTAACCCGCCGCGACCAGGGCCGGAAACATGATGCTGCCGATCGCCACCACCGTGGCGGGGCTCGAGCCCGAGATCGAGCCGAAGAACAGGCACGACAGCACCGTGGCCGCCGCCAGGCCGCCGGGCACCCAGCCGACCAGCGCCTTGGCGAGCTCGATCAGGCGATCCGACAGGCCGCCGATACGCATCAGCTCGGCGGCCAGGATGAAGAACGGAATCGCCATCAGCGAGAAATTATTCATGCCCGAGAACATGCGCATCGGCACGATCACCGGGTCCGTGGTACCGAAGAACTGGATGGCGAGGATGACCGCAAAAGCCAGCGACGCGAAGATCGGCAGCCCCAGCAGCAACACCGCAAAGAAGATGGGCAGCAACGCCGTTATCATGAGGTTTCCTCGTTGTTGTTCAAGGCGGTCGCGAACACGCCGCTCAAACCAGCTTGTCCTTCTCGGCCGCCAGTTCCTCGGCCAGGCTGACCGGCGGCTTGTGCCACACTTCGTGGATCACCCAGCAATAGCGAAGGATCAGCAACACGCCCGACAGGCCGATGGGCAGATACACCCAGGCCATGGGAATGCGCATGGCAGGCGACAACATGCCGCGCTCCAGCGTGCTGAAGAACAGCCGGAACCCCAGATAGGCCATGGCGATGGCAAAGGCGATGCCCAGCACCGCAGTCAGGATATGCAGCCAGCGATTCACCGCCGGCGGCGCAAAGGCGTTGAGCACGTCGACGGAGATATGCACGCCATGGCGCACGCCCATGCTGGCGCCGATGAAACTCATGCAGACGATGGAATAGATCACGACCTCTTCCGCCCACGACAGCGAGCCGTTGAAGCCGTAGCGATACACGACCTGGAAGGCGGTGACGAGGGTCGCAATCGACATGAAAGCGACCATCGCCACGTTTTCCAAGCGATCAAGGAGTTTATTGAGCGCTTCGAACATGGATCAATACTCGATGCCGACGGCGTCGTAGACCTTGTGCAGCAGCTCGGTGGTCACGATTTCCTCGTATTCCTCGTGCACCGGCATGCTGGCCTCGATAAACGCCTCGCGTGCCTCGTCGGAGATCTCGTTGATCTCGATCTCGCCTTCGATGTCGGCAAGGATCTTTTCCTCGTCTTCCAGGGTCAGCTGACGCGACGCATCACGGCCGTTGTCGAACGCCTCGGTCATCACTTCCTTGAGATCGTCGGGCAGCGAGTTCCACGAATCGGTGTTAATCACCGCGGCGTAGGCGTGATAGGCGTGACTGGTCAGCGACAGGTAATCCTGAACCTCGTGGAAACGCATGGTGTAGATATTGGCCAGCGGGTTTTCCTGGCCTTCCACCACGCCCTGCTGCAGGCCGTTGTAGACCTCGGTAAACGCCATGGCGGTGGCGTTGGCGTTGTAGTTCTCGTAGGTCGAGATGATGATCGGCGCCTGCATGGTGCGCATGCGGATCGCATCCAGGTCCTCGGGACCTTCGATGGGACGAACGCTGTTGGTCATGTGGCGGAAACCGGCGCCCCAGAAGTTCACGCCGTGCATGTTGTCGTCTTCGAGGGTATCGAGAATCTCGCGACCTACCTCGCCGTCGAGCACCTCAACCATTGTGTCGTAGTCACCGATCAGGAAGGGCAGATCCAGGATCTGCAAACGCTCCTCGAAGTTGCCGAGGGTAGCGGTCGGCGGAATGCCGATGTCGACCAGGCCCATCTGAATCTGCTCGATGATCTCGACGTCACCGCCCACCTGGGCCGCCGGCAGCACCTCGATGCTGATGCGTCCGTCGGATTTCTCCTCGACTTCTTCCTTGAAGCGCAGCGCCGCCTGGCCGTTGGGCGTTTCCTCGATCAGCACGTGGGCGAAGGTGAAGTTGAATTCCGCCGCCTGAGCCTGGCTAATGCCGAACGACACGGCCGCGATGGCCGCCGCCAGTGATGCCTTGGTTAAGTTCTTGTTCATGTTGATTACCTGTTGAGGTTCAAGGGTCCAAGGCCGTACTCAAGTCAGTGCTCGAGATAAACCTTGGGGACAAAAAACCTGACGCAGAGCTAACGCCCCCGCATCAGGGTCGAGACATCGTGTGTTCGATCCGCGTCGCTATATCGTCGTCCGCCGCGCTGGACAGCAGCACGGCGAGAGTCAGGCGCGCCTTGCGGGCACTGAGGTCGCGCACCGCCACGGCGCCGCACGCTTCCAGGCTGGCAAGGCTGCCGGGGAATTCGTAACGGGTATTGACGGGGCCTTCCTGACAGGACGACACCACCAGCACCGGCAGGCCGGCGGCCACGGCGCGGGCGATGGCATCGAGCCAGGTCGGCGGCACATGCCCCCTGCCCAGCCCGTCGATGATCAGGCCGCGGGCACCCCCGGCCACCACGGCGTCCACCAGGTCGGGGCTGGCCCCCAGATAGACCGCAAGAATGTCGACGCGTGGCAGCGCATCGCCCAGCGGTAGCGGGGCCGCACGGCGCGGCACCTGCGCCAGATGCACACGCCCGCCATCCACATAGCCCAGCGGCCCGTAGCCCGGCGCGCCGAACCCCTGCAGCTGATAACTGTTGAGCTTGCGCACGTGGCGCGCGGCGTAGATCGATTCGTTGAACACCACCGTCACGCCGAGCCCCGCCATCGCAGGCTCAGCCGCGACGCTGATGGCGCCTGCCAGATTGGAATACGCATCGCTGCCCGCCTCATGGGGGGCGCGCTGCGACCCGGTGACCACCAGCGCGCAGCGCTCGAGCGCCACGGTGATGTCCAGGAAGTGCGCGGTTTCCTCGAGGGTGTCGGTGCCATGGGTGACGACAATACCGTCGACGCCGGGGTCGCGTGCCAGGCGCTCGCATTCGCGGGCCATCGCCACCAGATCCACCAGATCGACCGCGTTGCTGGGCTTCTGCAGGATCGAGCGGACCTCCACCGTCAGGTTGTCGCTTCCCGGCAGCGCGACGCGCGCAAGCAGCGCCTCGCCGCTCATCGCACCGGAGATATTGAGCCCCGACGCGCTGGGTTCGCTGGCAATCGTACCGCCGGTGGTCAGCACCACGACGTGTCGTCTGGTCATCGATTCGCCCCGTCTTCTTTTCCGTTCGGTGAGACATCAGATGTCTGATGTCCCGGTCGATGCTAGACTCACTTCACGTCGAGATGCAAGTGTCGTTTGCCAGCATCACCTATCAAGCCAGACGCAGACTCTGGCAAAAAAGAGGCAAAAACGACCCGGCCGAGCACGCCAGCCAGCCATGCTCTCGTAGGCCACTGACAAGACGAGACGCCCTATGAGGACCCTGTCACCACCGACCGTCACGCCGCTGGAACCGACCCGCTTCGGGGGCTCCCTCGAGCGCAGCTCCATCGCCTTCCAGATACTCGAACGCATCAAGTCGGCGCTGATTCGCGGCGAGCTGAAACCCGGCGATTACCTGCCCTCCGAGACCGAACTGACCCAGAGCCTGGGGATCGGCAAGTCGAGCGTGCGGGAAGCCATCAAGATGCTGCAGGCGATCGGCATCGTCGAAGTGCGCCGCGGCCAGGGCACCATCATCCGCCGCGAACCCGGTACGCCGCTGGTCGACCCCATGGCCTTCGGGATGATCCTCGCCCGCGGCATGACCCGAGATGTGCTCGAATTCCGCGAGATGTTCGAGCCCGCCTATACGCTCCAGGCGATGGCCAATGCCACCGAGGAAGATCACGCGCAGATCCGCCAGGCAATCGACGCCATGGCCGCGGCCATCGCCAACGGCGAGCAGACCTCGCATCACGACGTCGCCTTCCATCGCGCCGTGCTGCGGGCCACGCACAACCCGATGACGATTCGTGTCGGGGAAACGCTGCTCGAGCTGATCGAAGCCGCGCTCGAGACCTCGATGCAGACGCTGCCGGAAACGGCCCTGAAGGATCATCAGGCGATCTATGCCGCCTTCCAGGCAGGAGATGCCAGCGGCGTGCAGGCGGCGATCGCCGAAAGCGGCAAGAGCTGGGAGACCAACCTCACCTATCGCGATGAGGATTAGCTGGGGTTATACAACCAGGGAGTAACGGTCAGGGGGTTGGAGGAAAGGGATGAGTAAGGCAGTGAATAAAGATGTAAAGCGCTCAGTAGTGGTAACGGCACTGAACGATAACGATGTCATGATCTGCGACCTTGTAAACCAGCCGCTGCTCACGGTCGATACGGCGTGACCAATAACCGGACCATTGATGGCGTAAAGGTTCAGGGTCACCCAGTCCGTCGAACGGCTGGCGCTGAATATTCTTGATCAGTGTGTTGATTCGCTTGAGAGTCTTCTTGTCACGCGCTTGCCAATAGAGGTAATCCTCCCAGGCATTGCCTGCCCAGCTCAGCATCATGGGTCAAGCAATTCGTGTTCCAAACCATCGCCCCGCTCTACCTCGGCGATGGCCTCATTCAGGCGTTGCGCGTTCCGTGGGCTCGCCATCAGGTAGGCGGTCTCTTCGTAGGACTTGAAGTCTTCTACCGACATCACGATGGCCGGCTTGCCGTTCTGGCGCGTGATAAGCACCGGCACATGGTCGTCGTTGACCCGGTCCAGAACCTTGGCCAGATGGCTACGAAAATGGCTATAGGTGACTGTGTCCATAATGACCTCCAATGAATCGAGTCATTGTACTCATTTCTGTACGTATCAGCCAGTATGCGCGATTGCCTGTGTCTATTTTGCGTAGCTATTTAACGCCGGCCCGGTGGCACCGCCAGCGCGCCAGCAGGTTGATCGCCGCCAAGCCGAGCAGCCCCACGGCGACCCAACCGAGCACGCTGACCAGGCCGTGGTAGCCCACCGGCACCTCGCCCGGCCGCTGGGTCATGCCGAACTGCGCCAGGCGGGTGAAGCCGTAGAGCAATGACGCCAGCAGCGAGAGCGGCACCGCGAAGCGACAGCGCGAAAGCCACACGGTCAGCCCCCAGGGCTCGGCGGGTTTGGCGGGCTTGCGGGCGCGCGGCGCGGCGGGTTTTCTAGGTGTCACCTTTGCGGCCGACGCCTTGCTGGCCGCGGCTTTTCTTGGCGATGCCTGTCTTTTCGGCCGCCGCTTGCGACGCCCCGCGCTCTTGCTGGCCGGCAGGCGCCCAAGCGCCCACTGGCCGCTGCGCCACGCTATCCAGCCAAGGGTAAAACTAACGGACAGCAAGAGGCCGCCCATCACCATGAAATACGCCATGCGGGTCCTTGATGTCGTCGCGGACGGCTAGTTTGCCATATCCCCCGCCGCTGCGGCTCGGCCTGAGTCGCATGAAATCAAGACATGCCCTTGCCCATGCCCATGCGACCCTGGCCAAGTATTACACTATGCGGTATAGTGTTATCAAAACAAGGAGAGATGATGATTGGTAGCTTTCGAGACCCTTGGCTTGAGGCGTTTTTCACCCGAGGTGCCAACCATCGGCAAATTCCCGCCACGATAGCCTCTGCACTGGCTCGCAAGCTCGATATCATTGATGCCGCCACGGACGAGAACGACTTGCGCGTTCCACCCGGCAACCGCTTCGAGCATCTGCAAGGCCAGCTAACCGGTTGGTGCTCGATCCGGGTCAACAAGCAATACCGGTTGATATTTAAATGGGATGGCGAGAAAGCTCACTACCTTTATCTGGACTCACATACGTATAGGTGACGCCATGCGAATGACTGAACGCAAACCGACCTCCGTCGGCGAAATCTTGACTCATGAGTTCCTGGCGCCACTGGAACTGAGCCAGACGCAGCTGGCTCGTCAAATGGGCGTGCCGCCTCGTCTGGTGAATGAACTTTGCCGCAACAAGCGATCCATCACGGCGGATAGCGCGCTGATGCTGGCCCGCGTGTTCGGCAACTCCCCGCAGTTCTGGCTGAACCTTCAGCAAAAACAGGAT
>DATISN010000142.1:0-27153 GCA_035581765.1 Halomonas sp.
TGTGTTGGCGTGATGTCATTCGGCACTTTCCACGGAGATCTGAGGCGAGGTCCAGGGACCCCGCACGCGATAATGAATTCGGGTCACGCGGTCGATGGCGTCACCGAAGAGCTTGTCGGCGATAAACAGGGCGCCACCGATGATCGGCGCACCGACGATCACCGCCGCCAGTGGCAGGTTGCGGCTCACCGGGACTGTGACGCCCAGGCGCTGATCGAGTTCCCGCCTTTGCAAGTCCACCTGGCCCTCGAGCGTGAAACGGGTGGCGGGACCCTCGACCTCCACCGGGCCACGGGTTTCCAGGATTCCACCATACAGGGTCGCCGCCCCGCTGACACGATCGAAGGCGGTGCCCTCCCCAGTGACGTCCGAGAAATCCAGCCGCAGGCGACGCAACAGGTTGTCGACGTTGAGCAGGCCCACCAGCCGCGCCGAGGGCGATTCGAGGTTCACGAAACGCCCGTCGCGCAGACTCGCCTCGATGCTACCCCGCGAACGCTCCAGGGCAAACTGCCAGGGTGCGCCCTGCCAGGCCAGCTGGCTCTCCACACGCGTCTCGGCGCTGCGGATCGACGCGGGCTGACCGAGCCGCTCCATGGCCGTGCCTAGGTCTCGGCCATCGAGATCGAGCCGTGCGCGGCTAAGACTGTCGGCGGGCCCGGCGGTTTCCCAGACCAGCTCGCCACTCGCCGCTATCTCGCCCAGCGTCAGGCCCAACGGCGCGATCGTGAGCCGCTCTCCACTGGCCTGCCAGCGCGCCGTAAAGGGACCGAAGCGCTTGCCTTGGCGTTCGATATCGGCGATGCGCAGCCGCCCATCGGGAAGCTCGGCGATCCATGCCGGAAAGGGCTCGGGCACCGGGGGCGTGGCGATCTCGTCGAGCAGGTTGCCGGTGCCTGTATCGGCGGGTATCAGGTTGTCCAGGCTCAGCCGCTCAAGTGCGATGTCCAAGGGTTCGGCGCCGCCGGGGCGATAGTCGAGCCGGCCCTCGCCAAGGCTGCCATCCAGCGACACGCCCCAGCCGCCGCCGGCCTGGGGCCGGGCAGCGGCGTCCAGCCAGCCCAGGCAGCGCTCACCGACTGCCAGGCAATCGGTCTCCAGATGCACGGTCTGCAATATTCGGGACACCCCGGCACCCTCGGTCGTGCCGCCGCCACCTTGTAGAGAAGAAAACACGTCTCCCCAGGCGTCGAGCTCGATTCGCGGCTGGTACGCCTCGACCGACCAGCCTGGCTCTCGCGGCCAATCAGAGGTCGGCGTCCTTCCTAGCCATACCTGGCCCTGGCCGGCCGGTGTGCCGGCAAGCTCACGCCACCGCAGATGCAATCGATCGCCGAAACGGCCTTCAACACGGCCCTCGGAGAGCCCGACGTTGACGCGCAGCCGTTTGGGCTCGGCACGGGTCTTGCCGAGCGGCGCCGGCAGCGCAATCTCAAGCCCCTGCAGGTCACTGTCGAGTTGCAGCGCGCTCGCGTCGTCTGCGAGCGACAGCCGACCTTGCCAATCGAATCCGCCGTCGATACGGCCGCCCAGGGCTTCACTGCCGATCATTTCGCCCAGGGCCTCTCCCTCAGCGCTGCCGGACAGGTCGAGCCCGCCGGCCAGCGTATCGATATCGGCGCTCACCGGACCACCTAGCAGGCGGCCCGTGACACGCCCTTGGAGACCGCCTTCCTCGCCTTGCTGACGCCAGGTCAACGGGCCTTCGATGTCTCGGAACATCAGGCCCAGCGGGCGATATTCGAGCCAGGGAAAGTCGACGTGGGTGGCAATCTCCAGCGCCAGGCCCTCAGGCGCCTCCAAGGGCAACGACAGGGCGAGCTCGCCCGTGGCTCGCCCTTCTCCCTGCCAGCTTTCCAGCGTGTCGATACCCTCGACCGGCATGTTCCGCAGGAATTGCCGGAGCGCCTCGGCCGAACCGTCGAGGGCGCCATCGATCTCGAGCCGACCATCGTCCAGCACCACCCGACCCTGCCGCGCCTCGACGCCGAGGCTTTGGGCACGCTCGACGGTGGCCTCAAGCGTTTCGTCCTGCAGCTGAAGCTGCCCCTCGATGCCTTCCAGGAAGGGCCAGTCCGGCGCGATGGGAAGCCGGCCATCCTCGATCGCCAATGACAGGCCGAAGGTGGGATCGACACGCTCGCCGCCGCCGGCCATGGGCACATGCAAGCGCAACGCGCCTTCGGGGACGCGACCGGATACGCCATTGCCCAGCCAGGCGAGCAGGTCCTCGCTCAGGATGCCGACCGGTAACCATTGCAGCAGCGGTGTCTCGATGGCATCCACGTCGCGAAAATCGAGCGTCAACCCCAGGCCCCCGCGCTGCCCCTTGCCTGCCGACAGGCCGAAGCCGCCGGTCACCTCGCTCCCCTTCCACCCGACGGCCAGGTTGCGGCCACTGACAACGCTTCGCGGCCCATCATAGGACCACACAACCTCACCGCGGGCATGGTCGAGGGCGAGGGGGTCGGCGTAGATGTCGGGGAAGACGATCCGGCTGTCGGTATCGCCGGCGAAACGCACCTTGCCCGTCAGGTCGCGCGCCTCGACCCACATGTCCAGAGGCCCTCCGCCGGGCGCCTTTTGCCAAGGAGATACCTCGACATCATGCAGCGAGGCGCGGGCCAGCCATTGGCCATCCTCGCGTCCCATGCCAAGGCCCTCCACCCTGCCCCGTGGATCGAGGGTGGCGATCGCTCTGTCCAGGGCCACAGGCAACGGCAGTCGGTCGCGCCAGGCCGCCATGGCATCGAGGGCGAACTCGCTGGTGTTGAGCCACCAGTCATCGCCCTTGCGCTTGATGTGCCAATGCGTCGGCAGCGCCGGGCCGCTGGCATCGGAGAGCGTCTCGGGAGCGTCCCAGTCGGCGCTGCCCGCCTCGCCCTCCAGCCAGGCCTCCCAGCCGTCTTCGCCTCTCAGCCACTGACCACGGGCGGCCAACGACTCGAGCACGATGGTGCGCAGCTCGCCGTTTCGTGCGTCATGACTCATCGCCAACAAGGGCACACTCATGTCGAGACGCGCATCCGCCAGCTCACCGCCTTGCCATCGCCCCCATAGCCGAGCGTCGCCACTGGCGGCCTCGAGGCGCATGGGAGCCCCGCGCCCCACCAGCGCGGCCAGTCCCATCAGGCTACCCAGGCGCATGTCGGCCTGCAGCGCGGCACTGAAATCACGCAGACCCGCCCGACCGGGCTTTATTTCCATTACCGCCTGGATGGCGGCATCGCGCTCACCGTTCAGGTAGACGGTGCCCTCCAGGTGGGTTCGTCGGGCATCGCCCGTCATCAACAGCTGCGGCGCCTTTAGTACCGCGCGCTGCTCCTGGCCATGCAAGATCAGCTGCACGTCCTCGACCCAGGCGCGTTGGCGCAGCAGCATGCCGACCCAGAAATCCAGACGGTCCAGGTTAAAGGCGGTATCGGGAAACAGTTCATTGGGAAGCTCGGCCGGGTCCGGCCAGTGCCAGCGGCCTTCATCGTCCTGATAGACGTGGACGGTGATACCTCGCAGGCGGGCGTCTTCCACCACCGGGAAGCCAACTCGCAGACTGGCCAAAGTATCCAGTCGCAGATGGCCCTGTTCGACCTCGATGAGCGGGATGGACCCCAGGCCGGTGTTCGAGCGAATCGAAAAATCTGCGATCGAAAGGCTCGGATCAACGTGGGACAGGTCACCGTCCAGCTCACGAATTTCCACCACGGCATTGATGCGTGCCGACAACAGGGCCTCCAGGCGCGGCTTGGCCACATCGATCAGGCCAAGACCCAGCCGTAGCGACAGCAGCACCAGCGCCACCGATGCCAGCAGCAGCGCCGCCAGCGTCAGTAGCCATCTCGTCAGTGAGCGGATCACGGACATGGGCTCACATCAGCACGATGTCGTACTGCTCCTGGGAGTAATGGATCTCGACCTGGAAACGGATGGTCTTGCTGATAAACGTCTCGAGATCCGCCACCGCCGCCGATTCCTCATCGAGCAGCCGATCCACCACCGCCTGGGAGGCCAGGACGGTGTAGGTCTCGGCGCTGTAGGCCCGGTCCTCGCGCAGGATCTCGCGAAATATCTCGTAACACACGGACTCCGGTGTCTTGAGGGTACCTCTCCCCTCGCAGGTCGGGCAGGCCTCGCAGAGGGTCTGCTCGAGGCTTTCCCGCGTACGCTTGCGCGTCAGTTGCACCAGACCGAGCTCGGTGACACCCGTGCACTTGGTCTTGGCATGGTCCCGTTCCAGCGATTTCTCGAGCATGCGCAGCACCTGGCGCTGATGCTCGGTATCTTCCATGTCGATGAAATCGATGATGATGATGCCACCGAGATTGCGCAGCCGAAGCTGGCGCGCGATGGCATTGGCCGCCTCGAGATTGGTCTTGAAGATGGTTTCCTCGAGATTGCGATGCCCCACGTAGCCACCGGTATTGACATCAATGGTGGTCATTGCCTCGGTAGGATCGATCACCAGATACCCACCGGATTTTAGCTGCACCCGACGACCCAGCGCCTTCTGCAGCTCGTCCTCGACGCTGTAAAGATCGAAGACCGGCCGTTCGCCGGCATAATGTTCGATACGCTCGACGGCGTGGGGCATGAACTCCTGGGCGAACTCGATGAGCTTGACGTAGTTCTCGCGCGAATCGATGCGAACCTTCTCGATATCATCGCGCATCACATCGCGCAGGGTGCGCATGAACAGTGGCAGGTCATCGTAGATCACGCTGGGCGCCGGCGCGGTCACCTTGCGCTCACTGACCTTGCGCCACAGGCGCAGCAGGAAATGCATATCGCTGGCGATCTCTTCTCCCAGCGCGCCCTCGGCGGCGGTGCGCACGATGAACCCCCCGGTCACCTCCAGGCTCTGCTCGGCCTGGCTCGTCTCCACGAGCCCCCGCAGACGCTCGCGTTCGCGGTCATCCTCGATGCGCTGTGAAACGCCGTGATGCGGCGAATCGGGCATGTACACCAGGTACCGAGATGGTACCGACAGATGGGTGGTCAGTCGCGCCCCCTTGGACCCGATGGGGTCCTTGGTCGCCTGGACCACCAGCGCCTGGCCCTCGTGAAGCAGCTGGCCGATGGCGATCTGGTCTTCGGCGAGGGAGCCCGGCGGCATGACCTCCTGGGCATGGATAAAAGCGGCACGGTCGAGGCCGATATCAACGAAAGCCGCCTGCATGCCGGGCAACACCCGCACTACGCGCCCCTTGTAGATGTTGCCGACGATGCCGCGACGGCGCGACCGTTCGATGAAGGCCTCCTGCAGGACACCGTTCTCCACTACGGCAACGCGAGTTTCCATCGGCGTCAGGTTGATGAGTACTTCACCGCTCATGCGGAAATCCTTGTCCAGTAGATTCTCTGGGTATTATGCCATAGCGCGGTTCCACACCGGCACGCCCTGGCGTGCCAGCAGTGCCGCGGTCTCGAAGAGCGGCAGGCCCACCACCGCTGAATAACTGCCTTCGACGCGCGCCACGAACACCGCGGCCAACCCCTGGATGGCGTAGCCGCCGGCCTTGTCGACCGGTTCGCCGGTAGCCCAGTAGGCGTCTATCTCGTCATCGGTCACATCGCGCATCACCACCCGGGTGGCCACGCAGGCCTCGAGCATACCGGCCGGCCCACTCACCGCCACCGCGGTCAGTACCTCGTGACCACGTCCGGACAGCGAACGCAGCATCGCCGCCGCCTGCTCGCGATCTTCCGGCTTGCCGAGAATCGCACCATCGCGGACCACGGCGGTATCGGCACCGAGCACCGCCAGGCTGTTGCCCTTGGCGCCCGCCAGGGCCTTCTCGCGAGCGAGTCGAACCACGTAGGCGGCAGGCGTCTCGTCCACCAGCGGCGTCTCGTCGATGTCGACAGGCCGCACATCGACCGTCACCCCGATCGAGGCCAGCAGATCGCGTCGGCGCGGCGAGGCCGACGCCAGACACAGGATGGGAGCATGGATCATGGCAGCTCCAGGGCAAGCGGCAGGAAGGTCAGTCGCGGGCCAGGCGGCGCCCCAGCGCTTCGAACAGGGTGGTCAGCCACGGCCAGAGCAGCGCCCCGATCAACGAAGGCAGCAGGGACGACAGATGAATGGAAAACGGTCCGAGCAGGGTACGCAACCACTGCTCGACAAGTTGGACGATGCCCAGCAGCACGAGGATCAGCACCGCCTGCTGGAGCAGCGAATAGGCCCGGAATCGGGGGTAAACCAGCGCGCACAGGAAGGCCAGCAATGACAGGGTAAGCGCATTCTGTCCGAGCGTCCCGCCCTCGAGCAGATCGATCAGGAGACCCAGCACGAAACCGTGCAGCACCCCGACGCGATAGGGCGCCTTCATGCACCAGTAGATCAGCATCAGCCCGAGCCAGTCGGGACGCCATATCTGCCAGCCATCAGCCATCGGCATGACCTGCAGGCACAGCGCCATCAGCAGGGTGAACCATATCCACAGCATGCCGGCGGGCGACGATGGCATCATCAACGCTCCCCTTCTTGCAAAGCCTGGTCTTGCAATGTCTGGCTTTGTGTTGCCGAACCTTGCGGCGGCAAGCCGATCAGTATCCGCGCCGCCTCGATGGCTGGCTCGGAGAGCTCACGATCCCAGTCCCCATCGTCCGGAACGGAAGGGGCCGGCGGCGGAAACAACAACAGGAAGTGACGCGACCGCTGCAGTCTCGCCACCGGGGCCGCCGTGACCCGCGCGAAGGGCTCGCCGGGGTCGTGCTCGACGCGTGTGACACGCGCCACCGGGTAACCCGCGGGAAAACGCCCGGCGAGACCGGAGGTGGTCAGCAAGTCGTTTTCGCGGATGTCGGCGGTGTCGGGCACATGGCGAATCGTGAGCGCCTCGTAATCCCCCGCGCCCTGGGCGATGAAGCGCAGGCCGTTGCGATTGACCTGAACCGGCAGGGCATGGCTGGCGTCGGCCAGTAGCAGCACCCGGCTGGAATAGGCCGACACGGCGGTGATCTGGCCGACCAGCCCGGAGGCGTCCATGACCGGCTGGCCGACATAGACCCCATCACGACGACCGCGATCGAGGACCATCTGGTGGGTGAAAGGATCGGGATCGAGGGAGAGCAGCTCAGCGGTAATGAAGGGGACCTCGTCCTGCTGAGCCGCCGACAGCAGCTCGCGCAAGCGAACATTCTCCGCCGTGAGGCTGGCCATGCGCTGGACACGATGCGACAGCGTCAGAATCTGCTCGCGCAGGCGGCGATTCTCATCCACCAGGGCGCGCTGGTCCGAAAGCGCCAGCGCCCCCCAGTTGAGGACATCGCTGGGCAGGCTTACCACCCATTGAATGGGGGCCACCAGCGTGGAAAGCTGGGCTCGCACGTCTTCCATGCGGGTAAAGCGCGTATCGGCGAACATCAATGCCGCCGCCGCCGCCACACACAACACCAGTCGGTAGCCGGGCAACGGCCCATGCGAGAACAGCGGTTTGATAGACATTCCCCCGCGATATTTCGCTATCAGTCGCTGGAGAGCAATTCGAAGGTATGCTTGTCGATCATCTCCAGGGCCTTACCGCCACCCCGGGCCACACAGGTCAGCGGGTCCTCGGCGACGATGACCGGCAGCCCCGTCTCCTCGGCAATCAGCTTATCCAGGTCGCGAAGCAGAGCGCCCCCCCCGGTCAGTACCAGGCCACGCTCGGCGATATCCGAGGCAAGCTCCGGCGGCGACTGTTCGAGTGCACTCTTCACGGCCGAGACGATAGAGCTCAGCGATTCCTGAAGCGCATCGAGAATCTCATGCGAATTCAGCGTGAAACTGCGCGGTATGCCCTCGGCCAGATTGCGCCCGCGCACGTCGATCTCGCGCAGCTCACCGCCCGGATAGGCACAGCCGATTTCTTCCTTGATGCGCTCGGCCGTCGCCTCGCCGATCAGGCTGCCGTAATGGCGGCGTACATAGGCAATGATGGCCTCGTCGAAACGATCGCCGCCCACGCGGATAGACTCCGAGTAGACGATGCCATTCAGCGAAATGATCGCAATCTCGGAGGTACCACCGCCAATGTCGACGACCATCGAACCCTGGGCTTCCTCGACCGGCAGGCCGGCGCCGATAGCGGCGGCCATGGGCTCTTCCATCAGAAAGACCTCACGGGCGCCAGCGCCCTCTGCGGACTCCTTGATAGCGCGCCGCTCGACCTGAGTCGACATGCAAGGCACGCACACTAGCACCCGCGGGCTCGGCGTCAAGAACGTACTCTGATGCACCTTGCGGATGAAATGCTGGAGCATCTGCTCGGTGACGGTGAAGTCGGCGATCACGCCATCCTTCATCGGTCGTATGGCCGTGATGTTGCCAGGCGTGCGACCGAGCATGCGCTTGGCGTCAGAACCGACCGCCGCCACGCTGCGCATGTTGCCGGACTGGCGTATCGCCACCACGGATGGCTCATCAAGCACGATGCCGCGACCGCGCACATAAATCAGCGTATTGGCCGTACCCAAGTCGATCGACAGATCGCTGGAGAACAGTCCCCTCAAACGTTTGAACATGGAAGTCGTTACCTAGTGCAGTCCGGAAACCCTGTGCGGAGGCAAACGGTATCACCGCGGCCCCCCAGCAGCAAGCGAAAGCCCCTCCGCGTCGGCGGCTTGCAGCCCTGCCCGCAGAACGCCGGATGTGATACCTTCTGCGATTATTTTTCGCGAACCCGCTTGCAATCGCTAACCCTTCGAGGACAACCGATCATGGCGATCGACAAAACCGACGTTCTCCGGGCCGCTCATCTGGCCCGACTCGGCCTGAACGACGAAGAAGCCAGCCACTATCAGGACGACCTGGGTCGCATCCTGGCAATGGTCGACCAGCTTCAGGGGCTGAACACCGAGGGGGTCGCCCCGCTGGCCCATCCCCTTGACGCCACCCAGCGCCTGCGCGCCGACGAAGTGACGGAAACCGACCGGCGCGAGCAGTTCCAGCGCTGCGCGCCGGCAGTGGAAGAGGGCCTCTACCTGGTACCCCGGGTGGTCGAGTGATCCGTTTCCCATTCCTGTGTTACCGGCAAGCCCCAACGGAGCCCAAGGCCCATGCATGACAAGACCCTGACGGAACTCGCCGCCGGCCTCGAGGCCGGCGAGTTTTCCAGCCGCGAGCTGACCCAGGCCCTGCTCGCGCGCATCGAGCGCCTGGACGGTGAGCTCAACAGCCTGATCACCGTCACCCCCGATCAAGCGCTCGAGGCCGCCGACAAGGCCGACGCCGCGAGGGCCAAGGGCGACACCGCTCGGCTCAACGGCCTGCCGCTGGCGATCAAGGATCTCTTCTGTACCGAAGGCGTCAGGACCACTGCCGGGTCGAGGATGCTCGACAATTTCATCGCGCCCTATGACGCCACCGTGGTCGAGAAGCTCAAGGCCGCCGGCACCGTTAGCCTGGGCAAGACCAACTTGGACGAGTTCGCCATGGGCTCCTCCAACGAGAACAGTTTCTACGGGCCCGTGAAGAACCCCTGGGACACCAATGCCGTGCCAGGTGGCAGCTCCGGTGGCAGCGCCGCCGCGGTGGCCGCGGGCCTGGTGCCGGCCGCCATGGGCACCGACACCGGCGGCTCGATCCGCCAGCCGGCGGCCTTCTGCGGCATCACCGGACTCAAGCCCACCTATGGGCGCGTCTCGCGCTACGGGATCATCGCCTACGCCTCGAGCCTCGACCAGGCCGGCCCGATGGCCCGTACCGCCGAGGACTGCGCGCACCTGCTCGGCGCCATCGCCGGCCACGATCTGCGCGACTCCACCAGCGTGGCGCGCGGCGTGCCGGACTATACCGAGGAGCTCAACGCGCCGCTGACCGGGCTCAAGATCGGCCTGCCGAAGGAGTACTTCGGCGACGGGCTCGATGCCGGCGTGGAAGCCGCCGTGCGCGAGGCGGTAAAGGTCTATGAGTCGCTGGGCGCCACAGTTCGCGAGGTCAGCCTGCCGCATACGCACTACGCGATTCCGGCCTACTACGTCATCGCCCCGGCCGAGGCCTCCTCGAACCTCTCGCGCTACGATGGTGTGCGTTTCGGTCATCGCTGCGACAACCCCGCCGACCTGATCGACCTCTACAAGCGCTCGCGCGCCGAAGGCTTCGGCGAGGAGGTCAAGCGACGCATCCTGATCGGCACCCACACGCTCTCGGAAGGCTTCTTCGACGCCTATTACAAGAAGGCCCAGCAGGTTCGCAGGCTGATTCGCCAGGATTTCCTCGATGCCTTCGAGGAGGTCGACGTGCTGATGGGGCCGACCTCGCCGACGCCGGCCTTCGACCTCGGCGCCAACAAGGACCCGGTCTCGATGTACCTGCAGGATATCTACACCATCGCCGTCAACCTCGCCGGCATCCCAGGGATCAGCGTACCGGCCGGCTTCGTGGGCCAACGCCCCGCGGAAGGCCGCCCCGCGGAAGGCCGCCCCGCGGAAGGCCGCCCCGTAGGCTTGCAGATTCTCGGCACGCACTTCGCCGAATCGCGCCTGCTCAATGTCGCCCACCAGTTCCAGCAGGCCACCGACTGGCATTGCCGCCGCCCCGCCATCGCCGAGGAGACCCGCTGATGCAATGGGAAACCGTGATTGGGCTGGAAGTGCACGTTCAGCTGGCCACCCGCTCGAAGATATTTTCCGGCGCCTCCACTGCCTTCGGTGCTGCCCCCAACACGCAGGCCTGCGCCGTGGATCTGGGGTTGCCCGGGGTGTTGCCGGTGCTCAACGAGACGGCCGTGGCCATGGCCGTGCAGTTCGGCCTGGCCATCCACGCCGAGATTCCCGAGGTCTCGGTGTTCGACCGCAAGAATTACTTCTACCCGGACCTGCCCAAGGGCTACCAGACCAGCCAGATGTATCACCCCATCGTCGGTCCCGGCGAGGTGGAGGTCACCCTGGATGATGGCGCCACCAAGCGCATCCGGGTGCATCATGCTCATCTGGAAGAGGACGCCGGCAAGTCGCTGCACGATCCTTTCTCTAACGGCATGGGCCACGGCATGACCGGGATCGATCTCAATCGTGCCGGCACCCCGCTGCTGGAAATCGTCTCCGAGCCCGACATGCGCTCGGCCAAGGAAGCCGCCGCCTACCTCAAGGCGATCCACTCCATCGTCACCTACCTGGGCATCAGCGACGGCAACATGGCCGAAGGGTCGATGCGCTGTGACGTCAACGTCTCGGTGCGCCCCATTGGCCAGGAAACCCTCGGCACCCGTGCCGAGATCAAGAACGTCAACTCCTTCCGCTTCGTGGAGCGCGCCATCGCCTTCGAGGTCGAGCGGCAGATCGAACTGCTTGAGGACGGCGGCAAGGTGGTGCAGGAAACGCGTCTTTTCGACCCGGAACGCGACGAGACCCGCAGCATGCGCACCAAGGAAGAAGCCAACGACTACCGCTACTTCCCCTGCCCCGATCTGCTGCCGGTGGTGCTGGACCTGGCCTACGTCGATCACCTTCGCGATAACCTGCCGGAACTCCCCGCCGACAAGCGCGCCCGCTTCGAGACCGACCTTGGGCTTTCCGCCTACGATGCCGGCGTGCTCTCGGCGAGCCGCGAGATGGCCGAATACTTCGAGCGCGTCAAGGACACCTGTGGCGATGCCAAGCAGGCCGCCAACTGGGTGCAGGGCGAGCTCTCCGGCGCGCTCAACCGGGAAGGCCGGCAGATTCAGGACAGCCCCGTTGCGGCCGAAACGCTTGGCGAACTCATCGGCCGGGTCATGGACGATACCATCAACGGCAAGGCGGCCAAACAGGTGTTCCAGGCGCTGTGGAACGGCGAGGGCGAGCGTGCCGACGAGGTGATCGAGGCCAAGGGGCTCAAGCAGGTCACCGACACCGGCGCCATCGAAGCGATGATCGATCAGGTCATCGCGGACAGCCCCGCTCAGGTCGCCCAGTATCGCGACGCCGAACCCGACAAGCGCGGCAAGATGATCGGCTATTTCGTCGGCCAGGTGATGAAGGCATCGCGCGGCACCGCCAACCCCCAGCGGGTTAACAAGGTGTTGAAAGACAAGCTCGACGCCCTCTGCTGAGGCACAGGGCGGCTCGATTCGGGCGGGGTTCACGGGATGATTCAGCAAGACCCCGCCCGCCCGTTGACGCCCGCTAGTGAATAGCCACTACACCGTTGTCGAGGAGATCAGGATGTCGGATGAGGTCGGCCCCCGCCTGCGCGCGCTACGCACCCTGCGCGGCATTTCACAGCGTGAGCTGGCTAAGCGATGCGGGGTGACGCATTCCAGTCTCTCGCTGATCGAGCAGGGCAAGGTCAGCCCCTCGGTCAGCTCGCTAAAAAAGATCCTCGATGCCATCCCCATGAGTGTCGGGGACTTCTTCACCATGGACCTGGAGAGCGGGCGGCAAGTGTTCTACAGCGCCGAGGAACTGGCCGACGTGGGCAGCGGCGACGTCATCTACAAGCTGGTCGGCGCCGACCGTCGCGATCGCGCGCTGTCGTTCATGATCGAGACCTATCCGGCCGGTGCCGATACGGGCCGCGAGATGATCACCCATCAGGGCGAGGAAGCCGGCGTGGTGCTGGAGGGCAGGATCGAGATCACCATCGGTACCGGCACGCGAGTCCTGGGTCCCGGCGAGGCCTACTACTTCGAAACCAATATCCCCCATCGCTTTCGCAATCCCGGCGACGCCGCCTGCCGCCTGGTCAGCTGTGCCACGCCGGCCCGGGCGTTCTGAGGCACGCACCACGGTGCGCCAGCCCGGCGGTGGCTGGACCCTCGCGTGTCGCTCAGGCCTCCTGCCAGCCGGAATGTTGACGGCGTGGCGTCGTCGTCAGGCCGGGGCGAGACTCCGTCTCAACGGCTCGGTCGTCGTCGCCTGAGTGGACATGCCTATCCTCCTGCACATGTTGAAGAGCGTGACGGGTGGGCGGCAACTGGAAAGCTGACATGGCGCTTTTCAGTTGCTTGGCATACTGGCGCAGGTTATCGGCCATCGTCGCACTCTCTTGCACCAGCGCCGCATTCTGTTGAGTCACTTGGTCCATTTCCGCGACTGCCCGACCGGCTTCCTGAACCCCGACACTCTGCTCCGCACTCGCCTGACGGATCTCCTGCATGAGGCCGCTGACACGGCCGATCGCTTCGATGACCTCTTCGCTGGCACGATTGGCCTCGGCCGCACGGGCATTTCCCTCCTTGACGCGCTCGACATTGCCGTTGACCAGCGCCTTGATCTCGCGCGCTGCGGTGGCACTGTTCTGGGCCAGCTTGCGGACCTCGGAGGCCACCACGGCGAACCCGCGACCGTGCTCGCCGGCCCGAGCAGCCTCCACGGAAGCGTTGAGGGCCAGGATATTGGTCTGAAAGGCGATGTTGTCGATGGTCGCGGTGATCGTGGCAATCTGCTGGGAGCTGTTGTCGAGATCCTGCATGGTCGCGACCATCTGGTGCACCGCCTCCCCACCACGGGTGGCCGTGCCGGAGGCGCTCTCGGCGTCTCGATGCGCCTGATCGGCATTGTCGGCATTGCGGGTCACGGTGGCGTTGAGCTCTTCCATGGCCGATGCCGTCTGGGTCAGGGCGCTGGCCTGCTGTTCCGTGCGCGACGCCAGATCATTGTTGCCCGCGGCGATCCGCTCGCTGTTGGCACTCACCGATTCGGTGGCAACGCGCACCTGAGCCACGATGCCCTGCAACTGACGAGACATCTGCGCCTGGGAGGCCATGATGCTGTGCCGATCTCCCTTGTTCAGCCGCACGTCGGCATTCAATTCGCCTCGACCGATGGCCTCGGCGAAGGCCTTGACCACGTGAGGCTCGGCGCCCAGTTCTCGCAGCAACTGCCGAGACAGCAAAAAGGCGATCGTACCGCCGATCAGCAACGCGGCCAGACAGAGCCCCGCCATCAACCACTGAAAGCCCTCGGCGGTCTTCCGCGCGACGACCGTGTCTCCCGCGCTCTGAGCTTCCTGATGATCGATGAAGGCATTGATGCCATCGAGCCACTGGAAAAAGGCGGGTCCCGCCGCCATCAGCAACTGTTCGCGTGCCGCGTCGACGTCACCGCCGACCCGACGCTCGATCACGCTGTCCGCCAGCTCGCGTGTCCGTGCCGCCTGGGCGTCGATGCTGGCCAGAAGCTCGGTTTCCCGAGGCGAGACACTCTCGGCATGCTCACTTATCACGTCACGCATGCCCTCGGAAGCCTTCAGGTAATTGTTTGCAAGGGCGTGATAGTCATCGCGGATATTGCCCAGATCGCCAGCGTTTTCGACCAGAGTCATGTCGCGAAGCAGGATAGCGCGGTCGTGCACGCTGCCTCGCCAGTCGATGGCATGACGCAGTTTCACGCCATTGATGTCATTGATCGTGGTCAGCCCTCGGTCGATGCGATTGACCTGGTAGATCCCCACGGCCGTGAGCACCACGATCAGTGCCAGGACGATGGAAAACCCCGCCGCCAGACGCATGCGAATGCCCAGGCCGGAGGTGCGGACGTTGAAGAAGCTCATATCGATTCCTTGTACGGGATGCTCACGGTCGATAAGCGGGACGCACCAACCAGCAGCAGCAGATCAACCTTGACATGAAGATTAATTCCGCTACACAACCTGTACAAGTAAAATATTGTATAAGCTCAGCTTAACGCGTGGCCTGTCACGTCACCCCCCGGAAAAGCCATCGCATCCGCGTCGGGGTTCGCCACTGACAGGCCACATCCGGGGGAATCTAGGGCGTCTTCAGCTTCTCGATTTCAGCCAGTAACGCGTTAGCCTCCTGCGTCAGGGTAGCGTTGGCGCGCATATCACCGTTGCGAGCCGCCTGCATGGCCTGCTCGAGCTTGCGTTCATATTCCTTCTGAAGCTTCTTGGCGGGATCACGATTGAAAAGTCCCATGGTGAGGCCTCCTGAGGATGGACTGGGAGGACTACCATACGACAATTCCTTTACAACTTCGATACATGGCGTTCCAGAAGGCCATTTTTCCTGCTCAGGCAAACTGGGCAATCCAGCTCTCAAGGTCGCTGGCCGACATCGGGCGGGCGATGTGATAACCCTGAATCGTATGGATGCCCAGCGATCGCAGCTGGCTTGCGACCCGCGCCGTCTCCACGCCCTCGGCGACGCAGCTCATCTTGAGCTTTTCCAGCATGCCGCCCAGCCCTTCGACCAGTACCTGGTTATGCGGAAGCTCATCGAGGCGACTGATCAACGAGCGATCCAGCTTGACCTGAGTGACCGGCAGCTGGGCAATATGAGAAAAATTGGAATACCCCACCCCGAAATCGTCGATGGCCAGACCGACGCCCAGTGCGCGCAGCCGCTTCATGGCCTTGAGGGTCTCGCTGGACTTCGACAGCAATCCTTCTTCGGTGATTTCCAGAATCAACCAGTCCAGTCGCGCAAAGCCTGACGGTGGATCGATATGCTCCCTGAGCATGGCGTCGAGTGGGTAGGACTGGCAATTCTCGGCGGATAAGCGCTCCGGCATGATGTTGACCGACAATGCAATGTCGCTCAGCGGTGAGGCGTCAGCCTGCCAGAGACGATGCTGGGCGATGGCCTCCCCCAGCACCCAGTGATCCAGCCGGGTTCCCAGGCCAAGGGAGCGGGCAAGGGGAATGAAACGGTCCGGCGGCAGGCGACCCAGCGTGGGATGCTGCCAGCGAATCAGCGCCTCGAGCCCGACCACTTCGTGACTGACCACATCCACCTGAGGCTGATACTCGAGAAAAAGCCCACCGTGGGCATCGCTGAGCGCCTCGCGCAGATCGTTTTCCAACAGCAGCTGTTCCTGCAACGTGCGAGAGAGTTCCGGGTCGGTAAAGGCGTGCCGGCCCCGACCGGCATTCTTGGCGGCGTACATGGCCCCGTCGGCATTGCGCAGCAAGGACTCGCTGTCTTCGCCGTCATGGGGGTAGATCGCCACTCCGATACTGGCGCTGACGGCAATATGCTGGCCCTGGATGATGAAGGGCTCGCTGAGCGTGCGGTTGAGCCGAATGGCGATCGACTGGGCCAGGGCCGGGCGCACGTTTTCCTCGAGCAGCAGCACGAATTCGTCCCCGCCCAGCCGCCCGAGCGTATCTTCCTTGCGCAGCAAGGGTGACAAGCGCTTGGCGACCGCAACCAGCAGTTCATCGCCGATACCGTGACCCAGGGAGTCGTTGATGCGCTTGAAGTGGTCGATGTCCATGAACATGACGCCCAGCTGATGGCCGTGGCGCTTGGCTCTCTCGATGGCATGCGCAAGACGTTCATTGAACAGCAGGCGATTGGCCAGGCCGGTCAGCGGGTCATAGTGGGCCATGCGACTCAAGCGCTCCTGATTCTGCTTGATTTCGCTGATGTCGCGAAATACCCGCACGTAATGCGTCAGGCGACCGTCGTCATCGAAGACCGGGTTGATGGTGAGCATTTCCGGATAGATCTCACCGTTCTTGCGTCGGCAGGTGACCTCACCCTGCCAGACTCCGCGCTCGCTCAGCTGCTGTTGCTGCTCATCATAGAAGTCCGAATGTTCTTCCCCGGCGTGCAGGCCGGTGATGGGCTGGCCGACGACCTCATCGCGCGTGTAGCCAGTAATCTCGGTGAAGGCCGGATTCACCGAGATCACGAGACCTTGCGGGTCGGTGATGTTGATGCCTTCTTGGGTGCTGTCGAAAACGGTGGCGGCCAGCCGCTGTTGCTCGACGTTCTCGACCTCGTTGCTGGTATCGAACTGCAGCCCGATATAATGCGTGAGGGTGCCGTCATCATCCTTCACGGGCGACAAGTGCAGCTGGTTCCAGAAAGGCCGCCCATCGGACCGATAATTGAGCAGGGTGACATTGGTTTCCTCACCGCTGGCGATGGCCTCACGCAGTTGCGCACGCGAGGCCTGCGAGGTGCCCTCGCCTTGCAGGAAATTGCAGTTTCGTCCGATCACCTGAGACTCGCTGAACCCGGTGATGCGCGTGAACGCCGGATTCACATACACCAGAGGCTGGTTGCCAGGCGAGATCTCGGCAATGGCGATACCTTGGCTGGCCGCTTCCATCGCCTTGGCCTGCAAGCGCGTCTGACGCAGGCTCGCCGCCAAGTCTTCGGTGGCCTTGCTGAGCTCGGTGTTGTCCCACAGCAGCAGGACCGCGCCGTCGACCACGCCGAGATCGTCGAGATGGGGACTGACCACCAGACGATAGCGGCGCTCGCCGTTCAGCTGACACTCGCGCACCCTGCCCTGCTCGATCACCTCGCTCACCAGGGCGTCGATATCGTGCTGTTTGAAGCGTTGCTGCAACGGATACAACGGCTGGCCAAGCTGGGAACCCGTCAGGGCAAACAGCTGCTGCGCCGTGGGATTGTAGAGCGTGAGCCGGCCGTTGCGATCGACGACAAGCAGCGGTGCCGGCAGAGCATTCTTGATGTTCTCCAGATCACCCAAGGCTTGTGACAGCTCGCTGGTCTTGCTCTGAAGCTCCTCATTGACAGTCAACAACTCCTCGTTGCTCGACTGCAGCTCTTCATTGGCGGTTTCCATCTCCTCGTTGGTCGATTGCAGCTCTTCATTTCCCGACTGCATTTCCTCGTTGACCGACTGAAGCTCCTCGTTGGAGGTTTCCAGTTCTTCCACCACGGTCTGCAGATGCTCTCGCGTAGCGCTGAGCTCCCGCTCCAGCTCACTGGCTCGTCCCTCGTCGCCCGCTCGCGGCTCAGCGATACCACCATCGGCCGCCGCGGTGGGAGTCAGGATGTCGAAGATCAGCAGTTGAAGCGCCTCCTCACCCGGCACCACGGGCAGCGGTAACACCCCCAGCTGCACCTCCCGGTCACCCACCACCATGCGTCGGCTACGCTGTGGTTGGTTTTCGCGAATGGCCTTGTAGGTCAACGCCTTGACGTCGATGTGCAGGCTGTCATCCAGCAGCTGCTGTACATTGAGCGACGGCCGGCCCGCCGCCATCTTGGCGAAGGGCGATACGTCCCCAAACACATAATGAATATCGAAACGAGTATCGAGCACCATGCCGGCCGGCACGCGATGGCGAATCAACGCCTGCATCACGCGCTCTTCCATGCGGCGCTGAGGAGCCGGCCTGCTGGCAGGCATTGCCCTGGCCGGTGGCGAAGGACGCGTTCGGCGCGAGGCGGGCAAGGCGGGCGACTCGACGTTGTCACGGCGCCGATACAGCTTCGCCTGGCTCTCGCACGTCGTGAAAAAGCTTGCATCCGGCAGCGATTCGGATTTTCCCAGCAGCAGCAGGCCATTGGCGGCCAGTGCATAGTGGAATCGCTTGATGATCTGCTTCTGCGCTGAGGAACGCAGATAGATGAGCACATTTCGACAGGTCAGCAGATCGAGGCGCAGAAAGGGAGGGTCCTGGGTCAGATCCTGACGCGCGAAGATGACCTGCTCACGCAGCGCCTTGTTGACCACGAAGACGTCACCGATCTCGTGAAAATAGCGCTCGACCAGTTCACCCGGTAGCCCCTTGAGTGCACCGCGGTCGTAGCGCCCCTTGCGCGCGATCGCCAAGGCACGCATGTCGATATCGGTGGCAAACAGCTGCAACCGATAATGGATCAGCTCATGACCCAGTATCTCGTTGAGAAGGATGGCCAGGCTGTAAGCCTCTTCGCCGGTGGCACAGCCGGCCACCCAGACACGAATCTCGTCGCCGGGCGCCTTGCCGGCCAGGCGTTCGACAAGCTTCTTGTGGAGCGTCTCGAAGGCTGTGGTATCACGGTAGAACGCCGTCACCGAGATCAAGACATCCTGAAACAGGCTATCGAGTTCTTCGGGATGACGGTCGAGCAACGGCTCGTACTCCTCAAGGCTGGCACAATGGGTCGCGACCATGCGCCTGGCCAGGCGGCGGCGTAACGTTGCTTCCTTGTAGGCGTGAAAATCCACCCCGGTGCGCCGCGCCAGGCGGGTCAGCAAACGATCGAAGGTATCCGGCGCAAGCGACTCGGCATGGGCATGTATATCGCCTTCGCTGAGCGAGGCCAGCCGCACCAGTTCATGGGCAATCCCCTCGGCACCGAGGATGCGATCCACGCAACCGGTGTCGATGGCCGCCTTGGGCATGCCGCTGTAGCGCGCCTCATCGGGGTCCTGCGCCAGCACGAAGCCGCCCTTGGCCTTGAGATAGCGCACCCCATGCGAGCCGTCGCTCCCCGTGCCCGAGAGCACCACGGCTAGAGCATGATCACCGAAGGCATCCGCAAGCGACGTGAAGAATTCGTTGGCAGACGGCTTGGGGATATTCTGGCGCTCGGCCGGCGTCAGGCATAGCCGCCGGTCTTCGAGGTGCGCGTTGTGGCCGGGAGGAATCACCAGCACCTCGCCACCGGTCAGGCGGTCACCGTCCATGGCCTCGCGCACCGCCATCTGGCTTTCGCGTTCGAGCAAGGTCGCCAGCATGCTGGGATGATGCGGCGACAGATGCTGCGCGACCACGAAACTCAGGCGCTGATGCGAGGGGAGTGCGCGCAACAGCAGCGTCAGTGCCTCGAGACCTCCGGCCGAGGCGGCAATGCCCACGGCGACGAGAGCGTCTTGCTCGGCTGATTCCACGTGGGCGGCATTCATGGTGACGTATTACCTGATCAGGAGAATGTCTGTCGGTCGAACAGCCTACCCGAAACATGCCCCAGACGCCGAAGTATGTCCATTCGGCATAATGAACGAAACCACAACGCTCCTACGCTCGCCGAACAGTGGATCGACAACCCGCCGTCACATCGCTCCCCGGCCCCATCAACCACAACGCCGGTCGAGGCGACCGGCGTTCATCTGAATCATGGCGAGACGGTTCAGGTGGCCAGAGACATCCAGACCGTCTTGAGTTCGGAATACTCCTCCAGGCTGTGGTGCGACTTGTCGCGACCGTTGCCGGACTGCTTGACGCCACCGAACGGCACCGTCTGGTCGCCCCCGGCCCAGTTGTTGACGAATACCTGGCCGGAGTGCAGGCGGCGCGTAACGCGCATGATGCGGTCGATGTCCTGACTCCAGAATCCCGCAGCGAGACCGTAGTCGCTGTCGTTGGCCATGGCGATGGCCTCTTCTTCGCTGTCGAAGCCGAATATCGCCAGCACCGGCCCGAAGATTTCCTCGCGGCCGATCACCATCTGCGGCGTCACCCCGTCGAACACGGTGGGCGGAATGAACCAGCCATCGCCCTTGAGCGCCTCACCGCCGGCGCGCAGCGACGCGCCCTCCTCGACCCCCTGGCGGATGAAATCGAGCACGCGGCGATGCTGGGTCTCGTCGACCATGGCGCCCATGAAGCTCTCGGGGTCCAGTGGGTCGCCCGGCTGCATGCTCTCGGCGGCGGCGAGCACCTTCTCGACGAACGCCTCGCGGATCGAGTTCTCGACCAGCAATCTCGAACCGGCGATGCAGACCTCGCCCTGGTTGTGGAAGATCGCCTCGGCGGCATGCCGGGCCACCTTATCCAGGTCCTTGCAGTCGGCGAAGACCAGGTTGGGGCTCTTGCCGCCGCACTCCAGATAGACCTTCTTGAGGTTGGACTGGCCGGCATACTGCATCAGCTGCTTGCCGACCTGAGTCGAACCGGTGAAGGACAGGCAGTCGACGTTCATGGAGAGCGCCAACGCCTTGCCCACGGTATGCCCGAAGCCGGGCAGCACCTGGAAGACGCCGTTCGGCAGGCCCGCCTCTCGAGCCAACGCCGCCAGGCGCAGCGCCGAAAGCGGCGATTTCTCCGAGGGCTTGAGGATCACGCTGTTGCCTGCGGCCAGCGCCGGCGCGATCTTCCAGGCGGTCATCATCAGCGGGAAGTTCCAGGGCACGATGGAGGCCACCACGCCCAGCGGCTCGCGCAGCACCAGGGCCAGCGCCTCCTCGCCGGTCGGGGCCACCTCACCGAACAGCTTGTCGATGGACTCGGCATGATAGCGAAGGCAGCCGATGGCCCCCTGCATGTCGCCTAGCGAGCTTGCGATCGGCTTGCCCATGTCCAGAGTGTCGAGCAGCGCCAGCTCGTGCCGATGTGTTTCCATGAGATCGGCGAGCCGCAGCAGGACTTTCTTGCGCCGGCCCGGGGCGAGTCGTGACCAGTCGCCACGCATGAAGGCCGCACGGGCATGGCCGACCGCGAGCTCGGCATCGGGCGCGTCGCAACTGGCCACCTGGGCCAGGCACTTGCCGGTGGCCGGGTTGATCGTCTCGAAGGTCTCGCCGGAGGCGGCTTTCACGAACTGGTCATTGATGAAGGCCCGGGTCTCGAAGCGCATACCCGCGGCCATCTGTTGCCAATCGGCGTGTCGCTGGGGATGACTCATGCGTGTCTCTCCTCTCTCTGTGTAGCCTGACCTGTCGTCTGTGTGCCGTTACCTGGCGGGTTAGCCGCCGGGGTTTTCGCGAGATGTTTCGCTGCGTCGGCGGCCTGACCCGACAGGCGACGGGCCGTCTCGTCCAGCGCCTCGCGGGCCAGGCGGACCAGTTCGTCGATCTGATCATGCGTGATCACCAGCGGCGGCGAGATGATCATGGTGTCGCCCACCGAGCGCATCACCAGCCCTCGTTCGACGCAGATTTCGCGACACAGGTTGCCCGCCGCGAGCGACGTGTCGAAACGCACCCGGCCGGCCTTGTCGGCGACCAGTTCCAGCGCCCCGATCAGCCCCAGCGAGCGGGCCTCCCCAACGAGGGGATGCTCGGCCAGGGTCGCCCAGCGGCGGGCAAGGTAGGGGCCAAGATCATCGCGCACCCGCTCGATCACGCCCTCGTCCTGCAGGATCTCGAGGTTCTTGAGCGCCACGGCGGCACAGACCGGATGGCCCGAGTAGGTGAAACCGTGAAAGAACTCGCCGCCCTCCTCGATGAGCGTGTCGGCGATACGGTCGCCCACCAGCACCCCGCCGATGGGCAGATATCCCGATGATAGCCCCTTGGCGATCGGCATCAGGTCCGGCGCGAGGTCGTAATGCACGCTGCCGAACCATTCGCCCAGACGGCCGAAGCCGCAGATCACCTCGTCGATCACCAGCAGGATGTCGTACTTCGCCAGCACCGCCTTGACCGCCGGCCAATAGCTCTCGGGCGGGATGATGGCACCCCCGGCGCCCTGCACCGGCTCGGCGATGAACGCCGCCACGTTGTCCTCACCCAGCTCGAGAATCCTCGCCTCGAGCGCCGCAGCACAGTCGCGACCGAACGCCTGCACGGATTGATCGGCTGCTTCACCGAGAGGGCCCTCCCCAAACCAGTAGGGCTGGCGCACATGGGTGATACCGGGTACCAGCGGGCCGCCCTGCTCATGCATCGGCGCCATGCCGCCCAGGCTCATGCCGGCCACGGTTGAGCCGTGATAGGCGTTCTCGCGGGCGATGATCCACTGCTTCTCGGGCTTGCCTTTCAATGCCCAGTAGCGACGCACCATGCGCAACACCGTGTCGTTGGCCTCCGATCCCGAGCCGGTGAAGAACACATGGTTCATGTGCGCCGGGGCAAGGTCACAGAGCTTCGCGGCGAGCTTGACCGCCGGGGCATGGGTACTCTTGAAGAAATTATTGTAGTAGGGAAGCTCGCGCAGCTGCTCGGTGGCGGCCGTCACCAGCTCCTCGCGACCATAGCCCAGGTTGACACACCAAAGCCCCGCCATGGCGTCGAGCAGCCGGTGCCCCTCGTTGTCATGAATGTAGACGCCTTCGGCGTGGACGATGATCCGGCTACCCTCCTCGCCCAGCGCCTTGTAGTCGGTAAAGGGGTGTAGATGGTGGGCACGGTCGAGCCGTGTCAGCTCGTCAGTCATCGGGCGTCTCCCTAGCGGCTCAGGTTAGCGGATCAGATTAGCGACTCAGGCATCGACTGCCGCATGACTCGACATGGCGAGGCGACGGGCAACGCAGGCACCGGCAAATGCCCGGAAGAGGGCGTCATAGAGCGGGTGTTCAGGCGTGCGCCATTCAGGGTGCCACTGTACCGCCATGGCGAAACCCGGCGCATCACGCACGGACACCGCCTCGATCAGCCCGTCCGGCGCCACGGCCTCGGCTACCAGTCCCGGCCCCAATAACGCGATCCCTTGCTGGTGCAGCGAATTGACCCTCGCCCGAGGTTGCGGGTAGAGCGCTTCCAGGCGCCCGCCCGGCAGGATCCCGATATCATGGACCGGCGCATAACGCTGCTCGCGATCGCCATCCGGCTCCCGGTGGTCAAGCAAGCCCGACACCGTCTGCACTGCCTGGTGCAGCGTGCCGCCGAAGGCAACGTTGATCTCCTGGAAACCACGGCAGATACCGAACAGGGCAAGCCCCATGTCCAATGCCGCCGGGATCCAGGCCAGGGCGGCGGCATCGCGATGTCGATCATCGCGGATGTTCTCGGGCGCACGCGCCAGGCCATAGCGACCCGGCTCGACATTGCTGTAGCTGCCGGTCAGCAGCAGGCCATCGAGAGGGCGAAGCAGGTCGGTCTGTACGACACCCTCCCAGACCGGCAGGATCACCGGCGCCAGCCCGTAGTCACGCAGGGCCGTCAGGTACTTGTCGGTGACCGTATGGGCGGGATGTCCTTCCACCTCGCGGCGGCAGGCGATCACGCCCACCAGGGGCCTGCTCTGCATGTCGGTCTCCTTGAATCGTCGATACACTCGAGTGTTATGCTTTGCTCAACATACGCCGCTCGAAGGCGACTGCCAAGCCACCGTGATCTTTGCGGCATTTGCCGGCCTTCCTTCGGCCAGCGCATTGTCCCGGCGTTGCCCTTCGCCGTTAAGCTGACGGGTGACCCCGGCGTCACCCGTAAAGTATTTGACAACACTCGACGAGCCTTCAAAGATAGCTCACATCGATAATGAACCGCATAAAGGTGCGCCATGCCCTCACATCCCGCCGATGAAGCCCTGAGCTTTCTCGAACGTCATCCCGAGATCGACAGCATCGACCTGTTGCTCAGCGATCTCAATGGTGTCCTGCGAGGAAAGCGCATCGGCCGCGGAAACCTCGAGAAAGCCTACCGGGAAGGCATCAACCTGCCGGCGTCGGTCTTCGCCCTGGACATACTGGGCAACACCATCGAGGAGACCGGACTGGGGTTGGCCACGGGCGACGGCGACCGGGTCTGCCGGCCGGTCCCCGGCAGCCTGATGCCGAGCCCCTGGCTGCGCGGTGGGCGGCAGGCACAGCTGCTGATGAGCATGGTCGAAGTCGACGAGACGCCTTTCTTCGCCGATCCTCGTCAGGTGCTGGCGCAACAGCTGGCACGGCTTCAGGCGCGAGGCCTGACGCCCGTGGTGGCGGTGGAAATGGAATTCTATCTGGTCGACCGGGCGCGTGACGATCTCGGCATGGTGCAACCGCCCTGCTCGCCCGCCACCGGCGAGCGCGCCACCCAGAGCCAGCTGTACTCGATCAACGAGCTCGACGAGTATTCGGACCTTCTGGAGGCGATACAGAATGCCGCCGAGGCGCAGGGCCTGCCCCTGGACACCGCACTCAAGGAGTGCGCTCCGGGCCAGTTCGAGATCAACCTGCTGCACGTCGACGACGTCCTGACGGCCTGCGACAACGCCGTGCTGCTCAAACGGCTGATCAAGGGTGTCGCGCTAAAGCATGGCTTCGAGGCGACCTTCATGGCCAAACCCTATGGCCTGGAAGCGGGCAACGGCACCCATGTGCATATCAGCCTGCTGGACGAGGCCGGCCACAACGTCTTCGCCGCGGACGATGGCGACCCCTCCGGCACCCCGCTACTGCGGCAGGCCATCGCCGGCCTGCTGGACCTGATGCCGGCCTCGATGGCGCTGTTCGCGCCCAACCTCAATTCCTTCCGCCGCTTTCAGCCGGGGCTCTACGTGCCCATGACGCCCACCTGGGGCGTCGACAACCGCTCGGTGGCACTGCGCATCCCCTCCGGCCCCAATGCGGCCAGGCGCATCGAACACCGCGTTGCCGGCGCCGACGCCAACCCCTATCTGCTGCTGTCCGCCCTGCTGGCTGGCATCGAACACGGCCTGGCCGGCTCGCTCACGCCACCTGCCGCGGCAATCGGCAATGCCTACCGGCAGTTCCCGCCCAGCCTGAGCAATAGCTGGACGCGCGCCCTCGACCTGCTGGAGGGCAGCGAGGTGCTGACCCAGGCACTCGGCCGGGACTTCCTGAAGGTCTTCGTCGCCAATCGCCGCGCCGAACGTGACCAGGCCATGCAAAGCGTCAGCAAGCTGGAATACGACTGGTATCTGCGCCATGTCTAGACACGACGACGCCCCGACCGAAGGGTCGGGGCGTCATGATGTCCGGCGTCGCTGACTGACGCCGCTGAAGGCTCAGCTCTCGTCGGTGAGGGCCGCCCCCCATTGCGGCTTTCCGTCCTGAAGCAGCACGCGATCGCCCTCGGGCGCGCTGTCAAGGCGGCTGGTCTGCACGACATCGCCATTGCGCCAGGTCACCTCGTAGCCTTCCGTCTCCTGGCGGGTATCGACGACGGTGTCACAGCGGCGCTGGGTCGTATTGGTCGTCTGACCGGCCTCGACGCGCTCCTGCACCTCACGGCCGGCCAGGCCGCCCCCGACGACACCGGCCACGGTGGCGATTTTCTTGCCGCTGCCGCCACCCACCTGATTGCCCAGCAGACCACCCACGATCGCGCCCGCGGCCGTGCCGACGATACGGTTGGGGTCGCGGGTCGGCGCCTGCTGCGTCACCACGACGTCCTCGCATACCTCGCGCGGGGTTTCCACGGTCCGCGTCAGGGTTTCCACGTGAGTGATCTCGGCATACTGCGGCGTGTCTTCCTGCTGGACCTGCCAGGCCCCGAAGGCCAATCCGCCCAGCCCCAACACGGCCAGGGTGGTTCCCACGACGATCGACTTGCTCATTTTCCACCTCCTGGAGAGCGCTCACGCGCCTACATCATTCGAGACACCGCTTCGCGGAGGCGTGAGAAGGAGGAAGAATGGCGCATCGCTTCCTGCACCGCGCGCGAGATGAAAATCAGTATATGCTTTTACAGCAAGCGAGAAAGCGTTAGCGGTCGAGATCCACATTTATTGACCCGCCGTCGCCGGAAGACGACAACCGGATGCCGACGCGGATGCGCTCAGATTCCCAGACCGTCACGCGCCTGGTAGTACCAGGCGCCGATCGCCGAGAGCGGCACGCGCAGCAGACGCCCGCCTGGAAACGGCAGATGGGGAATCCCGGCGAAGGCGTCGAAGCGCTCCTCGCGCCCGGCCATCACCTCGGCGATCAGGCGGCCCGCCAGATGGGTACAGGTCACGCCATGGCCGGAATAGCCCTGGGCATAGAAGACGTTGTCATTGATCACCCCGAACTGCGGCAGGCGATTGAGCGTCATCAGGAAGGTGCCGCTCCAGGCATAGTCGATTTTGACGTCGTCGAGCTGCGCGAAGGTCTTGCGCATCTTGGGACGAATCACCGCCTCGATATCGGCCGGATCGCTGCCGCCGTAGTTGACCCCGCCGCCATACAGCAGGCGGTTGTCGGCGGTCAGCCGGAAGTAGTCGAGCAGGTAGTTGCCGTCTTCCACCGCCATGTCGTTGGGTATCAGCGAGCGGGCGCGTGCCTCACCCAACGGCTCGGTGGTGATGATCTGGGTACCGCAGGGCATCGACTTGCCCTCGATCTCGGGCAACACCCCCTTGAGGTAAGCATTGCCGGCCATCACGACGCGCTGCGCCCGCACCCGGCCGCGCGGGGTGCGCAGCTCGACCGGCGCGCCGTGCGTCAGCGACTCGACGGGTGTCTGTTCATGGATCGTGCCGCCCAGCGACTCGAAGGCCGCCGCCTCGCCCAGCACCAGGTTGAGCGGGTGCAGATGCCCGCCCGAGTGGTCCACCAGCCCCCCCACGTAGCGATCGCTGACCACCTCGCGTTTCAGGGCATCACCCTCGAGCAACTCCAGTTTCCGATTCCCGTAACGCTCCCAGAGCGCCTTGTGTTCGATCAGGCCCTGCATCTGCTTGGCATTGCAGGCGGCAAACAGGTTGCCATTCCTGAGGTCGCAATCGATGGCATACTGCTCGATGCGCTCACGGATGATCCGGTTGCCTTCGAAGGCCATGTCGCCCAGCGCCCGGGCGGTATCAACGCCATACTTGGCCTCGATGACGTCCATGTCGCGACTGTAGCTGTTGACGATCTGCCCGCCGTTGCGACCTGAGGCCCCGAAGCCAACGCGAGCGGCCTCCAGCACCACAACGTCCAGTCCCTGCTCGGCCAGATGCAGCGCGGC
>DATISN010000143.1:0-4227 GCA_035581765.1 Halomonas sp.
GACTCCCCCCGTGCCTGGCTTTTCCGCGTGGCGCGCCATCAATGGATCGATCAGCAGCGACGCGCAAAGCGCTGGACAGGCGAGGAGCCACCCGAGATTGCCGTCGAGCCCCAGAAGGCCTCTCCGGTGGAGAGTCTCATCGACTGCATCACCCGTGCTCTGCCCGGCTGCTCACCGGAAGATGCCGACATCATCCAGCAGTGCGACCTGGAGGGTATCCGACAGGCGGACTACGCGACACGTCACGCCCTGAGCCTGCCGGCCCCCAAGGCGCGGCTGCGCCGGGCCAGACAGCGGCTGCGTGAACGGCTGATCGAGCAATGTGACATCGTCTTCGACGAGCAGGGACGCATCTGTTGCCATAGCGCTCACCGAGGATAGGCGAAGCGTTACGCATCGAGGCCGCATCCTTTTGGCTCGTGCTGCGTCTTCTTGTGTGACAGCACCTTTCACACAGGGAGAGCATGGAAATGTTGGAGGTCTTTACCTGGCTGGCCGACTGGCTGGTCTACGGGCTGGCAGGCCTGGATCCCGAGAGCAAGCTTGGAAGCTCATTGCACTTCTTCGTCGAGGACACCACCAAGATCTTCGCGCTGCTGGTGGTGATGATCTACGTGATCGCCCTGATGCGCGCCTCGCTGAACCTGGAGCGTGTGCGTCACTATATCCAGCAGAAGCCTCGTTTGGCAGGTTACGGACTGGGTGCCGGCTTCGGCGCCATCACCCCCTTCTGCTCCTGCTCGAGCATCCCGCTATTCTTAGGCTTTACCAGCGCCGGGATTCCACTGGGCATCACCATGGCATTTCTGTTCACCTCGCCAATCATCAACGAGGTGGCGGTAATCATGTTGTGGAGCCTGCTCGGCTGGGAGTTCACCCTGGTCTACGTCGCCATCGGCTTGGGAGTGGGCATCGGTGGCGGCATGATCCTCGATGCCCTCAAGGGCGAGCGCTGGCTGAAGGATTTCGCGGCCAAGGCCTACCAACAGGCTGCCGAGGCGCTCCAGGGCGACGCGCCCGCCCCCAGGGCGCCCTCCCTCACCCTGAGGGAGCGTCACGACTTTGCACGAGACGAACTCAAGGAGATCGTCGGCCGGATCTGGAAGTGGGTGATCATCGGCGTCGGCCTGGGCGCTGCCCTTCACGGCTTCGTGCCGGACGACTGGTTCGCCGACAACCTGGGCAGCGGCCAGTGGTGGAACGTGCCCGTTGCCGTGCTGGCCGGGCTGCCGCTCTACTCCAACGCCACCGGCGTCATCCCGATAATGGAGAGCCTGATTCTCAAGGGTCTGCCGGTGGGCACCACCCTGGCCTTCTGCATGAGTACCGTGGCAGCCAGCTTCCCCGAATTCATCATGCTCAAGCAGGTCATGCAGTGGCGCCTGTTGGCCACCATCTTTCTCATTCTGCTGGTCAATTTCATGATCGTTGGCTGGCTGATCAACCTGCTGAGCCCCTGGCTGTTCAGCGGGTTTCAATAACGTGAGAGGGGAAAGACCATGAAGAAGATCGAAGTATTGGGTACCGGCTGCAAGAAGTGCGTCAACACCGCCGAACAGATCCGGGCGGTGGCCGGCGAACTGGGTATCGAGGTCGAGGTCGAGAAGGTGACCGACCCGGCTGCCATCATGGGCTACAAGGTCATGTCGACCCCGGCAGTGGCCATCGACGGCACGCTCGTTCACAGCGGGAGTGTGCCGGACCGTGGCAAGATCGAGACCATGCTAAAGGCGTGAGCGCAGCAAATCGGGGCCGGCGGCTAACTCGGCATCGGCCGCCCCTTTCCTAGACGATTCACCCCAAGCCGTCATGATCTGTATCAAGCTTTCGGCACGATGCAGCGCACTCTGTGTGACTAGCGCCAGGGGGTATTCGATGCTTATTACATACATCACGCAGACCAAGCTATCTGACCTTGCACGCCTTCAAGGCCAGAACTACGTTTAATTCTCAGATCCAGATATCCACATATCACTCCCGTAGCACCCCCTGATACGAGTTTCCCTACAACAACACTGGAGTGTCAGACGATGTCACGATTGAGTCGCCGTAGCTTTCTCAAGCTGACCGGCAGTAGTGCCGCCGTCGGCACCCTGTCCTTGTCGCCCATTGCCCGAGCCCAGCAAGACCCGAACCCTGCTACAACCGGCAGCACCACTCTGCCCTACCCGCGAGAGGTAGTCGCCAGGCTCGATGAGTTGGAAGTCAATCAACCCCTTTACTTCAACTACCCCGATGATCGCTCGCCCTGCGTGGCCCTTCGCAAGGGGCGGGAAGTCAAGGGTGGCGTTGGGCCTCAGAAAGACGTCGTGGCCTACAGCACCCAGTGCACCCACATGGGCTGCCCGGTCAGCTACGACCAGGAGGCCGAGACCTTCAAGTGTCCCTGCCACTACAGCATCTTCGACCCCGACAACGCCGGCCAGATGGTGATCGGCCAGGCCACCGAGAATCTTCCCCGGATCATTCTGGAGTATGACGAGGCGGAAGATGCGCTGCTTGCCGTGTCGGTCGATGGCCTGATTTACGGTCGACAGGCCAACATCATCTGATTGCAGGTCCCTACCCGTTTCGGGAGAACAACCAATGACACAATTCAAGGACCGAATCCCGCTTCCACCGGCGGATGCCCAGAAGACCAACATGGCGTGCCACTTCTGCATCGTTGGCTGCGGTTATCACGTCTACAAGTGGCCCGCCAACCAGGAGGGCGGCAGAGCCGCCGACCAGAATGCCTTGGGGCTGGACTTCACCAAACAGCTTCCCGCCATGCAGCTCACCATGACGCCGGCCATGACCAATCGGATCAAGGATCATGATGGCCGTGAGTACAACATCATGATCCTTCCCGACAAGGAATGCAGCGTCAACCAGGGCCTGTCCTCAACGCGCGGCGGCCAGATGGCCAGCGTGATGTATTCGGAAGGAACCCCGATCGGCGAGCGGCGCCTCAAGTACCCGCTGCGTTACACCGGCGACGACTGGGTCGAGACCAACTGGCAGCAGGCCATGGCCCTTTATACCGGGCTGACCCAGCGCATCCTCGACAACGACGGTCCCGACCAGCTGTTCTTCAACCTGTTCGACCATGGGGGCGCCGGCGGCGGCTTCGAGAACACCTGGGCCACCGGCAAGCTGATCTTCAGCGGCTTGCAGACGCAGATGGTGAGGATCCACAACCGCCCTGCCTACAACTCCGAGTGTCACGCCACTCGCGACATGGGTGTCGGAGAACTGAACAACAGCTATGAGGATGCCGAGGTCGCTGATGTCATCTTCTCCATCGGCGGCAACTCCTACGAGACGCAGACAAACTGGTTCCTGGCCCACTGGGAGCCGAACCTCAGAGGATCCAATATCGCCAAGAAGCGAGAATGGTTCCCCGACGAGACGGTCGGCAAGGGCAAGGTCATTCTGGTCGATCCGCGGCGCACGCCGACCGTGGCCATCTGCGAAACCATCGCCGGAAAGGAAAATGTCCTGCACCTAGCGATTCAGCCGGGCACCGATACCGCTCTCTTCAATGGCCTGCTGACCTATGTCGTCGACCAGGGCTGGCACGACCAGGCCTTTATCGACGCGCACACCAGCGGGTTCGACGAGATGCAGTCAGCCAACCGCCTGGAACTCGAGGAGTGCAGCCGTATCACTGGCATAGCGCAGGAAGACATCGTCAAGGCCGCCGAGTGGGCCTACAAGCCCAAGGCAGGTGGCCATGCCCCGCGCACCATGCACGCCTACGAGAAGGGGGTTATCTGGGGCAACGACAACTATCGAATTCAGTCCGCCATCGTCAATCTCGCTGTGGCTACCCATAACGTGGGCCGGCGAGGCACAGGGGTCGTGCGCATGGGCGGTCATCAGGAAGGCTATACGCGTCCGCCCTACCCCGGCGGGCGTCCGGCACCCTATATCGATCAGGAACTCATCAACGGCAACGGCATGATGCTGACGGTCTGGGCCTGCAACGCCTTCCAGACCACCGTCAATGCCGAGACCTATCGGCAGGTGATCAAACGTCGCGCCGCCATCGTCAACCAGGCGCTGGCCGAGGCACGCGGCGCCACCACCGACGAACTGATCGATATCGTCTACGACGCCGTCAAGAACAAGGGTGGCCTGTTCATCGTCGGTATCGACCTCTATCGCACCAAATTTGCTGAATATTCCCACCTGGTACTGCCAGCGACCCACCCAGGCGAGATGAACCTGACCTCCATGAACGGC
>DATISN010000144.1:0-3172 GCA_035581765.1 Halomonas sp.
ACCTTGAAGGCATTCACCTGGGCGAGATCGATCTTCAGCATGCGGTAAAGCACCACGATGAATAGGATGCCGACGCCGACCTGGAGAAAGCCGCCATAGACCCCGATACCGAACATCGCCAGATAGATCGCCGGCGTCAGGCGCTCGGCGGTCAGCGGGCGAGTCTCCAGACGCGGCTGGGGAAGCAGCATCAGCAATGCCGAACCGAACATCACCGTGATCAGCACCGCCTCGAACAGCGCGTCACTGACCTGCAGCGCCAGCCAGGTCCCGAGTAGCGAGCCCAGCACGGCCGGCACCGAGAGCCGCAGGCTCAGCCCCACATGCCGGGCGCCGGCGCGCAGGAAGCTTGCCACCGCCGAGACACTCTGCAGCACGATGGACACCCGGTTGGTGCCATTGGCCACCTGCGGCGAGAGGCCCAGAAACATCAGCAGCGGCAGCGTCAGCATGGACCCGCCCGCCGACAGCACATTGATGAAACCGGCCACGGTGCCTATCACCAGTAGCGCCAGTACTTCCATCGGGGTCATCGTAGGTTTCGCTTTTCCGAAAGCACAGGACCGGTCAGCATAGCCATCCCGGGCGACACAGCAAACTCAGCATCGCGAATCGTGGCGAGACGCCGCGCCAGCCCTGCCCGCTCACCCCTTTTTCCAAGGAGGCCCACCATGCCTGACTTCCAACCCGATGCTCGCCTCGCGGCGGACAGCCATGCGCTGGCCGAGCTCCCACTCTGCCAGGTGCGGCTGATGAACGATTCACGCTTTCCCTGGCTGGTGCTGTTGCCACGGCGGCCAGGCGTCAGCGAGGTCTTCGACCTCGAGGAGGACGAGCAGCAACAGCTATGGCGGGAAGCCACTGCGGTCGGGCGGACACTGAAAGACAGCTTCAACGGCGACAAGCTCAATATCGCCACGCTCGGCAACATGGTGGCCCAGCTGCACGTGCACGTGATCGTGCGTCACCGCGGCGATGCCGCCTGGCCGGCGCCGGTATGGGGGCACGGCCAGCCCGAGGCCTACCGGCCGGAGGCGCTGCAAGACCTGCAGGCGCGTCTCCTCGCGCAGCTCGACACCCTGCCCCTGGCGACGCCTCACCCGCCGAAGGGGTGACCCGACGGCACTTCACCGGCTTCGTCACGCGCCGGCGGCTCGCCCAGCAGCGGCGCACTCGCGGGTTGACTGATGCCGGTGAACGCCAGAGCAAGTCCCAGGCTGGCAATGGTCAGCCCGCCGCCCAGCGAAGCCCAGCCGATCACCCGGCCGATGTGCGACGGCCGGCTCTGACGTGCCAGGCGTCGCTCGGCCCAGCCGCGGGCCATCACGCTGGCAAGCGCGAGCGCCGAGACCGTCAAGGCCGTACCCAGCGACATCACCAGCACCGCCGCCACCCCTACCGCGAACTGCCCCAGCAGGGTCGCCGCCCCCAGCAGCAGCACGCCGCCGCTGCACGGGCGAATGCCGATGGCGACCACCGTGGCCATCGCCGTTCGCCAATCGCCGGCCTGGCGGGGCTCGACATGATGGTGTCCGCCGCAGCACGCATGGTCATGGTCATGAGCATGCGTCGGTACCGGGCGACGCAGTTGGCGGATCGCCCGAACGCTCAACCAGGCCCCCAGGAGCGCAACCATCAGGAAACTCGCCTGCTCGACCCAGACCACACTGCCCATGGCCTGGCGGGTCAACCAGCCCAGCCCATGCACCAGCACCACGACCAGGCCGATCGCCACCAGCCCCTGGAGCAGGGAGGCTGCGAACGAGAGGCACAGTGCCCGGCGTCGCGCGCCGCCCTGGGAAAGCAGGTAGGTGGTCAACACCGCCTTGCCATGGCCCGGGCCAGCGGCGTGGAAGACCCCATAACCGAAACTGACACCCAGCAGAGTCGCCCAGGCCGCCGGCGAGGGCGTACCGGAAAACTCGGTGATGGAGAGTGTCAGGGCGCGGTGAAAGTCGCGCTGCCAGGTCACGATAGGCAGGCTCAGCGCCTGCACCCCGCCCTGGAACCACAGCCAGTAGAACCCCAGTCCGACCAGTAGCAGCCCGACAGACAACAGCAGCGGTCGTGCCATCAAGGGCATGTCACTTCCCCGGTCTCTGCAAAGTAGCGGCCGAGTCCCGATTCACCCTGCTCGTCGACGTCCAGCTGCGCGGCGGCGAGTACCCGCTCGGGGTCCGGGTCGGCCGGCACGATGCGTGTCTGACACGTATTCCCCTCACCCACGATCAGCGCCTCCTCCAACGGGCCGTCATCATCGGCTTCGTGCACCACTTCCAGGTAATAGCTGGGATCGAACACCTGATAGCGCAAGGTCTCGCCCGCCAGCGTCACCGGTTCAGCCAGCGGCAAGCGGAAGATGAACTCGACCCGGCCGCCGCGCTCGAGCACGGTATATTCGCTCACCTGGCCCAGTGGCAGCCTGTCGTCGCCCAGGCGCAGTTCGGTAAAGTAGTCATGAGGACTCAGGTTGTCGCGGATATCGTTGCCCAGCTGGTCGAGACCGGCTTCCAGGCTGTCACCGCCCTCGACCTGCCCCAGTTCCTCGAGGATGACCAGGCTGTAGAAAGGATCCATCCGCCATGACTGGTACAGCGCTGCCAGACGTCCTTCATCGTCGAACACCAGGCGCATGCTCATGTCGATCCAGCCGTGGGGGTGGGCCTGAACCAACGCCGGCAAGGTCAGCAGCAACAGGGCGAGACACGCCCCCGCGAGCCGCCGCCACGGCGTGGCGTGGCGCCTGTCAAAACCAATCATCATGTGGGGACTCACCTCAGGATAACGAAGGAAGGTTCTTCAAAGAGCCGATCAGAGAAAGAGCCCCAGCCGCGACCGCAAATCCACCAGCAGAGGGTCGAGGGTCTGGGGCGCCAGGGGGCGGCCACCGCGGGTGGCGGAGATACTCACCCGGCTGGTGTTGCCTTCCCCCGCGACGTTGAGCTCGACGCGATAGCCGGGCCAGCGCGACAGCACGGCCTCGGCGCGTCCGAGCTTGCCATCGGCATGACGGATCACGTAGCCACGATCCATCAGCAGGGCCACGGCCGTCTCGAGGGTGACATCGGGAGGCGTTTCGAAGACCAGCTCGCGTGGCTCGGCGGGGGGCGCCGTGGTAGCACAGCCATTCAGCCACAGGCTCATCAGTACCGCTGTCGAAACCACTGAAAAC
>DATISN010000145.1:0-4460 GCA_035581765.1 Halomonas sp.
TGCGTGCCCAGGGCGCTACCGGTCCCTGCGTGATGATGGGATTCGGCCCCGGCCTGTCGTTGGAGGCCGCGCTGATTCTATGCGAGTAAAGGCGGGGTAACTTAAGGCTGGGTGAGTATCGTTTATTTTTACTGACGCATATATTTGGCAGATAACATAAAGCTTTCAGAGGTGGTGGTCTTGGTTACGCGATTGTTTGTATGAGAGTGGAGGCGAGTTTTTTATTTAGAAATCTCTTTTCAATACATGTTTAATTGCGGATTAAATAACCTTTTGTTATAAAAATGCGCTAGCAGTCGATTTGTCGAAATAAGTTCACTAGTCTTCTAGGGACTCGAGACAAAATATACAAGGAAGTGTATGACTGCCTCGCCCGCGTTACTCTCGCCGGAAACGAATCGTTTATTGGCGACGCTGCCCGATGATGTCAAGGAACGCCTGTTTCCTTGCCTTGAGACCGTCACCCTTTCGCTTGGCGAGGTACTTCAGCAGGCGGGAAGAAAGACGCGCTACGCCTATTTCCCCACTACCTGCATCGCATCACTCGTTTATGTGTTGGAAAGCGGCCGGTCCGCGGAAATCTCCCTGGTCGGCAACGACGGGATGATGGGCATCGCCTTGTTCCTGGGTGGGCAGACGGCCATTGGCAAGGGCTTGGTGCAGGTCGCGGGTGAGGCCTTTCGTATCAAGGAAGACCTGTTCCTGAAGGAGTTCGATCGCCACGAAGGCCTGATGCGCCAGACGTTGCTATATACTCAGGCGCTGATGACTCAGATGGCCCTAACGGCGGTATGTAACCGCCACCATACGGTTCAGCAGCAGCTGTGTCGCTGGTTGTTGATGTCGCTGGATCGTATCTCGAGCAACCAGTTGTTCATGACGCATGAGCTGATCGCTACCATGCTGGGCGTTCGTCGCGAGGGTGTCACCGAAGCCGCCGGGAGGTTGCACCGGCTAGGCGCCATCAGTTACCGCCGTGGCCGTATCAAGATTCTAGATCGGGCCAAGCTCGAGCAGCTGAGCTGCGAATGCTATGCCGCGGTCAGAAATGAGTTTGCTCGTCTGCTGCCCGACCGGTCGTCGTGACCGCGATACTGATGCGGTTGGCGACACTATTTAATTTAGTTACTGACACGGCTATTTATTGACACTTCGGCCGTACGCGGGCCGTGCCAACTCGTCGAAATTCCTGGCCAGCATTTCCAGGCCGAGACGCAAATCTCTCCCTTGCATCGGAATACCGTGCCCGGTCATGGCCGTGTCGGGTTCCAGTGCCGCCAACCGCTGGACCGAATCGCGCGCAGCGTTCCAGTCGGGCGTGAAATAACGCGGTGGACCGCTGAGTTTCTGCTGCTGGGTCAGCACTTGATAAAGCTGGTCCTGGCGGACGGTGACGAAGGCATCGCCGACGATCAAGGCGCGATCCTGCTCACGAAAAAACGATACGTGGCCCGGGCTGTGCCCCGGTGTGTGTAACCATCGCCAGGCTGGCAGATGGGGAACACTGCCGTCGGCCGGCAGGGGCTGGATGCGCTCGCCCAGATCGACCGGGTCGGTAGGGAAAAGGCGTGCCATCTTGGCGATCATGCCGCCTTCCACATCGACATCCGGGTCGGGGTAGTGCGCCTTGCCCGTCAGATAAGGAATCTCCTTCGGGTGGGCGTAGACGGGTACCTTCCACGCCTCGGCCAGTTCGACGACACTGCCGACATGATCGAAATGGCCATGGGTCAGGAAGATGGCCCTGGGGCGTGCACCCTGCCCAAAGCGGCTTTCCGCTACCTTACGTATTGCCTTATGTGCGTTGGGCATGCCGGCATCGATGAGCACCCAGTCCTCGCGATTGCCAGGGTGACCCACGTAATAGACATTGACGATCCTGACGGTCAGCCCGACGACATCGGGCAGCACGTCGTAGACGGTGCCGCTCTTGATCGAGGTCATGGGCAGATGCATCTTGCGCAATGGGTTATCGGACATATCGCTTCTCCCTAAGCGTACGATTGGCGACGGGTGCCTTCCTGTGCCTTTCCTTAACCACGCCTTTTCTTCATCGCGCACAAGCAGTCTAGGCCTCTTCTGGTGAGAGGTACTAGGCCCACACGATGAACGAGATCCAAGCGCAACATGAGCGAGTCACATTTCACCTTTTTAGTGCAATCTGGCATTATCCGCGCTCTTTTGGCGCATGAAAGCGAATATGAAAACCTACCTCTGCAAGATGCGCGGCGAACGCGCGCGCCACGTCAATGCGGACTGGCAGGACGCCCTCTGGTCATGGCTGGGTGCTTTCACCGGCATGGGCGTTATCTGTTGGCTCAACGCCCACTGGCTGTCACAGCACCTGCTGGTCGTGGCCTCCTTCGGGGCCACCTCGGTATTGATCTATGCCGCTCCCGAAAGCCCCTTCGCCCAGCCGCGCAACGTCCTGTTCGGCAGCGTTATTTCGGCCATGATCGGCGTGGGCTGCTGTCAGCTGTTCGGCGCGACGTCGCTCGCCATCTCGTTGGCGGTGTCACTCTCGATCCTGGCCATGCAGCTGACCCATACGGTGCATCCGCCCGGTGCTGCCGCCGCGCTGATCGCGGTCATCGGTGGCCCCGACATCCAGCAGATGGGCTGGTGGTATCCGTTGATGCCGATCGGCATCGGCAGTAGCGTCATGCTGCTGATCGCGATTCTCGTCAATAACCTCGCGCGCCATCGTCGCTACCCACGTTTCTGGTAATCCCCGCCGTGGGAGGCGCTGCTGTCGGGCAGCGCCGCTAGCACCGCCATGCGGTCACTCCCGCTGAATCACCACCTCGACGCGACGGTTGATGGCCCGGCCCTCGGCGGTCGCGTTGTCCGCCAGCGGGCGGGTGTCGGCAAGTCCTACCGCGCGCAGCCGTGATGCCGCCACGCCGGCGTGTTCGAGGGACTGCACGATGGCAATGGCGCGCGCACTGGACAGCGACCAATTCGAGGCAAAGCGTGGGGTTTGGATGGGCCGGTCGTCGGTGTGGCCTTCCACGGAGACCTCGCCTTCGTGGCGCTGGATCAGCTCGACCATACCTACCACCAGGTCACTCCCGGCCTTCGTCAGGTCGGCCTCGGCAGTCGCGAACAGCAGCCGGTCTTCCACCCGCAGCTTGATGCCCTCGGCGACACGCGTGACCTCCACCCCTTGCAGGTCTGGAAGGTAGGGGGCGGCATCAAGATCTGCCGTGTCGACGCTCAGCGGGGCAACGGCCTGCTCGTTGGCGGCCTCGGCGCCGGGAGGCAGATGATCCGTGAGGACCAGTAGATAATTTGCCAAGGGCCGTGACGTATCGACCCCGGAAGGCAGCGCCAGCCGAGGGAGGGCCTCTGGTGGCTGAGCCGATGGCTTATCGACCACGTTCGTCACGGCCGGCGGCATGCGCAGCAGCGGGGGCGTTGCCAGGGGCCGAGGCGTGGGCCGGCCGGCGACGCCGAGCGCGGCGGTAATCGCCCTCGGGGTGAGCGAAGGGGCCGCCATGGCCTGCGGGCGATCGTCGGGCAGGGGGCTTTTTAGCGCATCGGGCAGCGGTACCGTGAAGCGCGGGGCGGGGGCGAGCTGATAGGCGGATGACGTGTCGGCTATCGAGGCCGACAGGAGATCCAGGTCCACGCTGCGCGACGAGGCGATCATCACCACGAACAGCGCCACCAGCAGGGTCATGATATCCATGTAGCTGATCATCCAGCCACTGCCGCTTTCCTCGTCAAAGACCGGTTCGAGCAGGCTGTCGTAGCGGGAGAGGCCAAGATGGTCGTCAACCATTGACGATGCCGTTGCGCGATGCGCCACGCTTGCCTGGCGCCCGCGCGAGCGGGTTCAGCGGCGTGTTTTTGGTTGGTGTGTCTTTTGCCGGTTTGTCTTTCGTCGATAACTCTTGTGCCGATGAGCCCTTCGACGACGCTTCCTTCGATGGCGTGTTTCGCGACCGGCGCTGCCACAGCCCCCGGTGTTCGCCGACCAGCGGGTCGCGTATATCGTCGTGATGCTGGACCACGAAGGAGTTGAGCGTCGCCTCGATGAAGGACGGCAAGCGCCGGCGGGACATCAGCGATACGCCCTCCAGCACCATGTTCATGGTGATCAGGCGCTCCTCGGTGCGCCTCTCGAGCTTTACCGCCACCGGCTTGAAGACCAGGTTGGCCAGCACGATGCCGTAGAAGGTCGACAGCAGCGCCACCGCCATTTTCTCGCCGATGATCGCAAGGCTGCTGGCATCCATGACCGACAGCATGTTCACCAATCCCACCAGGGTGCCGATCATGCCGAAGGCGGGCGCATAGAGCGCCATGGCACGAAACATCTGCGCCTCGGCCCGTTCACGCGCCTTCATGCGCGCAATCCGCCAGCGCAGCAGATCGAGCACTTCCTGCTCGGGGGTATTGTCGATCACCAACTGCACGCCGGTGCGCAGGAAGGGGTTGCGCGTCTCCTCCAACGC
>DATISN010000146.1:0-4519 GCA_035581765.1 Halomonas sp.
TGCGACGTCCAGGGTGCCCGAGCCATTGGACGCCCTCGCCGAGAAAATCGGGGCCGCCGATGGCTATGTGATGGTCAGCCCGGAGTACAACCATTCCATGAGCCCTGCGCTCGCCCACCTGCTGAACCACTTCGGTAGTTCTCTCTACGCCTTCAAGCCCAGCGCCATCGTCACCTATTCGGCCGGTCAATGGGGCGGCGCCCGCGCGGCGGTCAACATGCGCCCCTTTCTCTCGGAACTGGGCTGCCTGCCAGTCTCGGCGATGATCCACGTGCCTAAGGCCCAGGAGGCGCTCGACGAAGATGGCACCTTCCGCAAGGAGGCTGAACGCTGGACCGGCTACTTCGGCCGCACTCTTGGCCAGCTCGGCTGGTGGGCCGAGGCCGCATCGCACCATCGCGACGTTCGGGACCCGACCCAGCTATCCCCGGCCATACAGCGCGCTCCGTCACAGCGCAACGCCCCGTAAATACGCCGCGCCGCCCAGGCAGGCGGCGCAGGGTCGAATGGCGTTGAACATATATGGTTATCCATATATTATTGCGAGTACGCACCGGAATTCCCCTGACTCACCCGCGTCTCAATGGAGACATCATGAGCTCTCTCGACGACCTACCCAACATCGACCGCGAGCTGTTCCGGACGCCCGACGCCGAGAGACTGGGTATTCCCGTCGACAGCGAACACCCTCCGCGCATCCTGCTGCTCTTCGGCTCCCTGCGCCGCCGCTCCTTCAGCCGCCTGGCAGTGGAGGAAGCCGCCCGGCTGCTGCGTGCCATGGGGGCCGAGACGCGTATCTTCGACCCGCACGGCCTCCCGCTGCCCGACACCGAAGAGGCAACCCATCCCAAGGTGGCAGAGCTGCGTGAACTGGCCAAGTGGGCCGAGGGCATGGTGTGGTGCTCACCTGAGCGCCACGGGGCCATGACCGGCATCATGAAGGCCCAAGTCGACTGGATACCCCTGTCGCTCGGCGCGGTACGCCCTACTCAGGGCAAGACCCTCGCACTTATGCAGGTGTGCGGCGGCTCCCAGTCGTTCAACACTGTCAATCAGCTGCGCGTGCTGGGGCGCTGGATGCGCATGCTCACCATCCCCAATCAGTCGTCGGTGCCCAAGGCCTTCCTGGAGTTCGACGACAACGATCGCATGAAGCCCTCGCCCTATTACGACCGCATCGTCGACGTGATGGAAGAGTTGGTGAAGTTCACGCTGCTGGTGCGCGGCCGCAGCGAGGCCCTCACCGACCGCTATTCGGAACGCAAGGAGTCAGCGGAAAAGCTTTCCGCACGCGTCAATCAGCGCGCCATCTGACAGGAGTCACAGCATGACCACACGTCAGGAATCTCAGTCACCCAGCACTACCGAAGGCATGGGGCTCTTCGGGCGCTTCCTTTCGGTGTGGGTAGCGCTGGCCATCTTGGCCGGCATCCTGCTCGGTCAGTTCGCCCCAGCCGTTCCCGAGGCCCTGTCGCGCTTCGAATATGCCCAGGTCTCGATTCCGGTGGCGATCCTGATCTGGGCGATGATCTTTCCCATGATGCTGCAGATCGACTTCACCTCGATCCTCGGCGTGCGCCGCCAACCCAAAGGGCTGATCATCACCACCACGGTCAACTGGCTGATCAAGCCCTTCACCATGTTCGCCATCGCCTGGTTCTTCCTGACCGTGGTATTCGCCCCGCTGATCCCCGCGGACCGCGCGAGCGAATACCTGGCTGGAGCCATCCTGCTTGGCGCCGCCCCCTGCACGGCCATGGTCTTCGTGTGGAGCTACCTGACCCGCGGTGATGCCGCCTACACCCTGGTGCAAGTGGCGGTCAACGACTTGATCATGCTATTCGCCTTCGCGCCCATCGTTGTCTTCCTGCTCGGCGTGTCGAACATCCAGGTGCCCTGGGACACGGTCATTATGTCGGTGGTGCTCTACATCGTCATCCCTCTGGGCGCCGGCTACCTGACCCGTCGGGCCGTCATCCAGCGGCGCGGCATCGAGTGGTTCGACAACGTCTTCATGAAACGCCTGGCACCTGTCACCCCGATCGGCCTGATCATCACCCTTGTGCTGCTGTTCGCCTTTCAGGGAGACGTGATCATCGCCAATCCGCTGCATATCGTGCTGATCGCCGTCCCGCTGATCCTCCAGACCTTCCTGATCTTCTTCATCGCCTATGGCTGGGCCATGGCATGGAAGGTGCCCCATAACATCGCCGCCCCCGGCGCGATGATCGGTGCCAGCAACTTCTTCGAACTGGCGGTCGCCGCGGCCATCGCCCTGTTCGGCCTGCAGTCCGGTGCGGCGCTGGCCACGGTGGTGGGCGTGCTGGTGGAGGTGCCGATCATGCTGGCGCTGGTGCGCATCGCCAACAAGACCCGCCATCACTTCCCTGTGGCCGGCGCTGAGGCCAGGGGCTGAAGCAGGCCGCTAGTGAAGTAAGGGATCAAGGGCCTGACCGGTTCACTTGACCTTTTGTCGCCTTGTCAGCGGGAGTAGGGAAGCGAATGATGCATGCATGATTATTCAACTGATCCGGCGCTTTCCGCTAGCCGTCATCGTCATCGCCCAATTGTGCGGCACCTCGCTGTGGTTCTCCGTCAACGGCGTCGGCCTGACGCTTTCCCGTGACCTGGGGCTCACCGAGGCCGACCTCGGCCGGCTGACTCTAACAGTGCAGGCGGGCTTCATCGCCGGCACCCTGTTCATCGCCACCACCGGCCTGGCCGACCGCTTCCGCGCCAGCCGGATCTTCGCCGCCTCCTGCCTGGCGGGCGCCCTGGCCAATGCCGGCTTCGTGCTGGTAGCCGACCAGATGCCCCTGGCGATCACGCTGCGCTTGATGACCGGGCTGTGTCTCGCCGGCATCTATCCCCTCGGCATGAAGCTGGTCATCGGCTGGGTACCGACGCATACCGGCGCGGCGCTGTCCTGGCTGGTGGGCATGCTGACCCTCGGCACTGCCCTGCCCCACCTGCTGCGCGGCACCACCCTGGGCCTGCCCTGGGAGTGGCCGCTTGTGGGGGCTTCACTGCTGGCGCTGATGGGCGGCGCCCTGATTTTGTCCCTCGGCGACGGGCCACATCTACCGCCGTCGAGTGGCAAGGCACGGCTGCTCGACGGGCTGGCCGCCTTGCGTGAGTCCCGTTTCCGTGCCGTGGCCGGTGGCTACTTCGGCCACTGCTGGGAGCTCTACGCCTTCTGGACGCTCGCCCCCTTCCTGGTCGCCCGGGAAGTGTCGCGGCTGGGCGCCCCGGAGGCCTGGGTTCCCTGGCTGTCGTTCGCCGTCATTGCGCTGGGGCTGGTGGGCTGCGTGGGCGGCGGAGGAATGAGCCGTCGGTTCGGCAGCCTGTGGGTGGCACGCCGGGCACTGGCCGCCTCAGGATTGATCTGCCTGGCCTATCCGCTGCTTCCCTGGCTGCCCCCCGGCATGCTGCTGGGGCTGCTCACCCTGTGGGGGCTGACCGTGATCGCCGATTCGCCACAGTTCTCGGCGCTGGCCGCGGCCAGCGCCCCGCGCGAGCGGGTGGGCTCGACCCTGGCGGTAATGAACGCCGTGGGCTTCGCCCTGACCATCCCGGCCATCTCGCTCACTACCGCATTGTGGGAACTGCAGGGTAGCTGGGTGGTGTGGTGGTTGCTGCCGGGGCCATTGCTCGGCCTCTGGGTGCTGCGCCCCGTCTCGGAGCTAGACACCGCGCCTGATGGCGCCACGCGTTGAATTGTCGCTACGCCCCTGCGCTTGATCGAAGTCACGGTGGCAATGCGAGTGATGTGCTATACGGATGGTCACACCCCCGAGATCGTTCCCCCCCGACACGAGGAGTTTGCCATGTCATCCCGTGACGTCGTCATCTGCCATCCCGTGCGCACCGCCATCGGTACCTATGGTGGCAGCCTCAAGGACACTCCCGCCCCAGACTTGGGCGCGCGGGTCATTCAGGAAACCCTTTCCCGGTCCGGCCTGGCTGCCGACAAGGTGCAGTCGCTGATCATGGGGCATGTCATCCAGGCGGGCTGTCGTATGAATTCCGCTCGTCAGGCCGGCATCGCCGGCGGGCTGCCGGTGGAAGTCCCGGCGCTCACCGTCAATCGCGTCTGCGGCTCCGGCGCCCAGGCCGTGGCCAACGCCGCCATGGAGATCTGGAGCGGCATGGCCGACTGCGCCATCGCCGGCGGCATGGAAAACATGGACCGCGCGCCCTATGTACTGCCCCAGGGCCGTTGGGGCGCGCGCATGGGCGACGTGACCATGCACGACACCATGCTGTTCGACGGCCTCAACGACGCCTTCAGCGGCAAGCACTCCGGCTGGCACACCGAGGATCTGGTCAGCCGCTACGCCATCTCCCGCGATGACCAGGACGCCTGGGCGCTGCGCTCCCAGCTGAACTTCTCCAAGGCCCAGGAGGCCGGTCACTTCGACGCCGAGATCGCCGGGGTGGAGCTCACCAGCCGCAAGGGCACCACGACCTTCGCCCGCGACGAGCACAACCGCGGCGATACCACCGAGGCGTCCCTGGC
>DATISN010000147.1:0-5461 GCA_035581765.1 Halomonas sp.
AGCAGGTCGGGGAACTCGAAGTCCTCGTTGCGCAGGCGGTACTCGCTGAAGTGGACGATGAGATCGCGCAGCTTCCTGTCCGGGAGGGTGGTGGAGCCCACCTTGCGGGTGAAGTCGATGTGCTCCAGCACCCCGGCGAGGCTGGGGTTGTGCTCCTCCAGGCCGGCCAGCGCCTTGTTTAGGGCATTGCCGACGCCCTGGTGGGCCTCCTTCAGCAGGTAGGGCCAGCGCGCCTGCTCCGGCACATAGAAGGTGGCCTTGTACCAGCTCGGCATCTCGATGACCTGGGCGATGTCGATCTCGCTCTTGCCGGCCTGCCTGAGTTGCTCGCGGACCTCCTCCTGACGCTGCTCGAAGACGTCCGAGCAGCGCTTCAGGAACAGCATGCCGAAGATGTACTCCTTGAACTCCGAGGCGTCCATGCGCCCGCGCAGGATGTCAGCCGCCTTGAACAGGTGCCGCTCCAGCTGGTTGAGGGTGAGGATCATGTACTGCGTTTCCCTGAGATAGATGAGCCGGCCGCCTGAAACGACCGTGGTGAATGGCTGCTATCTCAACAAACTTGGGGTGCGAAGACCATGAAAGATTGGCGAAACGTGCCTAGCGGCGGAGCCGGAATCCATGACGCTCCATACAGTAGCTTAGGAGCTGCTGCCCTTCGGCCGGAGTCTTGTCCGACATACCAATTTCGTAGCGGCACTCAGCGTAGACCGTTCGCGTCTCTTCGGCGCTGACTCCTTCCTTTTGCCAGGTGGGCGGCTTGGGGGTGGCACAAGCCGAAACGAGCAGAGCAATAGAAGCCAGCAGAAATGAGCGCAACGTTAACGAAAGCATGAATTTTCCTTAAGCCAAGAGAGTGAGGAGTTAGGTTCCATCACCTTAAGCATGCGTCTTAGCTCATGCAATTGAGGGCTAGTCATCTTTAGTCGCCTACGGTTTGGTATTGACAAGAGGCGGCACACTGAAACGTGGCGGCTAATCGCGCATGGGGGCCGGAGTGGCGAGAGTAATGGCTCCGCGATAGCGGAGATAGATAAGGGGCACCAAAGTTCGTTGTCTGCTACCTAGAACAAAGCACAACGAAAAACCGCCACCCGGTACCTGGCGGGAGATTTCACAAAATATTTTTTGGAGGTACGGGGGTAGCACAAACTATAAGCCGGGGGAGGGGGCCCACCCCCCGGGGGGGCTTGCAGGTTAGTCGTGAGGTGGCCGGGATCAAGCCGGTTTGAGGCGACCCCTACCACTCCGCTATGAGGGCTGGCGCCACATCCTGTCGGCTGTCACCTATATGTCACCTGAGGCGAAAGTCAACGCAAAACCGCCACCCGGCATGACCCGTAAGTGGCGGTTTTTATTTCATATTGTGGTGCCCCCACCAGGATTCGAACCTGGGACCTTCCCCTTAGGAGGGGGACGCTCTATCCAGCTGAGCTATGGGGGCGTTGGCGGCGCATTATAGGGAAAGTCACCTTCGAGATAAACTGCCCAGGGCAATGCAGCCTGGTATCTGTCGCTTCCTGCGGCCTGCTTGGCTGAAGCCGGCAATCAGAGTAAGAGGGCCGGGATGGAGCTTCGCGACTACCAGGCACACGACGGGATGGCGCTAGCGGCGCAACTGGAGGCCGACAGCAACTGGCCAACCCGGCTGCCACGCGCATTGGCGAGAAGCGATGAGCGCAGTGACGATGAGCCCAGTGGCAAAGCCGGGTAGAATGCGCGGCAAACCCGCTTCCGGTGGCCGGCATGTTCGCAAACGATTCTTCCCTCTCGCCAGAAGGCGATCGACACTTCGACGGCATGGTCGACAAGTTTGCCGATAGCCTCTATGGCAGTAGTCGCGGCGAGTTGCGTCTGGCACTGCTCGACCGCCTGCTGCCGGAAATGCTCACGCTCGAACAGCAGCCGATTCTCGATGTGGGGGGCGGCCTGGGGCAGCTGGCGGTGTGGTTCCATGATCGTGGGCATGCCGTGACGCTGACGGAGCCTTCGGGGGAGATGCTCGCCAGAGCCGGCGAGCAGCTGAATGAACGCTCGATCCGTCTGTTGCAGTCGCCGCTGCAGGCGCTGTCGCAAGAAGCCCCTGGCCCCTGGCCGCTGATCGCCTGCCATGCCGTGCTGGAGTGGCTGGCGGACCCGCGCGCAGCACTCTTCACGTTGGCTCGCCTTCTGGCGCCGGGAGGGCAGCTCTCGCTGATGGTCTTTAATCGGGATGCGCTGCGGTTGTCCAACGTGGTCAAAGGCAATCTCGAGAAGGCCCTGGCCGACCGGCTGGAGGGCACCGGTCAGCGCAAGCGGTTGACACCGATTTCTCCACTGACACATGCACAGATCACCACCTGGAGTGTCGAATGCGGTCTTGAAATCCGGGAGGTGGCGGGCATCCGGATATTCTCCGACTACCTGCGCCGGCCGCCCGAAAGTGCCGCCGACCGCGAACGGCTGCTGGAACTGGAGCAGCGTTACTGCCGGGTCGACCCACACTGGCGGCTGGGTCGCTACCTGCTCTATACCCTGGTACGACCCGAGGGCCGTGTTGCTGCCGTGGAGCCAACGTAATGAATGCGCAAACACCGGTCTGTCAGTTGCTCGAGCGCCAGGAAGCGGATTACCGCGATTGGTGGTGGGTGGGGCCGCCGCAGGATACCTGGCTGGAAGCGACACACGGCACGGCAATCAGCGCTGACGCGGCGCTGCTAACGCATTGGGAGGCCCGCGCGCTTTCGGCCCGTTCGCCCTTTGTCGAGCCACTCGATGCCGGGCCCCCAGCCGGGGCGGTGCTGTTCTGGCCCAAGAGCCATGCCCTGGGAGAATGGTGGCTGCTGTGGCTATGTGCGACCCTGCCACCAGGCACGCCGCTACAGCTGGTTGGTGAGAATCAGGGCGGCATCAAGCGGGTACTCAAGGTGCTCGCCGCCCTCGGGCTTGGGTGTCGCAAACGCGATAGTGCCCGGCGCTGCGCGCTCTATGCGTCACACACGGCGCGGGTCGGGCTCGACCCCGACGCCGTCTGGACGCGCTTCGAGGTAGAGGGTTTGCAGTTGGCCAGCCACCCGGGCGTCTTCGGCCACGGCAAGTTCGATGACGGCACCCGTCTCTTGATCGAGCAGTTGCCGGCGCTGCTGCCTGACGAGGGTGGTGTCGACCGCCGGCGAGGCGCGTTCGACGCGCTGGACATGGGCTGCGGCGACGGCATTCTCGCCGCCTGGCTGGCGCGACGCGGGGCGGCGGTCACGGCCGTGGACATCAGTGGCTTTGCCGTGGAGGCAACGCGGCGCACGCTTGCGGCCAATGGCCTCACGGGTGACGTGCTGGCCAGCGATGTCTACTCGGCACTGGACGGGCGGCGCTTCGATGCAATTATCAGCAATCCGCCTTTTCATCAGCAGCGCGACATCGACTACGGACCGGCGGCACGGCTGATCGGTGAGGCGCCCGAGCATCTGCGGCCGGGCGGCCAGCTGGTCGTGGTGGCCAACGCCTTTCTTCCCTACCCCGACCTGCTCGAGCGCGCCTTCGGCGGTTTCGAGATCCTCGCCGACGACCGGCGCTTTCGCGTTTACCGGGCGATCAAGGGTTGAGTCATGCCGCCGGATCACGATAGGCGATGGCGGTGATCACGTAGGTGGTCTCGCCGCCGGGGGCCGCGACGGTCGCTTCTTCGTCCAGGGGCTTGCCAAGCAGGGCCTTCGCCAGCGGGGCGTCGACACTGACCCAGTGCTTGGTGGTGTCGGTCTCATCGTGGCCGACGATGCGGAGGGAAAGCTCCTCGCCGTGCTCATCCTCCAGGGTGACATAGGCGCCGAAATACACCCGCCCGGTATCCGCGGGCAGTCGGTCGACCACCTGCAATTCATCGAGGCGCCGGGTCAGGTAGCCGATGCGGGCGATGACCCGGCCCAGTTCCTTCTTGTTGTAGGTGTAGTCGGCGTTCTCGCTGCGATCGCCCTGGGCGGCTGCCTCGCCGACCTTGGCGGAGATCGCCGGTCGCTTGACGCGCGACAGGTGGTCGAGAATGCCACGCAGCCGTTCGGCGCCTTCCGCGGTGATCAGGTTGCTCTTGGGTTCCTGGCGCGGGTCCTTGGCCGGATCGCGCCAGCGGGTCATGTTGCGGCCTTTCATGGTGATAGCGCGTTCCGTTGCATTCGAGAGGGGTTCAAGAGGGGTTCAAGAGGGATTCGAGAGGGCAAGATACGCCATCGGCGCGGCGCTCGCCAAGCCGGACGCCGACCAGGAAGTTCGGCCCCGGCGGTTGGCATTGGCGGTCCCGGTCATGATAATGGACGCTCTTACGTGACCCGGAGACCGGCATGAGCGATTCGCGTCAGCCCTGGCAGGCGCAGGACGTCTCGACATCGCCGACCCTGACGCTGGCGGATGTGGAGATGATCGAGCGGCGCTGCCTGTATCAGGGCTTCTTCCGCCTGGAAGAATTGCACCTGCGCCATCGGCTCTTCGAGGGTGGCTGGAGCGGCGAAGTGGTGCGCGAAGTGCATTGCCGCCACGACGCCGTCGGGGTGTTGCTCTACGATGTGGAGCGTGACGCCTTGGTGCTGATCGAGCAATTTCGCGCCGGCGCCATCGACGACACCGTCTCGCCCTGGAAGCTCGAAATCGTCGCGGGGTTGGTTGAGGCGGACGAGAGTGCCGCCGAGGTGGCGCGTCGCGAGGCGCGGGAAGAAGCGGGGTGTGAGGTGGGCGAGCTGATCGAGCTGCATAGCTACTATCCTAGCCCGGGCGCCTGTAACGAGCGGGTCACGCTGTTCTGCGGCCTGATCGACAGCAACGGCCTGGGAGGTGTGCATGGCCTCGACGAGGAACACGAGGACATCCGCGTACACGTGACGCCCTTTGCTCGTGCCAGGGAACTGGTGGCGGCCGGCAGACTCGACAATGCCATGTGTCTGATCGCCTGGTATTGGCTGGTAGGCGAGCGGGCGTCACTCAGAGCGAGGAGGTAGCGTGTCGAGAAACGCCTATGTGACGGATCTGAAATCCCTGCAAGGGGAGTGCACCGCCAATTATATCCGCCTGGTCAAGCTGCTTGGCGATATCGAAGCGGGCGAGCGCCGTGAGGTGGAATTGGTCAATGGCGGACGGCGCCTGGGCGCGCTGTGTCTCGAATTGCGCGAGCGCGCACCTTACACCAGCATCATTCATGTCTCGCAGCAGGGCGTGCTCGATGAGCTGATCGAGACCCCGCGCATGCGCGTGCATCTCTATCATGACGTGCGCATGGCCGAGGTCACCGACTTCCAGCGTCAGCGCCACTTCCACGGCCGCTACCGCTACCCCAACACCCGCATGCATCAGCCCGACGAGAAGCTTCAGCTCAATCGCTTTCTGGGCGAATGGCTCGAGCATGGCCTGGCCCATGGCCACTCCCTCGACTTGCCCCAATTGCCTTGATGAGGATGCTGCGCTGATGCGTCTGGTGCAGATCACCGACTGCCACCTGAAT
>DATISN010000148.1:0-3410 GCA_035581765.1 Halomonas sp.
GTCGAGGTCGCCCCCTTCCGGATCGCCCGTGCGCCGGTGACCAATGCCGAGTTCGCAGCCTTCGTCGCCGACGAGGGTTATGAACGACCCGAGCTGTGGAGCGAGGCGGGATGGCAATGGCGCGAGTCATTGGGCCTGCACGGCCCGGGTGACTGGCGAAAGACCGAGGCGGGAGCCCCGGGCATTGGTGGCTGGGAGGAGCGCCACTTCGACCGCTGGTTGCCCCTGGCGCCGCATCAGCCGGTCGCACATGTCAGCTGGCACGAGGCCGAGGCCTGGTGCCGGTGGGCCGGACGGCGGCTGCCCACGGAGGCCGAATGGGAGGTCGCCGCCAGCCGCGCGCCGACGGACGACGGAAAATCGCTTTCGCCGGGCAAGCGTCGCTATCCCTGGGGCGAGGCGCCACCCGATGCCCGCCGGGCCAATCTGGACGCCTGGCGGCTGGGGCGCGTCGACGTCGCCGCCCTCGCCGAGGGTGACAGCGCCTTCGGCTGTCGGCAGATGCTGGGCAATGTCTGGGAATGGACGGCCTCGACCTTCGGGCCCTTCCCGGGGTTTTCCCCCGACCTCTACCGCGACTATTCCGCACCCTGGTTCCCTGAAGGCCGCCGCGTCCAGCGCGGCGGGGCCTGGGCGACACGCTCGCGGCTGATCCATAATGGCTATCGCAATTTCTTCATGCCCGACCGCCGCGATGTCCTGGCAGGATTTCGCACCTGCGCGCGCTGATGCTGACATCGGCAACCCGGCGACTTTTGGGTAACATGGCGCCTTCACCCCACCCTGCGAGGATCGCCTCATGCTCGGACGCCTGTCTGCTGCATTGACTCTTGCGCTGCCACTGCTGCTTGCCACGTCGCTCGCCGGTGCCAGCCCCTTCGTCTTCACCGCCATCCCCGACGAGGACGAGACGCGCCTGCAGCAACGCTTCCAGAAGGTCGCCGACTATCTCGCGGACGAGCTCGAGGTCGAGGTCCGCTTCGTGCCGGTGAAGTCCTACGCCGCGGCGGTCACCGCGTTTCGCAACGATCAGGTGCAACTGGCCTGGTTCGGCGGGCTCTCCGGCGTGCAGGCTCGCCAGCGCGTGCCCGGCTCGCAGGCCATCGCCCAGGGCGTGGAGGACCCCGACTACAAGAGCTATGTCATCGCCCATCGCGACAGCGGTCTGACGCCGGTCGAGGGCGACAGGGCGCCGGAAGGCCTGCGCGGCCTGACCTTCAGCTTCGGCTCCAAGAGCTCCACCTCCGGTCGGCTGATGCCCGAATACTTCCTGCGTAACGACTTGGGCGCGGCGCCGGAAGAGATCTTCGAGCGCGTCGGCTTCAGCGGCAATCACAGCCGCACCATCTCGCTGGTCGCCTCCGGCGCCTATCAGGCCGGCGTGGTCAGCTACAAGGCCTGGGAGAACGAGGTCGCCGCCGGCAACGTGGACACCGATGCGGTCCAGGTCGTCTGGGAGACGCCGCCCTATCCCGACTATCAATGGACGATCCGCGGCGATGTCGACGAGCGCTTCGGCGACGGGTTCAGCGAGCGCGTCCAGCAGGCGCTGCTCGACATGAAAGATCCCGAATTGCTCGAGAGCTTCCCGCGCTCGGGCTTCATCCCGGTGGATAACGACGACTACGAGATCATCCGCCAGGTCGGCCAGCAGCTCGACATCCTCGATTGATGACGGCACTCGCCCTCACCGACGTGGTGGCCGATTACGGCGGAACGCGCGTCCTCGGGCCGCTTAACCTGACGCTGGCCCACGGTGAGCGGGTGGCCCTGGTGGGCAGGAGCGGGGCCGGGAAATCGACGCTGCTGAGCATCATGCAGCAGCGCTGGCAGAAAAACGGCGCGGCCCTGATGCCTCAGGAGCTGGGCCTGGTACCCTCGCTGAGCGTCTTTCACAACGTGTATATGGGCGGGCTCGCCAGGCGCGCCAGCTGGTACAACCTTGTCAGCCTGGTGCGCCCCTTCCGCCGCGATATCGACGCCATCACGCCGCTGCTCGAGCGGCTCGGTATTGCCGAGAAATGCTGGGCCGCGGCCGGCGAGCTCTCCGGCGGCCAGAGCCAGCGCGTCGCAGCGGCGCGGGCGATTCATCAGCAGGGCGAATTGCTGTTGGCCGACGAACCGGTCTCGGCACTCGACGGCCCGCTTGCCGAATTGGTCATGGCGGCATTGACCGAGGCCTACCCGACCGCGGTGCTGGCCATGCACGACGTTGAGCTGGCCCTGCGCTTCACCGACCGGGTCGTGGGCATTGCCGACGGCGCGATCGCCCTGGACGAGCCCAGCCGCAGGCTTACCGCCCGAGACCTGCTGGTGCTGTACTGACATGTGGCGCTCGGCAACCGTACGTACCAGCCTCGGCTTCGTGGTGCTGGCCTTCGCCTGCCTCTTCGTGGCGGACTTCCAGATCAGTGCCCACGCGCCTTGGGCAGAACTGGGTCGGCTGTTCCTGGGACTGGTGCAGCCGGATTTCGAGGCCGTGGATTATCTCGGCCAGGCGATCGTGCGCACCCTGGCCTTCGCCTTCGTCGGCGTGGGGCTCGGGGCCGCGGCGGGGCTGCTGCTGGCGCTGGTGTTTCGCCATCTGGTGGTGCGCACCGCCTGTGCCTTCGTGCGCGCCATCCACGAGCTGTTCTGGGCGCTGATCTTCCTGCAATTCTTCGGCCTGCACCCGCTGACCGGGGTGCTCGCCATCGCCATTCCCTATGCCGGCATCTTCGCCAAGGTGTATGCCGAGATCCTCGACGAGAGCGACCCTCGGCCCTCGACGGTGATTCCCCACGGCACCGGCGTGATCTCGGCACTCGCCTATACCCGCTTCAGCCAGGCCTGGCCGCACCTGGTCACCTACACTGCCTACCGGCTCGAGTGCGGCCTGCGCTCCAGCGCCGTGCTGGGCTTTGTGGGGATGCCCACCCTGGGGTTCTACCTGGAATCCTCGTTTGCCCAGGGCCAGTACGCCACGGTGGGCGCGCTGCTGCTACTGTTCTATGCGCTGATCGCCACGCTCAGGCTCTGGGCCCGCCCGCGCCTGCTGCCGTTCTACCTGCTGGCAGCCCCCTTTCTGCTCGGTGACGGCCTGCCGATTCGCTGGCAGAACGTCTCGCGCTTCTTCACCGAGGACATCGTTCCCGAACCGCTGCGCCAGGGCGAGGGGCTCGCGGGGCTCGCCCCCTGGTTGGGCGACCTGCTCGCCAACGAGGCGCTGCCGGGTATCTGGAACACCCTGGTACTGACCCAGATCGCGCTGGTGGCGACCGGCCTTCTGACGCTCGCGCTCTACCCGCTGGTCTCTCGTCATTTCACGGGGGGCCATTTCACCGGCCGGATGCGCGGTGCGCTGGGCCACGGCGTGCTGGTGATCCTGCGCTCGACTCCGGAATACCTGTTGGCCTTCATTCTGCTGCAGT
>DATISN010000149.1:0-2141 GCA_035581765.1 Halomonas sp.
CTTGGCGAGGCCGATATTCAGGCGCGTATCGAGGCGCGTGCCGCCGCCAAGAAGGCCAAGGATTTCTCCACGGCCGATGCGATCCGCGAGGAATTGGCGGCGCTGGGCATCGTGCTCAAGGACTCTCGAGAAGGCACCAGCTGGGTCTTCGAAAAACCCGAAGGGTAAAAGGGCCTCAGTCGCTCATTCCGATCCCATGCTTCGGCTATCAGTATCACGGTGTGTCAGGCGTCGACGGGCATGGGCGGCAGGGGTATCTGCCGTGGCCAGTCGTCGGCGACCAGAAACAGACGCTGTCGCCGGCCGTCAGGGGTCAGCACGGCGAGTTGCAACGGCGAGGCGGAACGCTGGAAGTGCCGAGCGAGGCCGCTGTCAAGTGCCTGCATCGACCACAGTTGCTCATCGCGGGGCTCTGCGAACCAATGCGGTCGACTGAGCCAGGCACCGCGAGTATCAACCGGTTGTGATTCACGCCAATGTGGCCAGTCTCTCCAGAACAGCCATTGCCCCGAGAGATGATCGGGGCCGGCCTCAATGGGGGCTGGCATCGGGGCATGCCAGGGATGGAAGAGCACACCGGGCATGGCGAGGCGGCGTTTGACGAGTATCGGCTCATTGGCTTCGTATGCCGTTTCGCCAATCGCGGAGCGTATCGCCTCCCTCGCTTCTGCCATGCCGCTTAACGGCAACTGGTGCCGATGCAGGCGCTCACGCTTGATCGCCAGGCTATCGGCGCCACTCGGGCCGATCCAGCGGGTCTGGTCCGTGGCGGCCCCGGGGCCGTCCGGCAAACCCAGGTAGAACTTGATGGCCACCTCGAGATGAACGGGGGTGGGGTCGTCCTTGCGGCAATACAGCAAGTCGAGTTCGCCAAGCGTCAGCTTGCCTCGAAGGATCCGCTGATTGTGTGCCAACAGCCGTATGGCAGGCGCGTGTTCGAGCAGAAATTGCCAGAGGCGCTCATGATAGAGCCCCATACGGCCGGCCAGCGTATCGCCGAGGTAACGTTGCAGCCCTTCAGGGGATTGCTCAAGATGACTTAGCCAGGCCAGTAATGTCGCCTCGTCGCCCAGGCCCAGTTCGCAGGCGGAGGGCCGCCCCGAGTAGGGAGTGACGATCAGGTCGGGCGCCAGTAGCACCCAGGCTAGGTCGCGGACCAGGGGGTGATGCAGGCGGGAGAGCAGCGCAAGATCCGGTGGTGGCATTACGTTGATGATTCGCGTTGAGGAATATTATGCGTGATTGGCTGATACAGGTTTTATAGTCAGCTTACCTTCACAAGGAATCGGGTGATAATCATGTTTCGACCTTTGTCTTTTGGCGCGGCAGTGGCCATAGGTACCCTGCTGACGTTCTCCCTGGTACAGGCCCAGGACCCCGTGGTGGTGTCGTCGAAGATCGACACCGAGGGCTCGGTGCTCGGTCAATTGATCCTGCAGCGGCTGGAGAGCGGTGGAATCGACGTCGAGGATCGTCTTCAGCTTGGCGCCACCAGCATCGTGCGTGAGGCGCTCATCGCCGGTGAGATCGACCTGTATCCGGAGTATACCGGGAACGGTGCCTTCTTTTTCGATATGGCTGATAGCCCGGTATGGAAGGATCCCACCGAAGCCTACGAAACGGTTCGCGAGCGTGACCGAGAGGTCAATGACCTGGTCTGGCTGACGCCTGCCGATGCCAACAATACCTGGGCGATCAGCGTGCGCGAGGATCTCGCCGATGAGGCGGGGCTCGAGAGCCTCGAGGACTTGGCGACCTACCTCGAACAAGGAGGGGACTTCAAACTGGCCGCAAGCGCCGAATTCGTCGAATCCGAACAGGCGCTGCCGGCGTTCCAGCAGGCCTATGGCTTCGAGCTATCCGATGATCAATTGCTGGTATTGTCCGGCGGCAATACGGCGGCCACCATGCGCGCCGCCGCGCAGCAGACCAGTGGCGTCAACGCCACCATGACCTATGGGACCGATGGGGGCATCGGTGCGCTGGGGCTGGTCGTGCTAGAGGATACGCTGGGGGTTCAACCGGTCTATCAGCCGGCGCCGGTGGTTCGCCGCAGTGTTCTCGACGCTTATCCCGAGATCGAAACGCTGCTGGTGCCGCTCTTCGAGGCGCTCGACCTGAAGACGCTGCAGACCCTCAAC
>DATISN010000150.1:0-15660 GCA_035581765.1 Halomonas sp.
GCCAGTGGCGAATGGCATAGTCGGCACTCGCCAGCTTGTTACGATAGAACGCCACATCGCCGCGCCCTTCCTGAATGGCGGCGGTGGCTACCAGTGCCGCTCGGCCCATCTGCCAGGCGCATAGCAGATGGCCGGCGAGGCCCAGGAAGGGCGTGGCATAGGCCTGTATCGCGTCCGCCCCGTGCTCTGGATCGCTGCCCTGCTCCAGCACGGTGGCCATACAGAATCTCAGATCGGCAACCCCGCCAGCGAGGCCCTCGCCGAGGGGCGCCAGCTCGACACTCGCCGAGAGCGCCTGTGCGGTCGCCTCCACTTCGTCAAGCAGCGCCTCGAGCGCGGCACCGCCGTCACGGGCCAGCTTGCGACCGGCCAGATCCAGCGCCTGAATACCGTTGGTGCCCTCGTAGATGGGGGCGATGCGGGCATCGCGCAACAACTGGGCGGCACCGGTCTCCTCGATGTAGCCCATTCCGCCGTGGACTTGAATACCCAGCGAGGCGATCTCAACGGCCTGATCGGTGGAGAACGCCTTCACCACCGGGATCAGCACATCGACCTTCGCCTGTGCCGTCTTCCGGTCGGCCTCGCTGTCTCCATGCCGGGCCACATCGAGTTGAGCGGCGCAGTACAGGGCCAGGGCGCGCAGGGCGTCGGTACGGGCACGCATCGAAAGCAGCATGCGTCGCACGTCCAGGTGGTCGCTGATGGTGCAGTCTGTGCGGCCGGAGCGCGGGCTGCGGCCCTGCACTCGGTCAAGTGCATAGGCGAAGGCATGCTGGCAGGCGCGCTCGGCCACGCCGATGCCCTGGACCCCGACCTTGTGACGCGCCTCGTTCATCATGGTGAACATGTGATTGAGGCCGCGGCCCTCCTCGCCCACGAGGTAGCCGATAGCGCCCTCACGCTCGCCGAAGTTCAAGGTGCAGGTGGGCGAACCGTGGATACCGAGCTTGTGTTCGATGGAAGCACAGGTGACATCGTTGCGCTCACCCAGCGAGCCGTCGCCGTTGACCAGGTGCTCCGTTACCAAGTATTTCGGCACCAGAAACAGCGAGATGCCACGGTTGCCTGCCGGCGCATCCGGGGTACGTGCCAATACCAGATGAATGATGTTCTCGGCAGCGTCGTGCTCGCCCCAGGTGATGTAGATCTTCTGACCGAACAGACGATAACGACCCGACTCATCCTCGGCGTCGGGGACGGCGCGGGTGCGAACCTTCGACAGGTCGGAGCCGGCCTGGGGTTCGGTGAGGTTCATGGTGCCGGTCCAGCGGCCCTCGATCAGCGGGGGAAGATAACGGGCCTTCTGCTTGTCGCTGCCGTGCCGTGCCAACGCCTCGATGGCGCTGGCCGTCAACATGGGGCACAGCCCCAGCGCCATGTTGGCGCCATGCAGCATCTCTTGCACCGAGCTTGCCACCACTTCGGGCAGGCCCTGACCACCCAGTGACTCGGCAACGCCGATGCCATTCCAGCCGCCCTCGGCGTAGGCGCGATAGGCCTCGACAAACCCCGCCGGCACACTCACGCCGCCATCCGCGCGCCGCTGGCAGCCTTGGCGGTCGCCGCTGGCGTTGAGCGGCGCCCAGACGTCTCCCGCCAGCCTGGCGGCTTCCTCCAGCACCGCTGCCACCAGCTCAGGGCCGAGCGCCTCAAAATCCGGCAGCGCAAGCGAGCCATTCTCGAGCAACTCCTCCAGCACGAAGCGGTACTCTCGAACGGGGGCGATAAAAGGCGTCATGGGGTACCTCGGCAAAGAAGGGTCATGACAATGGTAGGGCGACGACGGCCGGCCCACCATTACGCCTAGGTCTACGCTACGCCTATATCCACGCTACGCTTAGGTCGACGCCCGAGCGTCTTGCTCATTGTGTTCCAGCACATCATCAAAGTAGCTGACATGCGACTCGGCGGCCGAGGGGGGACCCACCAACGGTTCGGCGACGGTCACTTCGGGTACCGCCCCGGAAAGGTCCTCCATGTGCTCGTGTTCGCTTGCCCCTTGCATCAGCGCTTCGGTGACGACCAGTTCGGCTCCCGCCGACGACATCGGCGTGGAGGGTGAGAAAGGCGCCACCGGGATCGGCGCCGGACGCACGCTTCGGCGCCAGCTGAAGAAGACGACGAGCACTAAGCCCAACACACCAAAGGCCCAGAGCAAGCCGGTATCGCCGATGGCTGCCATCACCGGCGAGATCAGCGGTGGGCTCACCGTAGAGCCGATGGCATTGATCAGCAGCAGGCCCTGGCTCATGCGCACCAGCGCGCCCGCCGGGGCACGATCCGCCGCATGGCCGACGGCCACCGGGTATAGCGAAAACACCCCACCACCGAGCATGAACAGCAGCCCGGCAAGCAACCAGGGATGGGGCGGCAATGTCAGCAGGGCGATGGCGATCACCACGCAGAAAGCGCTGATGGCGATGAGCACCAGCTGGCGATCATGGCGATCGGACCAGCGGCCCACCGGGTATTGCAGCAACATGGCACCGAGGATCACCACCGCCATCATCTGACCGATCTGGCTGACGCTCAGGTCGATACGCTGCAAATAGAGCGGCAGCAGGGAGTAGACCGCGGCGACCAGCAGTCCCGACCCGAAGCTGCCCATCACCCCGGTCGGCGTGAGGGTGATCAGGCGCAGCGGCGAGAGCGGCTCGGCTTTTTCGATCAACGGCGACACGCGAGGGATCATTGCCATCGGCAGCACCGAGAGCGAGGCCAGCATGCCAATCACCATGAACGAGGCAGCCCCGCCCATGGCCTCGGTAACGCCCAGCAACAGCTGACCGAGTACGCCGGCGGCATAGAGGGCAATCATGTAGAGCGCCAGCAACCGACCCCGCGCCTTGGCCTCACCAGCCGTCAGTAGCCAGCTCTCGATGACCAGATAGACCCCCACCGTGGCCCAGCCGCCGATCAGACGCAGCAGGAACCAGACCCAGGGATCCGACACCAGCCCCTGCAACAGCACGGTGACCGCCACCAGCGAAGCGAAGCTGCCATAGGCCCGAATATGGCCGATGCGCAGCAGCAGCCGGTCGTTGAGCATCGCACCCAGCGCCAGGCCGATGAAATAGGCCGACGAGACCCAGCCGATGACCACTGGCGACTCGCCGGCAGCGTCCAGTCGCAGGGTGATGACGGTAGCCAGAAAGCCATTGCCGATGCCGAGAATGAACAGCCCCAGCAAGGGAGCCAGGGCCATGGCGAGAAGTTGCCGCGACATGAGACGCCTCGAAACAGAACGGTGAAATCCAAGGGTGGCAGAACAGGCGCGATCCCGCTTGACTCGCCGGCCCGGGGCTGGAATCGCGCCAGAATCATACGCTTGGCAAAGGCCGAGTCAATCGGTTTGTGTGCTGCGGGGCGCGGGCTTGTGCAAGAGCGCCACATCGGCGGCGGGCAGCGTGAGCGACAAGTGCAAATGCTGCGCCAGCCAGACGAAGGTGGCCTCGCTGAAAAAGCTCACATGCGTCGGGTCGCGAATATAGTGCCAGCGAGCAAAGGCCTCTTTGGACGTCACCCGCTTGGTCATCAGTGCCAGCCAGCCATCAGGGTTGAGCATACCGGCCAAGCGCTCGAGTTCCCGGCCGGGTTCGAAGAGATGCTCCACCACCTCACTGGCGGTGATGAAGTCGTAGCATTGCTCAAGCGCAAGCGTGGCTGGCGCATAGAAGGGGTCATAGATCGCCATCGGATGGCCCGCCTCCTCGAACATCACCGAGAGAGTCGGGCCGGGGCCGGCGCCGAAGTCCAGACCGCACGCTCCGGGAGCGAGGCGTTGATGAAGAGGGTCGAACAGTCGGGAAAGAAAGCGCCGATACCCGGTATCGTCGGGCGAGTTGACATGACAGTCGTACACCGCCCTCTCGGCATCGCGGGACAGGCGTTGTGCCGGGGGCACGAACACCAGCTCGCAACGCTGGCACTGCAGATAATCACGCCGAGCATCGCGATGATAGTCAAGGGTCTGGCGAGATGTGCATAGCGGGCAGACCGTCATCATCGTATTCTTTCCGATAGATTCGTCGTTCTTGGAGGAGTGAATGCTGTCAGGTCTGGACCATCTGGTCATCACCGTGACCGACATTTCCCGCGCCGTGGATTTCTATTCCCGGGTGTTGGGGCTTGATGTGCGTTACCGCGACCGTGAACGCGTCGATCTGATGCTCGGCGACATGGCACTGCGCCTGCATTGGACCGATACCGACGTGTCACCCAAGGCGGCGACGCCAACACCCGGCAGCCTGGACATCTGCCTGCGAAGCCAGCTGCCGCTCAGCGAGATACAGCGACATCTGGAGGCGCTGGAGGTCGAGGTGGAACTGGGGCCGGTGATTCGCCAGGGCGCCATCGGCGAGATCGAGTCGCTCTATCTACGCGACCCCGACGGCAACCTGCTCGAGATCTGCCGGCCATTGAAACACGACGCCACCTGACCCACGACGCCCCCGATCCATTACACCGCTTAGTCCTTGAGGCCGCTTAGTCCCTGACATCGACCGGACGCCGGGGCGCAATACCTCACAGCCCCTGCCCCATGGCTGGCATTGTGGTGGCCGGCGGGTATCATTGTCGCCATCGATTGATGTTGCCCTTCATTCCCGTAACAGGATACGCCGTGAACGATTCCTCCAAGCACGACGCGCTCAAGCATGGCGATGACCACTCGGTCGTTCGCCAGGACGCCGCCCCCGATACCACCATGGCGATCGTGGTGTACGCCCTGCACCTGGCCGGCATCGTGACCGGCGGCGTAACCTCGCTGGTCGGCGTGGTGATCGCCTATGTCTATCGCGGCAAGGGACCGGCCTGGCTCGACGAACATTACCGCTACCAGATTCGCACCTTCTGGATGGCTCTGGTCTATTTCGCCGTCTCCGCCCTGCTCACGCTGATATTGATCGGCTTTCTCACCTGGCTGATGGCCGTCATCTGGCTGGTGATCCGCTGCGTCAAAGGCCTCAGGGCGCTCCACGAGAAGCGCGCCCCCGACAACGTGGACACCTGGCTGGTCTGATCCATGCCGCGATCGAAGTCCCGTTTCCGCTCGCTTCAAGCCCGAGCCATTACCTTGATGTGGCGGGTTCTCGCCGGCTGCAGCATGGCGACCCTGTGGCGCATGGCGCGCCTTGGCGGGCCGCTGGTGCACCGTTTCAGCCGGCGGGAACGCGAGGTGACCGACATCAATCTCGCCCAGATACACCCCCACCACAGTAGCGCCGAACGCCGGCGTCTCGCGCAGCAAAGCCTGACCCACTCGACCGCCACCATGCTGGAGCTGGGCTTCGCCTGGATGGCCGACCTCAACCGGGTCCACGCGAGCATTCTCGAGGTCCACGGCCGTGAGCTACTCGATGACGCCAGGGCCGATGGCCGCGGGGTGATCGTCCTGGCGCCCCATTTCGGCAACTGGGAACTGCTCAACGTCTGGCTGACCCGGCACTTCCCCATGACCATCATGTACGAACCCCCCAAGCTGGTGGATCTGGACCCAGTGATCCTGCATGGGCGCGAACGCACGGGAGCCAGCCTGGTACCGACCAATCCGCGTGGCGTAGCGGCACTGCTCAAGGCGCTGCGGCAACGCGAGGTGGTCGGCATTCTCCCCGACCAGGAACCCAGCTGGGGTAGCGGTGTCTTCGCGCCGTTCTTCGGCCGTCCGGCCTATACCGCCACGCTGCTGCCCAAGCTGGTCGCACGCACGCACGCCCGTGTCGTCACCGGCGTGGCCCGGCGCCTGCCCGGTCGCGGTTTCGCCATCCATTTCCTGGCGGCCGACGAGCGTGTCTACGAAAGCGATGACGCCACTTCCGCCACCGGGGTCAATGCCTGCGTGGAGGCCGCCATCGCCCTGGACCCGACCCAGTACCAGTGGGAATACAAGCGCTACCGCAAGGTCATCCAGGAACAGCAAGGTCATCCACGGCATCGCTCGTTTCGCCTCTACTGACCGCAATAAGCGCTGCTGTTAGTCTGCATAGCCCTGTCGTTCGGCGTCACTCCCGCCCGTAGCGGTCGTCCAGGCGAACGATGTCGTCTTCGCCCAGATAACTACCGGACTGCACTTCGATCAGGGCCAGCGGAATCAGCCCGGGATTTTCCAGGCAATGCACTCGCCCGACGGGAATGAAGGTGGATTCATTCTCGCCAACCAGATACTGCCTATCGTCGAGCGTGACGCGCGCCGTACCGCTGACCACCACCCAGTGCTCCGCACGGTGATGGTGCAACTGGCGCGACAGTCGAGCACCGGGTTCGACGACAATCCGCTTGACCTGATGACGCGCCCCCGCATCGACACGCTGATAATGGCCCCAGGGCCGGAACACGGTCGCATGCTCGGCGACTTCGATACGCCCGGCCGCCTCGAGGTGTTCGACCAGTTGGCGTATGTCCTGGGCGCGGCCACGGTCGGCGACCAGCACCGCATCCGCCGTCTCGACGACCACCAGATTCTCGACGCCCAGCGTCGCGACCAAGCGCGACTCGGCATGGACCAGCATCCCCTCGCTTGCCTCGCAGCACACATCGCCATGCAGCGCGTTGCCGTGATCATCGTGGGGCAGCGCCTCCCACAGCGCCTGCCAGGAGCCGATATCGCTCCAGCCTGCCGCCAGCGTCACCATCGCCGCATCCCGGGTGCGCTCCATGACCGCCACATCGATGGCGCCAGCCGGGCTCGCCAGGAAGGCATCGGCATCCGGACGCAGGAAATCCAGATCGCTCGCCGCCCCCGCCATGGCCCGACGGCAGGCCTTGAGCATGGCCGGTTCGAAAGTGCCCAGTGCCGCCAGATAATCGTCGGGCGGAAGGACGAACATCCCGCTGTTCCAGTAATGCTCACCGCTGAGCCGAAACGCCTCGGCGGTCACGGCATCGGGTTTTTCCACGAAACGCGCCACGACGTAGCCGTCATCGCCGAGGCGCTCACCGGCCTGCAGGTAGCCGTAACCGGTTTCGGCGCGCGTCGGCACGACCCCGAAGGTGACCAGGCGTCCCTGTTTTGCGAGATGCAAGGCGTGCGCGAGGGCCTGGCGAAATGCTGCCTCGTCGGCCAGGTGATGATCCGAAGGCAACACCAGCAAGGGACCGTCGCGGCGCTGCGTTTCGGCCACCAATGCCGCCAGGGCGATCGCCGGCGCCGTGCCACGCCCTTCGGGCTCAAGGAGCAGAGTGGCGCCCTCGACCCCGGCCTGACGCAGCTGCTCCGCCGCCAGGAATCGATGGTCCTCCTGGCAAATGACGATCGGCGGCCCGGCACCGAGCCCGTCGAGCCGGGCAAGCGTGCCGACCAGCAGGCTCCGGTCATCGAGCAGCGACAGAAACTGCTTGGGCCGCTTGCGACGCGACAACGGCCAGAGTCGCGACCCGCTGCCGCCGGCCAGGATCACGGGGGTGAACATTTCAACGTCTCCTTTCGCTATCGGCGGGCTGCGCGAAATCTTCATGCAGCCAGCCCCGCAATTGATCCATGCCGGGGGGAGTATCCTCCTCCGGCGGCACGGTGCCGGGAACAAAACCACGCGCCAGGAAGGGCTCGATCAACGATGCATCGCCGCTGATCACATGCACCGGCACCCCGGCGCTGGCATTTTCCCCGGTGATCAATGGCGCCGACTGGTGATCCCCCAGCACGATCAACAGGGTCTGCTCATCGACATAGCGCTCGGCCCAGCTCGCGCTGGTGTGTAAAGCGTAGTCCAGCGCCAGTGCATACTGGTCGCGTACCCTTTCGACATCCCGCCAGAGCACTTCGGGCGCCTCGCCGGCATTTTCCCAGCGTTTGAACACGCTGCCATCGCCGATATCTTCCCAATCGAGAACGGGAATTACCGGCGTCCAGGGGGCGTGGCTGCTCACCAGCGCCGCCTGGGCGAAGATCGGTGTCTTGGCCGGTTCGAGAATACGTTGCTGGAGGAAGTGCAAGGTGTACTGATCCGGCATGGTCACCCAGTTGAGCGCCGGCCCGGCATAATCGAAATCATCCGCCGCATGGATGTCCTCGAAGCCGTAGGCCTCGCCCTCCGGCCACGCCAGCGTGATCGCGGGCATGACGGCGTGCGTGCGATGCCCACTGGCGCGAAAGTCGTCCACCAGGGTCGCACGGTCGCTGGCGAGCATCAGCCGATACCACAGCGAGTTATCGATCCACTGCCCGCTGAGGGCGGTGGCGTGCGCCAGCCATGATTGGCCACCCCGAATCGGCGAGTCGAGCGTCCCCGAGGCCACCGACAGGCCCGCCTGCTCGAATCGCTCGGCCATGGCATCCAGGCGCGGTCGAACAATCCCTGCGTAGCGATCGTCGAACAGCGCCGACACCCCGTAGGATTCGACGAAGACCAGCAAGACGTTCTTTCCTGCCAGGCCCGGCATGTTGCGCGCCGGCGCCGGCGCACGCTCCAGGCGCGCCGAGAACTCCCGGTGGGCGCGCCGCGTCTCGACCCATTGATCCCCCTGGAAATACAGCGTATCTAGAAGCGGCGTGCGTGCCATCGATAGCCACCGAGAGTGAGTGAACTCGGCGATGGCGAGACCACTGCTGACGACCAGCAGCGTGGCGCCAAGACCGACCGATACCCTGGTGCGCTCGCCACCCGACAGGACTCTCAGCGCCCAGCCCAAAGAACCGACCAGCAGGCCGGCGGCCACTCCCCCCCCGAGGACCGCCAGAAGCGCCGGCAACAGCCCCAGGTTGCCGGTCAGCAAATCGAGTACCGAGCGCAGCAGCGGAAAATCCAGATACAGGTTCAACGAACGGCCAAAGGTCAACTGCGTCGCGGCGTCCCCCAGGCCGAGCAGCGACCCCAGCAAGACGATGACGATTATCAGCCACCGCAGCCAGACAATCCGGGCTACAGTCGGCAGCACTGCCATGAGCCCCGCCAACACGAGCGCCTCCAGGGCAATCCAATGGGCCGTCAGTTCGCCGAAGCGGACCCACAGCGGCACCAGCAATATCAGGTTGAGAATTGCGAGGGCCACCCACCAGCGGGCAAGAGGACGAAAGGGCATGGAAAGGTCCTGAGAAAATAGACGGTAAAAAGAATATTGTATAAGATTTGTATCAAATTATCCCGGCAACTTGGCGAGCTTCCTGCTGTCAACTCAGGGGGAGAAAATGTTCAGGGAGGACAACTGCATGCATCCGGCACTAAAGCTGGCAGCCAGCCTGTCATTGATATGGCTAGCGCCCCTGGCGTGGGCAGAACCCGAGACATCCCAGCCCAGTGTATTCGACGAAGCCACCGAGCGGGCCCGCGCACTGGCCGAGGCCCCTTACGAAGAACGCAATGGGGCGTTGCCCGAGGCCTTGCGGGATATCACGTATGACGTCTATCGCTCCATTCGCTTTCGTTCGGAACAGGCGCTTTGGGAAGACGAAGCGCTTTTTTCGGTCCAGCTGTTTCATGCCGGATTCCTCTTCGGACAGCCCGTCAAGATCAATCTCATCGAGAATGACGAGATCCGCTCCCTCCCCTTTGATGCCGCGTTTTTTCGCTACGATGGCGACGCCGCCTCGCTCGCGAACCAGGACCTGAGTGGCAGTGGTTATTCGGGATTTCGCCTGCACTATCCGCTGAATCGCGAGGATTACCACGACGAGTTCCTGGTGTTTCAGGGCGCCAGCTACTTCCGCATGATAGGCCGTGACCAGGGCTATGGCCTCTCGGCGCGCGGCCTGGCCATTGACACCGCCTCATCCGGTGGTGAAGAGTTCCCCGCCTTTCGCGAGTTCTGGCTGTTCCAGCCAGAACCCAATGCCAACAGCATCGAGATCGTGGCACTGCTGGACAGCCCTTCGCTTGCCGGCGCCTACCATTTCACCGTACATACCGGCGGTGACATCGAGATGGATGTCGAGGCACGACTCTTTGCCCGGCAGGACGTGAACAAGCTGGGGCTCGCACCGCTGACCAGCATGTTCATGTTCGGCGATGTCAGCCCTTATCCGGAGGACGACTTTCGACCCCAGGTCCACGACTCCCAGGGCCTGTTGATGCACACCCATGCCGGCGAGTGGATATGGCGGCCCCTGGGCAATCCTCGGGAGCTTCGTATCAGTCGGCTCCACGACGAGAACCCGCGCGGTTTCGGTCTCGTGCAGCGCGAGCGCGACTTCGACGACTACCTGGACCTGGAGTCGCGCTACGAGCGTCGCCCCAGCCACTGGATCACCCCTCTCGACGACTGGGGGCCTGGCGGCCTGGAACTGGTCGAGATTCCCAGCGACTCGGAAACCAACGACAATATCGTCACCTATTGGGTTCCCAAGGAGCCCCTGCGCGCCGATGAAGAGCAAACCTTCCGCTACCGCATCGCCACCTTCGACGCCAATCGGCCCGAAGAGCCCTTGGCGAGTGTCGTGCGCACCCGCCAGGGCTGGGGGGCGATTCCCGGCCAGAGCGACCCGCCGCCCCGCAGCCAGCGACAGTTCGTGGTCGATTTTCGCGGCAAGGAATTGTCCAGTCTGCATGACACGCACCCCGTGACGGCTAAACTCGATATATCGAGTGGCGAGTTCCACGAACTGCAAGTGCAACCGCTTCCCGACGGTGAAACCTGGCGCGCGACGTTCCGACTTCAGCCAGACGGCGATAACCCGACCGACATGCGCCTCAAGCTGACGCTTCGCGACCGGCCCCTGACCGAAACCTGGAACTTTATCTGGAACCCCGATGAACTGCGCTAGGTCTGGAACCCCAATGAACTCCGCTAGCCCTCCGACTCGAGCCCCCTGGCTAGCGGCGAGACGCTGGATATTCGCGCTGCTGGTGCTTTCCAGCACGGTATTCGGTGGCTGGGCGATGTTCGAGATCCTGCGGGTCAACGGCATCACCCCCTTACAGACGGTGGTGCTTGGCCTGTTCGTGATCACCTTCGGCTGGATCACGATCGCTTTCTGGACGGCCATCATCGGTTTCGTGTTGCGGCTGTCGCATCGAGATCCCTTGAGCCTGTCGCGCGTCGCTTCCCCCCTCTCGGCCCAGCACTTGAGAGAGCACTTGGGAGAGCACCGCACCGTGCTGGTGATGCCCATCTACAACGAGGATCCGATCCGGGTCGCCACCGGCCTGGAAAGCACCTGTCGTTCGCTGCTCAAGCAACCCGGCGCCGAGGGGTTCGAGGCATTCGTGCTCAGTGATACCCAGGACGCCACGATCGCCCGCCAGGAAGAGGCCGCCATCGCCGCCCTTCAGCAACGCCTCGCGCCGCATTTTGCCGTTCACTACCGTCGGCGCGAGAACAATCAGGGGCGCAAGGCCGGCAACCTGACGGATTTCTGCCGCCACTGGGGCCGTCATTACGATCACATGATCGTGCTGGATGCCGATAGCATCATGGGTGGCCAGACGCTGGTCTCTCTGGTCGCCTCCATGCAGGCGAACCCCAGGATCGGACTGATACAGACGATCCCGATCCCCATCCGCTCGGACAGTGTGTTCGGTCGCTTCACGCAGTTCGCCGCTGCCCTGCATAGCCCATTACTGGCGACCGGGCAGTGTTTCTGGCAAGGCGAGACCGTCAACTTCTGGGGCCATAACGCCATCCTTCGGACCCAGGCCTTCATGGAAAGCTGCGGTCTCCCTGAGCTCCCGGGCCGCCCTCCGCTGGGCGGCGAGATCCTCAGTCATGATTTCGTCGAGGCGGCCCTTTTGCGTCGCACCGGCTGGGAAGTGCACCTGGACGTGCACGTCGGCGAAAGTTATGAGGAAGTGCCCAGCAATATTCTCGATTTCGCCAAGCGCGATCGACGCTGGATCCAGGGCAACATGCAGCATCTGCGCCTGCTCGGCGTTCCCGGCCTTCACCCCATGAGTCGTTTCCATTTTCTCTTCGGGGCCATGGCCTACCTGACCTCGCTGCTGTGGGGATTGATGTTGGTGGTGAGTACCGTGGACGCCATCGGCCGCGCACAGGGAACTCACGATTTCTTCAGCGCCGGCTATCAGCTCTTTCCCGACTGGCAGATTTCCACGCCCGGCCTGATCATCCCACTGATCGCCAGTACGGTGCTGCTGCTGTTGCTGCCGAAGATGCTGGGGTTCCTGCTGTCCTTCATCCAGCAGCCCGAGGCCTATGGCGGCAGGTTCAAGCTACTCTTGAGTACACTGCTGGAAATTGCCATTGCCATTCTGATCGCCCCGCTCATGATGGCCTTTCACAGCCTGTTCATCCTGAGCGTGCTCACCGGCCACAAGGTCAGTTGGGACGCCCAGGTGCGCGAGGGGCGCTCCGTCCCCTGGAAGGACGCCATTCGCCACACCTGGGTCGCGACCCTGCTCGGAGCGGGCTGGGCCTTTGCCACCTACTCCCTGGCGCCGGTGTTCTTCTGGTGGTTGTCGCCGGTATGGATAGGCCTGATGCTGTCGGCACCGCTGGTCAAGCTCACCAGCAGCCTCACCCACGGCAAGCAGTTGCGTCGCCTCGGCCTGCTGAACGTGCCGTCGGAAGTCATGCCATCACGCCTGGTGAAAAATATCCCCTTATTAGCGCCAGACGATCATGGTGCCCAACTCATGCCACCGCCCACGCCGCTGCCGGGCGACATGCCTTTGCAATCCTTCAGCGCCAAGCCAAAGGCGGGGCGGGAGGTGACTCGGCAAAGCGAACCGGGCACGCCCATTTCAGGCAAACCGGCGCGCAAGGCCGATGCCTCCAATGACCATCATCTCAACTGAGCGTTCATCTGAGCGGTCCCCCACATTCCACGAACCTCTACCCTGGAAGGCCATGACCCGTCATCTCATCCCGCTGCCCCAACGCCTCAGCCGTGGTCTCGGCATTGCCCGTTCCCTGGTGATCTACTGGCGCCCGGGGCGCCAGCGCGGCCTGAAGCGTCTCTATGCCGAGTTCGCCGGGCCGGGCGATCTGGCCTTCGACGTGGGCGCTCATCTGGGAGACCGCACCGCGGCCTTTGCCACCCTCGGCGCCCGCGTCGTGGCGCTGGAACCCCAGCCTCATCTGTATCGCTGGTTGACCCGACTGCTGGGTCGCCACCCCAGGGTCGCCCTGCTGCCGTGCGCCGCCGGCGCCCATGTCGGCGAGGCGACCCTGGCCATGAGTCGCGCCACACCGACCGTCTCGACACTGGCGGAACGGTGGCGAGAGTCCATCGGTCAGCACAACAAGGGCTTTCGGTCCGTGCGCTGGGAAGACGAGATTCGCGTACCGGTCACCTCCCTGGATGCCCTGATCGCCGAGCATGGGCTGCCGCGCTTCTGCAAGATCGACGTCGAAGGGTTCGAGGATGAAGTGCTGGCCGGGCTCAGCCAGCCGGTGGAAGCCGTTTCGGTGGAGTTCGTGGCCGGCAGCCTCGAGGTGGCCAAGCGCTGCATCGCTCGCCTGTCCGCGCTTGGCGATTATCGCTTCAATGCCATTGCCGGCGAACAGCGCCACTTCCTCTGGTCCGACTGGCGTTCTGCCGATAGCGCAACTCGCTGGCTATCCGAGGGGTCGAGTGGCCTCGCCTCCGGCGATCTCTATGCACGCCTGACAAGCGCGCCCCCCCTGCCCTCTCATCCTGTGGAGCCGACCCGATGAGCCATGCGTCGACCCCACTTCGTTTCCCCCGCTGGCAGGACCTCACCAGCCAGGAACTCTCGACGCTGCCAAGCGATAGCGTGGCGGTCATGGTGCTCGGCGCCATCGAGCAACACGGCGCCCATCTGCCGCTCTCCACCGACCTTGAGATCGGCGAGGGCCTGCTCAGCGCCGCTCAAGAGAAGCTGCCCGAGGGCTTTCCGCTCGTCGTCCTGCCACCCATGGCCATCGGCGCCAGTGACGAGCACCTGAGCTTTCCGGGCACCCTGAGCCTGTCGCCGGAGCTTGCCATCGCCACCCTGGAAGCCTATGGCGAGGCCGTGGCCCGGGCCGGGTTTCAGCGCCTGGTGTGGATCAACAGTCACGGTGGCAACAAGGCGGTGATGGATCTCGCCGCCCTGCGACTTCGTCGTCGCCATGGCCTGTTGGTGGTCAAGCTGCATTACATGCGCATGCCGCTGCCAGCCAATCTGAGCCCCGACGCGCTTCCCGCCGAGGGGCTTCCTATCGAAGAGCTTCGCCACGGCCTGCACGGTGGCGCGGTGGAAACCGCCATGATGCGTTACCTGGAGCCCTCCCAGGTTCGTCTCGACCATCTGGCCGATGTGCCATCACGGGGTCGGGCCATGGCGACACAAGGCATGCGGCTGGGACCAGAGGGAGAAGCCAGTTTCGCCTGGCTGGCCGAGGATCTTCACCCGCTCGGGGTAGTGGGCAATGCCCACCTGGGCACCCGCGAGCTTGGCGAGCAACTGGTGGCGCACTATGGTGTGCGAATCGCGCGCCTGCTTGTCGAGACCGCCGCGACATCACTCGACCCCGTTCGCTGACCTGTTCGTTGCTGCCCCAGTGTGTCACTGAGCCAGTCTATCGCTGACATTGCTTGTCATCGGCCCCCGTCGGCCGGGCTGTCGAGCACCCCATCGAGCAGGTGGCCGGCGCGCTCCGCCTTGGCATTGAGGTAACGCCGGTTGTGATCGTTGAGTCTGCCGTAGAGCGCCTGACGCTCCACCACCTCGATGCCACCTTCGGCGAGTGCTGCGATCTTGCCGGGATTGTTGGTCATCAGCTGAACGCGATGGATTCCGAGCGCGCCCAGCATATCGACCGCGACGCCATAGCGACGCTCGTCGTCGCCGAAGCCGAGCACCTGGTCGGCATCCACCGTATCAAGGCCCGCGTCCTGCAGGGTGTAGGCGCGCAGCTTATTGGCAAGCCCGATGCCGCGCCCTTCCTGCGCCAGGTAGAGAAGCACGCCGCCACCCAACGCTTCGATCTCCGCCACCGCGTTGCGCAGCTGATCGCCGCAGTCACAGCGCAGGCTTCCGAACAGGTCGCCGGTCAGGCAGGCCGAGTGCAATCGCAGCGGCACCGCCTCCCCGGCCTCGCCCGGATCGCCGATGACGACCGCGACATGCTCGCGCATGCCGTCCGGCTCGCGAAAGAGGATGAAGCGACAATCGAATGCCTCGACCAGGGGAATCTTCGCCTCGCTCACACGCTGGAGCATCCCGGTGGTGCCGTCCAAGGAACGCTCGGCCTGATCGGCTGGCACCATGAGCAGCGAACCGGCGGCCACCTCGGCCTCGATCGCGTCACGATGGGAGTCCTCGACCCTGGCCACCAGCGCCGAGGGAATCAGCAGCGCCCTGCGCATCAGCACCAGGGCGGCCCGGTCGGCCTGGCTAGCCGGTGTCAGCCGCGCCCGCCAGTCCGCCAGTGACTCACGCCCCAGGCTCTTCTCGGGCGTGGCGCCAAAGGCCAGGGCCATCATGCGCCGGCACTCCAGCCCCACCGGCAGCGGCAGCCGTGCCGGCGCCTTGGTCTCGGCCACGCCGAGAACGCTCAATCGATGCCGGCTCAATACCAGCGCCGGCGTGCCGCCGGCCTGCTCGGCAAGCCGTGCCGCCACGGCTTCCGGGGCACCCTCGACAGCCTGGACCAGCACGCGCGTCTCGCCGGCACGGATCACTACGGGTAGCCCGCGTCGCAGGTCGAAAATGGCTCGTTCCACTTGGTGCATCGTCCTCTCCCTGTCGTTGCGAGCGGCGCTCGACTTGTCCTCATGAACCGAACTACGCATGATGTGGCCTCCTCCTCGGCCCGGAGGCC
>DATISN010000151.1:0-4105 GCA_035581765.1 Halomonas sp.
GGCTGGGACGCCGCGACCCGCAATATCATGTTCATCATCGTGCAGGTCACGGCGGCGGCGGGGGCGCTGGGGTTCGGCTTTCTGCAGGATCGCATCGGCACCCGGGTGACCTACCTGTTCACCCTGGTGCTGTGGGTGGCGGCGATCGTCGCCATCTGGGCCACGCCCGAGGCCACTGCCTTCCTGAATGCCCGCCTGGGTCTCGACTGGCAGGCCCAGCATCTCTTTCTGGTGGTGGGCTGCCTGGCGGGGCTCTCCCTCGGCTCCAGTCAGTCGGCCAGCCGCGCCCTGGTGGGGCTGTTCTCGCCCACGCGCAAGGCCGCCGAGTTCTTCGGTTTCTGGGGCCTGGCCAACAAGCTCGCCGGGGTAATCGGCATCATCGGCCTGGGACTTCTCCAGTCGGTGGTGGGTCTGCAGGCCTCGATCCTGCTCTGCGCGGCGCTGTTCATCCTGGCGATCGTCATTTGCCTGGGCGTCGATCAGGCCCGGGGCCAGCAGGCGGCGCGGGACTGGGAGACGCGGGACCGTGAAGCCACGGCAGGGGATGCCGGCCCCGAGGCGGGCCTCGCCCGATGAACGATCCGCTGTTGCTGATGCTGGTCGCGGCGTCCTTCCTGGCCGCCGGCAGCGTGAAGGGGGTGATCGGCATGGGCATGCCCACGGTCTCGCTGGCGCTGCTCACCGCGACCCTGGGGCTGCCATCCGCCATGGCGCTGCTGCTGGTGCCGACGCTGGTGACCAATATGTGGCAGGCGCTGGTCGGTGGCCGGTTCGGTGCGATCACACGTCGCCTATGGCCGTTCCTGTTGGCGTCGGTGGTGGCCGTCTGGCCGGGCGTGATGGTGCTGGCGCAAGTCGACCCACGCTGGTTGTCGCTGCTGCTGGGCCTGCTGATCGTCGGCTATGCGTTGATGAACTTGGGCGCTGCCCGGCTGTGCTTGCCGGTGCGCCATGAGCGTCGCGCCGGGCTGGTGTCGGGGCTCGTCAATGGTCTTTTCACCGGCATGACGGGGTCGTCGGTATTTCCGGGCGTGGCTTACCTGCAGGCACTAGGGTTGCCGCGTGACGTCCTGATCCAGGCCATGGGCATTCTGTTCACGGGCTCGACACTGGCGCTGGGGCTGGCCATGGGCGGCCAGAACCTGCTGAGCGGCCAGCTAATCGGGCTCTCCACGGTGGCCCTGATACCGGCCCTGGTCGGCATGCAACTGGGGCAGCGGTTGCGCCACCGGCTTTCCGAGACGAGCTTTCGACGATTCTTCTTCGCCAGCCTGCTGGTGATGGGCGCTTATATCGTGCTGCGTTCGCTGCTGGGCTGACCCTCGCGGGGATGACGATGTGCCATGATGGTCATAACGGGTAGCGGCTGGTGGTCGGCCGGGAGGGTCTGTCATGAGCGAAGAGCGTTCCACCCGGCGTGCCGGGCTCGGCATGATGCTGCTGTTCTGGATGCTGCTGCTGGGGGCCGGAAGCTGGTGGTTCCATGGCTATCTGGAGAATCAGCGCAATCCCAATGCCCATCTGGTCAATGCCGTGAGTGGCGAGGGCGAGCCGGTGGTGCTGGAGCGCAACCATTCGGGCCATTTCGTGGCCACCGGGCGCATCAATGGCGAGCCCGTGGATTTCCTGCTCGATACCGGAGCGACCTATGTGGCGGTGCCCGGCGAGTTGGCCGAGCGGCTGGGTCTCGCCTCGACAGGAAACGCCTGGTTCAATACCGCCAATGGGCGGGTGCGCGGCGAGCTCACCACCCTCGATGAGGTGAGCCTTGGCGGCTTCTCCGCCAGCCAGGTACGCGGGTCGATCAGCCCGGGTATGGACGGTGAGACGGCGCTACTGGGCATGAGCTTTCTCAACCGTTTCGACATCGAGATTCGTGACTCGCGGATGGTGCTTCTTCCTCCGCAACGCAACTGAGGTGCTTATGGCGAAGCCGAAACGCGGTCGCTGCGCCGACAAGCCCAGTCAGATCCCGGCGGCCGGATGGCTGGATATCCTGTGGCGCGTCAAGCAGGAGACCCTCCAGGACCTCGTCGGCATGATGGCCGCCGGCATCGCCTTCAATGCCATGCTGGCGCTCTTCCCGACGATCGCCGCGATCATCTCGATCTGGGCGCTGGTGATGGACCCCCAGGAATTGGCGAATCGGATCGTCGAGCTCAGCCGTTACTTGCCACCCGATGCCTCGAGCCTGATCAACGACCAGGCCCGCAAGATAGGCGAGAGCACCGGCACCGGCCTCAGCCTGACGGCCCTGGGTAGCGTGGTAGTAGCGATGTTCGTCGCCTCCAAGGGCGTGCTGTGGATGGTGATAGGGTTGAATGTGGTGTACGGCGAGGTGGACCGCCGGGGGTCGCTGCGGCGTGGCTTGATCGTTGCGGCGCTGACGCTGGGGCTGATCCTGGTCCTGCTGATCAGCGTCGCCTTCATCGCCTTCTTCCCGCTGGCCATCGGCATGCTGGGCCTCGATACCCTGCTGGTCACGGTGATTGTGTGGCTGCGCTGGCCGGTACTGTTGCTGGTGATGATGCTGGTCATCGCCGTCTTCTACCGTTTCGGGCCCTATCGGCGGCCGCCGCGCTGGCGCTGGCTCAGCGTCGGCTCCATCATCGCCACGCTGATGTGGCTGATCGGCTCCGGTGGGCTATCGTTCTACTTCGGTCGGGTGATCAATCTGAGCGACGTCTATGGCTCGCTGGGCGCGGTGGTGATGCTGATGCTGTGGTTCTGGCTTTCGGCGTTCGTCGTGTTGCTGGGCGCGGAAATCAACGCGGAAATGGAACGCCAGACCATTCGCGACACCACCGTCGGCGAACCTCGCCCCCCGGGCGAGCGCGATGCCTACGCCGCTGATACTCTGGGCCGCAAGTGGCCGTGGCGACGCGTCGGCCGGAAGCGCAACGCCTCCAGCGGTCAAGACGCCTCCGGAAAAAGCCCCGCCGATCAAAACATCGCCGATCAAGGAGATTCCTTATGACACTGACCGACCGGCTCGGCATCGACCTGCCGATCCTCCAGGCGCCCATGGCGGGCGTGCAGGGCGGCGCACTGGCCGCCGCCGTTTCCGCCAGCGGTGCGCTGGGCGCCTTGCCCTGTGCGATGCTCGGCCCTGACGCCATGGCCGACGAACTTGCGCTAATCCGTCAGCGCACCGACCGGCCGTTCAACGTCAACTTTTTCTGTCACACCCCGCCCCAGCCGGACGGCGAGCGTCAGGCTCGGTGGCACGTCGCGCTGACCCCTTACTACGCCGAATTCGACCTGGATATCGACGGCGTGGCCCCGGGGCCCGGGCGACAGCCCTTCGACCACGAGACCTGTGACGTGATAGAGGCGTTTCGTCCCGAGGTCGTCAGCTTTCATTTCGGCCTGCCGGCGCCGGAGCTGCTGGCGCGCGTCAAGGGCTGGGGCGCGGTGGTCCTGTCGTCGGCGACCACGGTGGAAGAGGCGCGGTGGCTGGAGGCGCGTGGTGTCGATGCGGTGATCGCGCAGGGCCTGGAGGCCGGCGGCCATCGCGGCATGTTCCTGGATGACGCGCTCACCACCCAGGTCGGCACCTTCGCGTTGCTGCCGCAGATCGTCGCCGCGGTAGGGGTGCCGGTCATCGCCGCCGGCGGCATCGCCGATGCCGATGGCGTGACCGCGGCGCTCGCGCTGGGCGCCTCGGCGGTGCAGGTCGGTACCGCGTTCCTGTGTTGCCCCGAGGCCGCCACCTCGGCGGTGCATCGTCAGGCGCTGCAAAGCGACGCGGCGCGCCACACGGCGCTGACCAACCTCTACAGCGGCCGCCCGGCACGCAGCATTGTCACCCGCCTGATGCGTGAGCTCGGTCCGATAAGCGCAGCCGCCCCCGCTTTCCCGCTGGCCACGGCCGCCATCGCCCCGCTGCGCGCCGCCGCCGAGGCGGGGGGCAGCGGCGACTTCTCGCCGCTATGGGCCGGGCAGAATGCCAGCGGCTGTCGCGAGGTGCCGGCGGCCGAGGTCGTCAAGGCGTTGGCGAAGGGGCTGTCACCACCGCGATAGGCATCGCCTGCTGTCGCAGCCCCGGCGGGCTTGATATCATGGATGCATGAACAGTGCTTTCCCTTCTGCTGCGGTGACCGCG
>DATISN010000152.1:0-49686 GCA_035581765.1 Halomonas sp.
CCTGGAGCCTCACTTCCGGCTGCCCGAGGGGCTTCGCGACCTGGAACCGCTGTTTCGCGAGGCGCTGCGCCGGCGCCTGGCCCGCGGCAAGGTGGAATGCACGCTGCGCTTCGAGCCGGCCGGCGCCGAGGCCGACATGGCGGTCAACAGCGCGCGTCTCGAGGCGCTGGCCGTTGCCCTGGCCGAGGTCCGCCGGGCCGTGCCCGGCGCGCCCTTGCCCGATGCCCTGGCCCTGCTCGACCACCCCGGCGTTCTGGAGATTCCCGGGCCCGACATGCAAGCCGTCAAGCAGCAGGCCCAAGGGCTGTTCGCCGCCACGCTCGACGACCTCCTCGCCGGCCGCGCCCGGGAGGGCGAAAAGCTCGCCGTGCTGATCCGCCAACGGCTCGACGCGGTGAACGTTCAGGTCGCCGAAGTGCGTCGGCTGATGCCCGAGATTCGTCAGCGCCAGCGCACCCAGCTGCTGGAGCAGCTAACCACGGTCAGCGCCGAGCTCGACCCACAACGGCTCGAGGCGGAAGTCCTGCTGCTGGTCCAGAAGGCCGATGTCGACGAGGAACTCGACCGTTTGACGGCGCACGTCAGCGAGGTCGAGCGCCAGCTCGAACAGCCTGGGCCGGTGGGCCGACGCCTCGATTTCCTGATGCAGGAACTCAACCGCGAGGCCAACACCTTATCGTCCAAGTCGGTCGTCGCGACAACGACCCGCTGCGCCGTGGAACTCAAGGTACTGATCGAACAGATGCGCGAGCAGATCCAGAACATCGAGTGATATCTACGCCCATCCATTAAAGCCTATAAGCTATTGTATTTATTAAACTTTAATACGAGACTTGTCTACAGCCATCCACGGAAATCTACCTTAAGCTCTTGCCAAGTGGGGAGTACAGTGGGGAGTACACATGTCTACTCCCCGCCAAAAGGTGTGATTTCCCTATGGGTACTCCCCACTTCAAACGCTTACCCCTGGCTACGGCCATACCGTCCCGGTGACCGAAGCGGAGCTGATGGGCATCGCCCAGGGCTTCGCCAAACGCAAGCTGGCCCGGGGGCGCAAGCTCACCCAGCCGGCATTGGTCTTCGAGTACCTGCAGGTGCTGTTCCAGGGCTACGAGCACGAGGTGTTCAGCGTGCTGTTTCTGGACACCCAGCACCGCGTCATCCGCTTCGAGACCCTGTTACACGGCACCCTCGACTCGGCCAGCGTCTACCCGCATGAGGTGGTGAAGCGGGCGCTGGCCCACAACGCCGGGGCGGTGGTGCTGGTCCACAACCACCCGTCGGGCGATCCCGAGCCCAGCGAAGCCGACCGCCCGCCTGAGGGAAGCGCTGGGCCTGGTCGACATCTGGGTCATCGATCACATTGTGGTCGGGAGCGAGGGATGTATCTCCTTTGCGAAGCTGGGGTATCTTTGAACGCAAACCATGGCATAACGCCGGTGCTGCCCTTGGGGTGGCACCGGAGTGAACCGTGCTGGGATTCCTTGAGGCTCCAAACCTTGAGAGGATGAAGCCATGAATACGGCGAAGCGATATTCCCCTGAAGTACGTCAGCGGGCGGTTCGGATGGTCTTCGACCACGAGGCCGACTACCCCTCCCAGTGGGCTGCTATCGGTGCCATTGCCCCCCTAGATCGGCTGTACCTCCGAAACCCTGCGTAGCTGGCCGAGTTTGACGCAAGCCATCGGGAAGGCACCACGACATCCGAGCGTGAGTGAATCAAGGTGCTGGAGCGCGAGAGCCGAGAGTTGAAGCAGGCCAACGAGATCCTGCGTAAGGCGTCCGCGTATTTTGCCCAGGCGGAAGGCGACGGGCAGGCCGCCTGCGCAGCGGCAAGTGATGATCGACTTCATCGATGATTACCGGAAGTCGTCCGGGGTCGAGCAGATCTGCCGTGTCTTGCCGATCGCCCCGTCGACGTACTACGAGCATAAAGCCCGTGACGCCCAGCCCGACCGTGCGCCTCCCCGACTACAGCGCGATCGCTGGCTGAGCGCTGAAATCCAGCGCATCTCGGAAGAAAACTTTGGCGTCTACGGTATCCGTAAGGTCTGGCGCCAACTGCACCGAGAGGCAATTCCGGCGGCGCACTGCACCGTCGTCCGCCTGATGCGACTGCGTGGCGTGGTAAGGCCGGTCCGTACGACCGTGCCAGACCCCAAACAGGCCTGTCAGGCTGATCTGGTCCCGCGGCAGTTTCATCCGAGCCAGCCAAATGCCTTGTGGGTGTCGGACTTCATGTACGTGGCGACCTGGCAGGGCTTCGTCTATGTTGCCTTCGTCATCGACGCCTTTGCCCGCCGAATCATCGGCTGGCGGGTCTCCCGCTCACCACGCACCGACATGGTACTGGATGCATATGTCTCGATTTGCTATACGGAGCGATTGGCGGGTGCCGGCATCGAGCCCTCTGTCGGGAGCGTGGGTGATTCGTATGACAACGCGCTGGCCGAGACGGTAATCGGGTTGTTCAAGACCGAGGTAATCCGACAGTGAGGACCGTGGCGGCACTTGGAGGCCGTTGAGTTCGCCACCCTGGAATGGGTCGACTGGTTCAACCACCGGCGACTATTGGAGCCGATCGGCAACATGCCACCGGCAGAGCGAGAAGCGCTGCATTATGAGCAACAGGGTCAGGTCCAACAAGTAGCCTGACTCAAACCAACGGGCCTCCGAGAAGGCCGCAAATACCCAGAGATGCTCAATGTCGAGGTCACTGGCCATCGGCGTAGCCAGAATAGCCGGTGAGTAGTAACTCGATGCCCAGGCCAGTGTCTGCGTCACGCCCAGCACCTTAGTCACCCGGACTGAGATGCTTGGACGGGCGGTCAGCATCAAGGACCATCCTGAACGACGGCCGATTCCACACAAGCTGGCTTGGACAGCCCCAAACTGATGCCAAGCAGAATTTCTTCATCATCCTTGGCAAGGCTTACATGGGGTGGTAATTGGCTAGGGTCGCGCAACAGATCGGCTACAAGCTCATGGCTCAAGTGGGTCAGAAAGGCCCTAGGACACCCCAGCCTTTCAATGATTAGTAATGCCAACGGCAAGCTGTTGTGGTTCCTCGGCTCCATGTGGGATTGCGGATAGGTGGCATCCATTACCACGACATCAGGCATCCAGTCCCGGACGAAACGCTCCGTCTCGCGCGGCAGGCCCAGCGTGTCAGTCAGATACGCTAGCTTCGACCCACCGTCATCCAGACAGTAGCCGAGAGTCGGCTTGCTATGCAGAAGGGGTACAGGTGTGACGGTCATGCCGTCCAGATGTATGGGCTGAAAAGGCTTGAGACCCGCGCGGAAATCGAGAATCCCCGAGTTGCGATAGAGATCTGCGCAGCCGTGTGAATCCTTGGGACCAAAAACCGGAATGACCTCACCCAGCCCCCAACGAAGGTGCAACAGCCCCTGAACATGATCCGCATGGTAGTGGGTCAAAAAGATTGCTGCGGGGCGCTCCCGCTCACAGCTGTCCGCCAGATCCATACGGCCGGCATCCAGCAGATAGCGGCTACCGTTTACCCAAAACTCCGCACTGCAGGGACCACGCCGGCAACTCGAGATCACCTTGGCCCGCGCGCAGGCCTGACAGTCGCAACCGAAGCATGGCGTTTGGGCGCTGTCGCCCGTTCCCACGAAGCGAAACCTCATGCGGAATACCTCGCCTCAACCAGCCGGGACAGTTCCTTGAGGCTCGCTTGAGAAGTACCGGCGTTGTCGATACGCGCCACATCAGGAAGGGAGGCAGCCAACTGCCGATGGCGCAGCAGGCGCTCCTCGATCACTTCCAGCGTTTCCCTACCACGGTTCATCAGGCGCTGACGCAACAAGTCTTCCGGCGCTGTCACCAAGACAGGCAAAAGCCAATCGCCAAAACGACGTTGCGCATCGGGCAATGCCCGTCGGCTGCCATTGACCAGTACGGTCGCATCGCGACACAGCCAGGTCTCCAGTTCGATGCCCAAACCATAGCTAAGGCCATGAGCTTCCCAACTGAGGCAAAACAGCCCCGTACGCTGCCGCACAGCAAACTCATCGAGGGTCAAGGCAACGCTGTTCTCGCTGGGACTACTCTCCCGGGTGACATAGCGATGCGCCACCAGCCACTCGGGATGTCTATGACGAATCTCTCCGAGCAGCGTGTCCTTGCCGACGCCGCTGGCCCCCATCAAGTAAACGAGCCGCGCCATCAGTGCACCTGCCTGCCAGCGCACCAAACACGCTGAACCAAAGGGTGGCCATCTAGCAGCCTCACCCTGATTAGGTCCGCACGAAGACCCGGCGCCAGGCGACCACGATCGGTCAGCCCGACGGCGTGGGCAGGATGGCGAGTGGCCGTCGCTACCGCCTGAGGCAGGCTGTAGCCCTCTTCCATGTCAGCAATCCGGAAAACCGCATCCAGCAGGGAAGCCGGATAATAGTCAGACGACAACACATCCAGCACGCCGCGCCTGACCAGTTCCACTGCAGCGATATTGCCGGAATGGGAGCCGCCCCTGACGACGTTGGGCGCTCCCATCAATACCGCCATACCGGTACGATGGGAGGCCTCGGCGGCTTCCAGGGTGGTGGGGAACTCGGCAACGCGAATGTCGTATTCCCGGCTCTCGACAACATGTTCCAGGGTGGCGTCGTCATGGCTGGCCAAGGCCAGGCCACGAGACTGACATATGGCAGCGATGGCTCGCCGTTGCTCACCGCTGTAGCGAGTGCTGTTCTCTTTCTGCTGCTCGATGAAGGTCGCTATCTCGGCGTCGGACAAGCCGAACTTGCCCTGGTAGTAGGTTCGGTATGCCTCGAGGCTGACAAACTGCCGCTGCCCCGGCGCATGATCCATCAGCGACACCAGACCCAGCAGCGGCGACTCTGCCATCTTCTCGAACGTCGTTAGCGTCTCGGGGTGGCTCACTTCACAGCGTAGGTGCAGCCGATGGTCGACCCGGGCCATCCCATGCCGTTGCATATCCAGCAGAGCGTCATGCATCTTGTCCAGCGCCTTTGTCCGCATGCTGTTCATCTCCACCGTGCCAATGGAGAGCGAATCAAACACAGTGGTGATGCCGCTTGCCGCCATCTGAGCATCGTGTGCAAGCGCCGCCTGGCGCGAGGGCCAGGCTACCTTGGGACGCGGCTGGAAGTACTTCTCCATGTTGTCGGTGTGCAGCTCAATCATGCCTGGAAGCAGGTAGTCCCCTTCACAGTCCACAGCGTCGGGAAGCTGGCTGGCGCGAGTGTCAATATCCGCAATTCGCCCCTCACAAATCACCAGGCTGCCCTCCACCACCTCGTCGTCCAGCACCAGGCGGACACGATTCAATACCTGTTCGGCTCGCATCGTCATTGGCTTGCCTCCCCGCGGCGTATCTCGCCTTTGTCCATACCGGGTCTCGGCATGTAGTCATCGAGCGGTAACAGACGATCGGCCACTCGCTCCCTGACATCCTCGTCGTGGAAGATCCCCAGCATCGCGACACCCCGGCATTTGGCGGCTTGGATCAACTCCACCACCACTTCGCGGTTGGCGGCATCGAGTGACGCCGTCGGCTCATCAAGAAGCAGCAACGGATGCTCACCGATGACACCGCGGGCAATGTTCACACGCTGCTGCTCGCCCCCCGAGAAGGTGCCTGGCGGCAGCTCCCACAGGCGCTGCGGGAGGTTGAGGCGCTCCAGCAACCTCTCGGCCTTGGAGCGTGCTTCGTCAGGATCGGTGCCACGCATCAGCAGCGGCTCCATGACCACCTCCACAGCGGGCACCCGTGGCACGCACCGCAGGAACTGGCTGACATACCCGATCACATCGCGGCGCAGCGAGTGCCAGGCATGAGCAGGAAGCTCGGCCAGGTCGAGGTCGCCATCATCAAAATGCAGGCTCACGTACCCTCGGGTTATTCGGTAGCTGCCATAGAGCATCTTGAGCAGCGTGCTCTTGCCGATGCCGCTGCGACCCACCAGTACCTGGCACTCGCCTGGGCTCAGCGTCAGTGACAGGCCCTGCATCACATCGAGCGATAGACCAGCTTGGCCATGCAGCACGAAGGTCTTTCCCAGCCCATTGACGCGCAACAGCGGTCTCGTCATTGCATTCATGTCTCCTCTCCTCACGGTGTCAGCACCGACGACACCAGCAGCTGGGTATAGGCATGCTGGGGATCATCGAGGATCTGGTCGGTCAGGCCGGCTTCCACGACCCGGCCACGTCGCATCACCATCAGCCGGTGCGCCAGCAGGCGGGCCACGGCAAGGTCATGCGTGACCAACACCACCGACAGGCCCAGCTCACGCACCAGGGTGCGCAGCATGTCGAGCAGACGCGCCTGCACCGAGACGTCCAGGCCGCCGGTGGGCTCGTCCATGAACACCAGGTTGGGGCGCGTGACCAGGATGCGGGCAATCTGCAGGCGCTGCTGCATGCCGCCGGAGAAGGTGCGGGGGGCATCGTCGATCCGCTGCGGGTCCAGCTCCACGCGCCCCATCCAGTCCTGGCCGGCGGCGCGCAGCTGGCCGTAATGGCGCTCGCCCAGTGCCATCAGCCGCTCACCGATGTTGGCACCGGCGGAAACCTCCAGCCGCAGGCCGTCACGGGGATTCTGGTGGACCAGCCCCCACTCCATGCGCAACAGGGCGCGTCGCCGCGCCTCGCCGATGGCATAGAGATCGATCGTGTCGTCGTCTCCTGTCCGCTCGAGCCCGGGTTCGTGTCGAGCGTGGTAGACGACCTGGCCCGTATCGGGACGCTCGAGCCCCGAGAGCACGCGCAGCAGGGTCGACTTGCCGGAGCCGGACTCCCCGACGATGCCCAGCACCTCACCGCGATGCAGGGTGAAGTCGATGGCCTCGCAGCCCTTGCCGGGCCCGTAGAGCCGGGAGAGGTCGCGCGCTTCCAGCAGCGGGGGCCGTTCCAGTTCGGGTCGCTTCATGCCACCTCCTCGCGGCGCTTCTGGCGATTGTCAGACGATCGGCGCTGACAGAAGTCGGTATCCGAGCAGACGAACATCCGCCCGCCGACGTCGTCGGTGATCACCTCATCGAGGAAGCTGTCCCGGGAGCCGCAAAGGGCGCAGGGCTCCTCCCAGCGCTGGATCTCGAAGGGGTGATCCTCGAAATCCAGGCTCTCCACCCGGGTATGCGGCGGGATCGCGTAGAGGCGCTTCTCACGACCGGCACCGAACAGCATCAGCGCCTCGGACATGTGCAGCTTGGGGTTGTCGAACTTGGGGATCGGCGAGGGATCGGTCACGTAGCGACCGTCCACCTTGACCGGATAGGCGTAGGTGGTGGCAATGTGGCCATGGCGGGCGATGTCCTCGTAGAGCTTGACGTGCATGACGCCGTACTCCTCCAGGGCATGCATCAGCCGCGTCTCCTCCTCGCTGGGTTCGATGAAACGCAGCGGCTCGGGAATCGGCACCTGGAAGACCAGGATCTGGTCGCGCTTCAACGGCGCCTCGGGAATACGGTGGCGCGTCTGGATGACGTCCGCTTCATCGGTGGCGGTGGTGGTTGCCACCCCGGCGACCCGTTCGAAGAAGGCGCGGATGCTCACCGCATTGGTGGTGTCGTCGGCGCCCTGGTCGATCACCTTGAGCACGTCGTCCGCCCCCAGGATGCTGGCGGTGAGCTGCATGCCGCCGGTGCCCCAGCCGTAGGGCATGGGCATCTCGCGACCGCCGAAGGGCACCTGGTAGCCGGGGATCGCCACGGCCTTGAGCAGGCCGCGCCGGATCATGCGCTTGGTCTGCTCATCGAGGTAGGCGAAGTTATAGCCGGTCTCAGTGGAATTGCGGTAACCGTTCATGCCTGTTGCTCCTCCGCGGTCGCGGGCTCGGTGGCATCCTGACGGGTCTCGTGGGCACGACGCAGGCGCCGCAAGAGCTCAAGTTCCGACTGGAAATCCACGTAGTGAGGCAGCTTGAGGTGGGAGACGAAGCCCGAGGCCTCGACGCTGTCGGCGTGGGCCAGCACGAACTCGGCCTGCTGGGCGGGGCCGGCGACCGCCTCGCCAAGTTCCTCGGCCCGCAGGGCACGGTCTACCAGCGCCATGGCCATGGTCTTGCGCTCGTTATGGCCGAAGGCCAGGCCATAGCCGCGGGTGAACTGGGGCGCCACCTCACGGGAGCCGCCGAACTGGTTGATCATCTGGCATTCACTGATGTCAATTTCGCCGATGCAGACCGGGCTCTCGCACTCCTCCACCACGATCTCGACCTCCAGGCTGCCGAGGCGGATTTCGCCGGCGAAGGGGTGGTTGCGGCCATAGCCGCGCTGGGTGGAATACCCAAGCGCCAGCAGATAGCCCTCGTCGCCCCGCGCGAGCATTTGCAGGCGGGTGGCGCGATCGACCGGGAAATCGGGCGGGTCACGGGTGATGTCGTAGGGTTCGCTGCCATCGTTCTCTTCCCGTTCGATCAGCCCTTCGGCATCGAGCAGTTCGAGGATTTGCGGGCAATGGCCCAGGGCGGCCTCGGCACGCTCGGGCGCCGGCACCTCCCCGTCGGCCAGTTGCATGAAATCCAGCAGGCGGTGGGTGTAGTCGTAGGTCGGGCCCAGCACCTGCCCGCCGGGGATGTCCTTGTAGGCGGCACTGATACGACGCTCGATGCGCATTGTCGAGGTGTCCAGGGGCAGCGTTTCTGCCAGCCGCGGCAGCGTGGTGCGATAAGCCCGCAGCAGAAACACCGCTTCCACCAGGTCGCCACTGGCCTGCTTGAAGGCCAGGGCGGCAAGCTCAGGGTCATAGAGCGAGGCTTCGGCCATGACGCGGTCCACGGCCAGGCGCAACTGGCTCGCCACCTGATCGACGGACAGCGCCGGCTCGTCACGGTCGCCGCGACGGCGATCGGCCAGCCACTGGTGGGCATTGGTGATTGCCTGCTCGCCGCCTTTCACTGCGACATACATGGGCTCATCTCCTTTGGAGAGTCGGTGTTGGAGAGTCGGTGTGGGAGAGCCGATCGATACGGGTGCTGCGGGGAATGGCCGCCAGGCGATCACCGCAGGTGAGAATGGCGTCCAGCCCGCGAGGAAAACGGGGCCGGTTGGCCGCCAGTCGGGTCATCAGCGGTGCGGCCTCGCCCACGTCCAGGTGCCGTGTGCCGGGAATGCCGGGGCCCGCCAGACACCAATCGCCCTCGATCTCGAGGCGCTCCAGCACCACCAGCAGCGTGGTGCTGCGGTCGGGATGGGTGTCGCTGCCCTCGGCGAAGGCAAGCGCCGGCGCGTCCAGGGTCGCTGGCGTCACCAGCGCGAAATCGGCCGCCTCGGGGCACTCGGTGATCCCACAGCCGGTGTAAAAGGTCAGCGCCTCTCTCAGCCCGCCGCGATCGAGACCGGGGGCGACCCATAGCCGGGTGTCCAGGTCACAAAGCGACAACAGGGTGGCCCAGAGGGCGGTGCCGATGGCGGCCTCCTCGGGGGGGCTCGGCCCCTCGGCGGGCTGTAAGGTACCCGGCTCGGCCATGGCGGACAGCACGCGGCGGAACTGGCGCTGCCCGTCATGAATGGGGTCAGGGAAGGCATTCCATTTCATCGTCATTCACCTCGTGCCATGGTGAAGAAATCAACCCGGGTCGCCGCGGCCGTGCGGCTGCGCGCCTCGCGCTCGGTCTTCAGGGCCTCTTCCAGGGGCGCCACCAGGTCGTCCTCGATGCGCCCCGCCCACTCCGGGCATTGGGAGCAGGCATCGGCAAGGGCGATCAGCTCGGCGTGACGATGATCACGACCACTCACCCAACCATGGCCGAGCGACCCCGCGCCCGGGGTGCCGTCCTTCAACACCACGCTGGCGCGACTGAGCGTCATCTCTCCCAGGTTGAAGGCATTGCCGGTGCCGCCCATACGGCCGCGAACCATGGCCATGCCTGTTTGCGGGCCGCGTATACAGCGGTAGTCGGCGGCGATCGCCAGGCGGGCCCAGGCGGCCTCCAGCCGGTCACAGGGCGTCAGCGCCAGGATGCGCTGGCGTCGAGTCTGGTTCATGGGTAAGCCTCGTCGGCGTCGGTCGGGGAAAGAAGGTCCTGCTGAGCGTCGAAATTGATGTGGTAGGCCAGACGGTCGGCCCGGGCGCGGCTGACCGAGACCTCAACCAGGGCGCCGGTCGAATCGATGTTGTCGCTGACGATCTGGAGCAGTGGGGCGTTAAGCGCACACTGCAGCCAGCGTGCGTCGGTCGCGGTAGCACTTCCCGCCTCGATACGCGCCTGACGCCGCCTAAGGCGCAATCCGTAATGCTGATCGAGAAAGGCACGCGTGGAACCACCCCGATAACGCTCGAGCCAGCCGGCAACCCGCTGCGGATCGAACCAGTGGCAGATCCACACCAAGGGCACCCCTTCCACATAGCGCAGGGTCTCCACCCGCAGCAAAACCTCGCGTTCCCGCAGAGCAAATCGCTGGGCGATCGAGGCAGGAGGTGTGTCCAGGCATTGGGAAAGGCAACACGCTTCGGACGCCATTCCCAGGTCAGCCAGGTTGTGGGTGACCTTACTGCCGGCGCTGAGGCGATATCCCAGGCGGCGGTCGACCACCTGTGTGCCACGCCCTTGATGGCGAGTCACCAGCCCCGTTGTCACCAGCTCATCAAGGGCACGGCGTACCGTATGACGATTGACGCCGAAGCGTGTGGCCAGCTCGCACTCGGAGGGCAACAGGTCACCCGCGGCATACTCAAGACGCACCTGGTCGGAAAGCGCATCAGCCAACTGGCGATAAATCGGCGGCTCTTTTTGTCTAGACATCTTTCAAAATGCCTCCATGGCAGCACGGGGTCTGCAAGGGGTCATTCCCCCTCGATCAGACGACCGCGAATCTTTCCGGACACCCAGTCGATCAGGTAAACGGTGACCAGGATCAGGATCAGGATAGTGGCGACCTCTTCCCAGTGATGGCCACGAATGCGTTCTGACAGCTGATAGCCAATGCCGCCGGCACCGACGATGCCAAGAATGGTGGCGCTACGGACGTTGGACTCGAACATATACAGCGTCGAGGAGATGAACATCGGCAGTGCCTGGGGCAGGATCCCGAATCGCGTACACTGCAGAGTGCTACCGCCGCTTGCCGCAACCCCCTCGCCGGGCTTTCGGTCGCAGCCTTCCACCGACTCCGAGAAGAGCTTGGCCAGGGTGCCGATATCCGAAATGATGATCGCTAGCACCCCGGCCAGAGGGCCCAGGCCCACGGCGCGGACAAAAATCAGCGCCCAGACCAGCTGATCCACGCCGCGCAGAAAGTCCATGCTGCGACGTATACCAAAGCGTCCGAGACGGAATCGAAAGACGTTGCGGGCCGACAGGAATGCAAAGGGCACCGCCAGCAGGGCCGCGAAGAAGGTGCCGATGAAGGCCATGGCCAGGGTTTCGAAGATCGCCTTCAGGAACTCCCAGACCAGCGCTGGCTCGGTTGCCGGGGGTACCATGAAGCGCACCAGCATGCCCAATTGCCCGAGGCCATCCCAAAGTCGCATGGGTGAGAAGTCGAAAATCACCAGTCCATAGAGCAGCATGGCCAGGGATATTCCCCATGACAGCCCGTGAATCAATCGACGCCGCCAACTGACAGCAAAAATCTCAGGGTAGTCGCGCTCGACCTGTGCCACCGACAGGTCGCCGCGGAAAGCCAACGTCATGACAGATTCTCCTTGCCGATGAAACCGTGACGAATCCGCTCGCAGAGCATGTCCGTCAGCGACACGGAAATAACAATCAGCAAAATCAAGGCGCTGATATCCGAGTAATAGAGCATGCGGATGGCGGTGATCAGCTCTTGGCCGATGCCGCCGGCACCGACGATGCCCATCACGGTGGCGGTGCGAACATTGATTTCGAAGCGCCACAGACTGTAGGAAACCAGCGACGGCGCCACCAGAGGGAAGACCGCGAAGCGCATACCCTGCACCCAGTTGGCGCCTGCCGCCTTAAGGCCATCCAGTGGCTTCAAATCGATATTCTCGATGGCTTCAGAGAAAAGCTTTCCCGAAGCCCCCATGGAGTGGATGGCAATCGCCAGGATGCCGGCCAGAGGACCGAGTCCGAAGGCAAAAACGAAGATCAGTGCGTAGACCAAATCAGGTACGGTGCGAGCGACCTCCAGGAGGCGCCGAGCAAGGATCGTCGACCCGCGACTCGGTCCCACATTACGTGCTGCCACGAAGCCAAGAACGATAGCGCCAAAGGTGCCGAGCAGCGTGGCGACATAGGCCATCAGAAGCGTTTCACCGAGCAGTACCATCCAGTCGGGAAAGGCATAGAACCAGTACGCCATATCTTGGCGGAAGGTCGCGACACCAAGCTCTGGGAGGATCTTGCCGATGTACTCGTGGACTTTCGGCAACCCCTCGGCAATGCGTCCCGGGCTGAAGTGGCTGAGATAAGCGGAAGTCAGGAACAGGGCGAGAAATACCACCCCACCCAAGATCCAGACCCGATGCTTTTCGATCCGTGCTTGCTGCTGCAGGGCACAGAAGGCCTGCCAGGCATCGGAGCCCGCGTGTTCATGCTGTGACGACATCGTTAAATTCCTCTGTCCGGCCGCCTGATGTCGGCCGGACTCCCCACAAGAGGTAGACTCTCTCAGCGCTGGCGTCGTGAGTCGCGAAGCTCCTGAACGGCAGAGAGGACCGGTTGATACATCTCGTGGGTCGCCAGAACGAAGCCTGATGTACGGCCAGAAGCGGCGGCATCGGCCAGGTCCGGACGCTCTTCATGGAGGCTAAGGAAGAAGTCGGTGATGTCCTGCTTCATATCCTCCGGCAACTCGCTGGGGACGGCATAGAGCGGGTTGGGAATCAAAGGAGACTCCCAGATTACTCGGATGTCTTCTCGGTCCAGCATGCCGCGATCCATCATCATGCGCAGCTGTCCGGTATTGTCCCCCTTGGAGGTCCAGGTGAACGCAGAGTCCAGAGTCCCTTTGAGTACACCGATAACACTCTGCTCGTGCCCACCCGAGAACACCGTGTTACCGAAGAATTCGTCAGGCTCAATACCATCTTCTCGCAGGCTAACCATGGGCACCAAGTAGCCAGAGGTCGAGTTCGGGTCAGCCCAGGCAAGAGATTTACCCTCGAGGTCGTCAAGACTCTGATAATCGCTATCGGAGCGAACAATCAGCACCGAGTGATAGCCAAGCTCGCCATCCAGCTCTGCAGGAACAACCAAAGGCTCGATCTCGCCGTCGCTATCGATCCATCCCCCTGCATAAGAAGAGCCTCCAAGACGTGCCAAATCGATATGGCCAGCCGTCAGTGCCTGAACAACGGCTGCATAGTCATTGGCCTGCTGGATTTCCATTTTGACGCCAAGCTTTTCTTCAAAGTAGTCGGCAAGAGGCTGGAATCGGTCGATAGTGGCAGCCTGATTTTCCACCGTTGTGGCACCGATAGTGACGACAGGATAATCATCTCGCCAGTCGGCTTTAGCGGCTGTAATAGCAATAGGGGACAAAAGAGCCGTAGCGATAATGCACTTGAGTGTAGTACGAGTCATGATCTTTCTCACCGTTGCGTAGAAAAACATTGGGTTTGAGATATCAAGCAAACGCCGAGGCGGCGGGAGGCTGTTTAGACCACACTTCACCAGACGTTACCGTTTCATTTACTGCCTTTTCGTCATCACCAACACCGTATATGCGCTGGATCGTATTGTGATCGAGCTGGGAAGGATGGCCATCAAAGACAATCTCGCCGTGAAGCATGCCAATAACGCGATCACTGTATTGCCGAGCTGTTTCCAGCGAGTGGAGGTTGCACATCACCGTGATGCCCCTGGACTGATTGATCTCCTTCAGTGCGTCCATCACCATGGCTGCACTACGGGGATCTAGAGAGGCAATCGGCTCGTCGGCCAGCATGATGCGAGGTGATTGCATCATGGCTCGGGCAATCGCAACCCGCTGTTGCTGACCGCCCGATAGATTGCCGGCACGCTGCAGTGCCTTGTCGGCCAGATCCAGCTGATCCAGTGCCTGGATGGCCCGGGCCTTTTCCTCGCGGGTGAAAAGCTTGAACATCGAGGGCAAGGTGCCGTGGTGGGCGATTCGACCCATCAACACATTAGTGAGAACATCCAGGCGGGGAATCAGGTTGAACTGCTGAAAGATCATCGCGGTTTGTCCGCGCCACTGGCGAAGCGCTTTGCCTTTCAGCCGGCTGACTGTCTCGCCACCAAAGTTGATGCGCCCTTCGGAAACATCGGTAAGCCGATTCACCATGCGAAGTAAAGTTGATTTACCGGCACCCGAACGCCCAATGACGCCGACCATCTGACCTTCTGGTATCGAGAAACTAAGATCATGGATGACGCGAGACTTTCCGTAACTCTTGCTGACATTTTCTACACATAACATTGCCATACTCCCCTGCCACGTCATGTGGCGTCATGCGGTGCTTGCATGTCGCAAAGAGTACGGATTAGAGATGAAGGAAACTTGTCTAGACGATGTCATTGTTGTGAATAAAATCGGCTTACAGCGCCTCCTTTTTTATTATTCAAAGACCCGGAGCTAGAAAAACAATGGCTTGCCTCTAATTCGGCATGAATCGACGCCAAACTGTCATCTGAGTGTCATGGACAGCTATCAAATATTCAGCCTTTAAGGCCGTTCCACTCGTAATGAGGCTCTTCGTCGTTTCATGTGGATTTAGCCTAACCGAACAGGGCGGCCCACCGGTTTGCCGATCAAGTAGATCATCACAGGGAAGTTGGCCTCGGGAGTTGGAGGCATCGCGAATGGTCGCTCCGGCCGGTATGCGTAAGGGCTCCCCCGGCGTCGGCATGACCATGAGCGCCGCGGCGATATTCACCACTAAGGCGCTGCTGGTGGCCCTGTCCGTTTTCAGCCGCAAGCGGCTACCCATTGCCGGCTGAGCCCTGCCCTGCAGCCACCAGCCACAGTCCGACCAGCATGATGGCAGTGCCGATAAGCTGGGCTGGGAAGGGGGATTCCTTGAGCCAGAGAATGACCAGTACCACGACCAAGGGAATGGAGCGCTGGCACAGCGCGACGATATGGCTCACCGAATCGCTGATAGCCAGGGCTACCAGCACCAGACCATAGGTTGCGGTAAGCATCAGCCCGGTGAGCAGCAGGCCGGGGCGCCCCTCGCCCAGGTGCATCGGCAGTCGGCGGCGCTCATCAGACAGGCCAAAAAGCAACGGAAGAGCCCAGAGCGGGGTGACCAGCGCCTTAAGCACCATGAAAAAGCACCTGCACTTAGCCCCGAGTGCCCCGCCTCCACGATCATACTTAGGACCTGGGCATCGATCAGCGAGTAGCCCACCGTGGCCAGAGCAGCCAGCATGGCAAAGCCCAGTGCCGGGGTCAGATAGGTCGCAAGTTGCAGGGCTCCGGGACCCGACAGAGGCAGACATATGGCGCCAACCATAATCAGCACCATACCGATGGTATTCAAAGACGTCAGGCTCTGGCTGCCCAGAAACCCCACCGCTATAAGCGGAACTAGCACTACTGGCAAGGCCCGGGCCAGCGGGTGGAGCACGCTCACCTCATTCCGGGCGTAGGCCCATGCCAGGCCGCCCATATATAGAGCATCTGACAAAGCCCCGAGGCGACCAGCCAGCCCCAGAAACCAGCCGGAAGGCTAGTCAGGGGTGGGCCCAGAAGTAGCAGAAGGCTAAGCGTCAGGCCACCGGCGGCGATGGCCAGGCTAAAGAAGGCAAGTGAAGTGGCACGCCTCTTACCGAGCAGGTGCTAGCCGGCGTGTAGGCAAACCGAGACCAGCACCAATGTCAGGGCGGCAGGGCTCACGGCCGCTCGCCGCGTTCCAGACGTGCATTGATCTCATCAACTACCGATGGCAGATCGGCAATGGTATCAATCAGGAAGTGTGGCTGGGCTGGAGAAAACTGTCTCTCGATACTCGATCGCCTTTCCGCCAGCACATTGTCAGGCATGTCACGAAATTCGGCATAACTGAGCCCCAGGGCGTTACCGGAACAGGTCAGCCCTACCGTCCACATGCCGGCGCGGCGCCCCTCGAGAATGCCGGGGACGGTGTCGTCCACCTTTACGCAGGCGGCTACATCCCCGATGCCGAGGGCAATCACATTAGCAAGCGCCTGAGCCGGATAGGGTCGCCCGTTAGGCACCTCGTCGCTGGCCACCACATGGTCAGCCTCGAACCCCTGCTCTCTGGCCCGGAATACTACCTGCTCCATCACTACGGCGGGATAACCTGAGCAGGAACCGATCTTCATGCCCTGCCGCCGCAGTTCGGCAATGGCCTCCAATGCTTTGGGAATCAGAGCCGAGTGCTCACCGATCTTGGCGATCTGCAGTGGCATGAAGCGCTCATACAAGGCTGTGACATCATCATCGCTGGGAAAATGACCCACAGCTTGTTCGAAACGGTCGGCGATCGCCGGATTGTCGCAAAGCGCGCGAATGTGGTCCCACTTACCCACACCCATGGGTCCACGGGCCTCTTCCAGACTGATCGCAACATTCACTTCTTCGAAGGCTTCGACGAAGATCTGGGTGGGTGCGAAGGAACCGAAGTCCACCACAGTGCCTGCCCAATCGAGGATGGCGGCTTCGAGCCGCTCAGGGGTACGGTATTGCATGACATTCTCTCCAGTCGGGGAAATCAAACGGCGGGACGGCAGTCGTCCACGCCCACAGTGGCTAAGGCCTCATCTACGGCGTTAAGCAATCGCTCCATCACGGCCACGTCCAGATGCCCGATACTCCGATGCGAAAACTCTCCACCTCAGTGAGCTTGCCGGGATAGATGATGAAACCGCGCACCTTGAGCTCGGCGTAGAAGCGTGCAAAATCGAAATCAGGATGTGACGGGCTGAGAAAAGTAGTGATGATCGGCGGGAGTCAGCGATCTTCCAGCAGGGTGGCAAATCCTCTGCGACGCATGCCGTTAACAAGGCACTCCCGGTTGCTGGTATAACGTGCCAGCCTGGCCTTTACGCCACCTTCATATTCATGCTCATCAAGGGCCTGTAGAAAGGCTGCCAGCACAAGCTCGTTTCTAGCACCACCTTGACGGGCCAGTCCCGCGCACTGTATGGCATGCTCGAGCTGTGTGACCTCTTCCCCGTAGAAGGCATCACCGGCGGCAGCATGTAGCAGCGGTCGCTGTCCCGGCAAGGGCCAGGCCGATCGCTCCGGCCAGCAGTGAACGTATAGGACGATCCATGGAAGTCTCTGGACGAGTGGCTGAAATAACTTGACGAGTAGTTCAGTGTTCGAACTACAGTCCTTGTAATACAACACAAGTTTCGCCAGTCCGAATGACAACCTAGTGACGGTTATTTGACGCCTTGATGAAGAATACGGAAAAAAGGTAGTGCCGGAGGTCAGACATCTACCGCGATGCACTGTGAATCGTGAAGCCAATGCTCTTCATCGAAATCGACGGAATTGTGCTCGGCATCGAAGATCGCATGGCACCCAACGAGCCCGACAGTTCCAAGTGTGAACCCTAGCTCACGGGCATCTCAGGCACTCGATCGGTCAGACGCAAGTAATAGGCTTCGTTTATTCACTGGGCGCTAAGCTTGGTACTTCATGCTGCCCTGCCAGGGAGCGCCAGTCGAGACGCTCCCAGCCCTCGACACGAGCCACTTCGGCCAGCATCGGATCCGGGTTTACCGCTACCGGACGGTTCACCCAGTTGAGAAGAGGCAGATCATTTTTGGAGTCGGAGTAAAAACTCAGGTGGCTAGGGGTGATTCCCCGTTCCACCAACCAGGCCTCCAGCCGCGTGACCTTGCCGCCGCGGTAGGAAAGCACCCCAGTGGTCTTGCCGGTGAAGCACTCACGTTCGAAAGCTGGCTCCACGGCAATCACCTCTTGGATGCCCAGGGCGGCTGCCACCGGCGCCACCAAGTGCCGCGAGGAAGCGGAGATCAACAGCGGAAGATCCCCTTCCTGCTGGTGCTGGGCTATCAGCTTATACCCCTGAGCGAAAAGCCGGGGCATGACTCGAATGATCACGAAGGTCGCCACCTCACCCGTCACATCGTCAATATGGCGCCCCGCTAAAGGTGACAACGTCAGGGCCAGGTAGTCTTCCAGCCGCAACCGGCCAGCATGATAGGCGGCGTTCATCTTCTGGGCGCTGTGCAGAAAGTCACTTGGCGAGTCAATCCAGCCCCGCTCAACCATCCAGTCATTCCACAGCGCGCTGCAGTCGCCATCCAGAAGGGTGTCGTCGAGATCGAAGAGGGCAAGGCGCATGGCAGTCTCCAGAAGCCAATGATATGGAGCAGACTGGTAGGCTGCGCTATCCCTGTGACAGGGTTGTGAAAAAAGGAGCAAGAGCCCTGCCAGCTGCCTAAAACCTTGAAAATCGATCGTCATACCGGATCAAAGTCCGGCCTGATCTCATCCTCTTTCGGTATGCGCCAGCAATAATGTAACTATGACCACTCCGGCTCTCCCGCCAGCTCAGCACTCACGCTGCGGAACTGCTCCAGCGCCGCCTCCAGGTTCTCGACGATCTCAGTAGCCAGCACGTCCGGTTCAGGCAGGCTATCGATGTCTTCCAAGCTGTCGTCCTTGAACCAGAAGATATCCAGGTTGAGTTTGTCGCGCTGAATCAGCTCGTCGTAGCTGAAGCGGCGGAAGCGCTCGGTTTCCTGGCGCTCGTGGTAGCAGCGCACGAAGTCATCAAGATCCGCATGGGTGAGCCGCTTGGTCTTCAGCGTCTTGTGGACATTGGTGCGGTAGTCGTAAACCCACAGCTCCCTGGTCTGGGCTTCCTTGGAGGCCGGACGCTTGTCGAAGAACAGCACGTTGGCCTTTACCCCGGGGCTGTACCAGATGCCGGTTGGCAGGCGGAGCAGGGTGTGGAAGTTGAAGCACTCCAACAGACGCTTGCGAATTCCTTCTCCCGCACGGCCGGCTTCGAACAGCACGTTATCCGGCAGCACCACACCGGCCCGGCGATGGGTGTCAAGGAAGGACGTTGCGAGATTCGGTATTGCCTCGCCGCCGACCTCAGCTCCATCAAGATGTAGCAACGGCGCCAAGGTTGTGCACCCGTAGCATGTCACCAGAGGCTTTTTCTACCGAGGGTCATTACAGGGGCTGGCCAGTAAGCGGCATTTGTTCAACTTGCTGGTTTCGAACCATCCTGGATTCCAGCCCGGCGCTCAGGCTCGATCGTCTTGGCCAGGGCGGCGGTGCAGATAGTCAATAGTTGGTGCGGCGGCGCTTAAGTAGATTGCCCTGAGCCCTAGCTCTCAACCTAGCCAGAGCCCCGCCTGAGCCGGCAGCACTCAGCAGCAGCAACTAACCGGGGAGTACATTGGGGAGTAAGACTGTACTCTCACCACCACAAACCATTCCAAAGTGCTGGTTTTTTAAAAAAATTAATGTTGCACAATTTTAATATCTAGAACATCGAGTAGGCCACAGCTTCAGGCCCACCGCCATTTCATGCGATACTTCGCGCTTTTCGCCGCCGCTCACTCTCGTCGCCACCTCAGGGACGCATGCTCATGTCGCAAGGTACGCTCTTCATCGTTTCCGCTCCCTCGGGCGCCGGCAAGACCAGCCTGGTGCGCGAACTCGTCGAGAGCCTCGACGGCATCCAGGTCTCGGTATCGCATACCACGCGTGAGCGTCGCCGGGGCGAGGTCGATGGCGTCAACTACCACTTCGTGACGGTCGCCGACTTCGAGGCGATGATCGAGCGCGGCGAGTTCTTCGAGCATGCCCGCGTGTTCGATAACTACTACGGCACCTCGCGGACCAGCGTGCAGGCGATGCTCGCCGCCGGCCAGGACGTGATCCTCGAGATCGACTGGCAGGGTGCCCGCCAGGTCAGGCGTCAGCTGCCCGATGCGATCTCGATCTTCATTCTGCCGCCGTCCCGGCAAGAGCTCGAGCGACGCCTGGCCAACCGCGGCACCGATGAACACGCCGTGATCGCCCGGCGCATGCGCGAGGCAGTAGACGAGATGTCGCACCACTACGAATACGCCTATCTGGTGATCAACGATGACTTCACTACCGCCCTGCGGGAGCTGCAATCGCTGGTCATCGCGCGCCGCCTGACCCTCGAGCGAATGCGCGAACGCCACGGCCCGCTTCTGGCGTCGCTCTTGTCACGGACGCCCGGCGTCGAGTAATCTAACCGATCTATCCACAGACGACTCCTCGGACCGAATCGGCCTCCGGGGTTTTCCCGTCAGTATTCAGGAAGGCATCCATGGCGCGAGTCACAGTCGAAGATTGTCTGGAACACGTCGAAAATCGCTTCAAGTTGGTGATGATCTCCACCCAGCGTGCCCGTCAACTGGCGCGCGGCTCTCGTGACGCCCTGCTGCCCTGGGAAAACGACAAGGCCACGGTCATGGCGCTGCGCGAGATCGCCGCTGGCCTGATCGACGAGAACGTCCTCGACGAACCCGTCGAAGCCCCTGTGCGCGTGCGCCGCGAACCCGAGCCGGGATTCGCCGCCGAAGAGTGAGCCACGAGGGCTTTCTTGTCGCCTCCCCTTGCGGGGCATTCACGCAGGACTCAGGGCGCGCCGCATGTTTACCATCGATGACCTGGCCGACCGACTCGGCGGCTATCTTCCCCAGGACGAGATCCGGCAGGTCAAGCGTGCCTTCTACTATGCCGAGCAGGCCCATGATGGCCAGCGCCGCCGCTCAGGCGAACCCTATGTGACCCATCCGTTGGCGGTGGCCAACATCCTTGCCAACATGCACATGGACCATCAGAGCCTGATGGCCGCCATGCTGCATGACGTCATCGAGGACACGGGAATCGACAAGGAGGCGCTTGCCGAGCAGTTTGGCAAGCCGGTGGCGGAGCTGGTCGACGGCGTGTCAAAGCTGACGCAGATCGCCTTCGAGGACAAGGCGGTCGCCCAGGCCGAGAATTTCCAGAAGATGGTGCTGGCGATGTCCCGTGATATCCGGGTCATCATCGTCAAGCTCGCCGACCGGCTGCACAACATGCGCACCCTCGGGGCACTGCGCCCCGACAAGAAGCGCCGGATCGCTCGCGAGACGCTGGAGATCTACGCCCGCATCGCCAGCCGGCTGGGCATCAACACCATCCGGGTCGAGCTCGAGGACCTGTCCTTCCAGGCGCTGCATCCGATGCGCGCCGAGCGTATCAAGCGCGCCGTCTCGAGCGCCCGGGGTCACCGCCGCTCGGCGATCCGTCAGGTGCAGTCGAGCCTGCAGGGCAGCCTCGATGCCGAGGGGCTTCAAGGCACCGTCATCGGCCGGCAGAAGCACCTGTTGTCCATCTACAAGAAGATGCGCGATCAGCGAAAGCCCTTCGCCGAGATCATGGACGTGTTCGGCTTTCGCATCATCACCGAGGACGTCGACAGCTGCTACCGCATCCTCGGCGTCGTGCATAACCTGTTCAAGCCGGTCCCGGGTCGCTTCAAGGACTACATCGCCATTCCCAAGGCCAATGGCTACCAGAGCCTGCATACCACCCTGTTCGGTCGTGGCGGCATGCCCATCGAGGTGCAGATACGCACCCGCGAGATGGAAGCCATGGCCAACAACGGCATCGCCGCCCACTGGCTCTATAAGGCGGGCCAGACCCAGCATCCCATCGCCGAGGGCAGTCATGCCCGGGCGCGCGCCTGGGTCAAGGGGCTGCTCGAAATGCAGCGCCACGCCGGGGATTCGCTGGAGTTCATCGAACACGTCAAGAATGACCTTTTCCCCGACGATATCTACGTTTTCACGCCCAAAGGCGACATCATGGAGCTGCCTCAGGGCGCCACGGTGGTCGACTTCGCCTACAGCGTGCACACCGATATCGGCAACAGCTGTATCGCCTGTCGCATCGACCGGCATCTGGCCCCCCTCTCCACGCGGCTGGAGAGCGGCCAGACGCTCGAGATCATTACCGCGCCCGGAGGCCGTCCCAACCTGGGCTGGCTCAACTTCGTGATGACGGCCAAGGCCCGCTCGGCGATCCGCCACGCCCTTAAGCACCAGCAACATACCGAGGCCGTGCAACTGGGGCGTCGCCTGCTCAACAAGGCCTTGGCAGAGTTCGAGACCAGCCTGGAAGAGCTGCCCAAGGAACCGGTCGAGATGCTGCTTGAGGAGCTTTCGTTGAAGCATCTCGACGCCCTGCTGGAGATGATCGGCATGGGGACGCGGGTGACTCACATGATGGCGCGTCGGCTGATCGACCTGCACCATGGCGAACTGCCCCAGCACGCGGTATCCAACCACGCCTCGCAACGCCCCATCGTCATCAGCGGCGCCGAAGGCATGGTCATCAAGTTTGCCCGTTGCTGCCATCCTTTGCCCGGCGACCCGGTGATCGGACATCTTTCGGCAGGCAAGGGCATCGTGGTACACCGTACCGAATGCCGAAATCTCGGGGAACTGCGTAACGATCCGGACAAACTCTTTGCCCTGGAGTGGTCGAAAAACATCGAAGAAGAGGACTTCCCGGTGGCCCTGCGCCTGGAAGTGGAAAGTCGTCGTGGCCTGGTGGCCGAGCTCGCCGCACTGGTGACCAGCGCCGGCGCCAACATCGAGCGCATCGACATCGAGGAGCGCGACGCGCGCCTCGCCACGGTCCACCTGACCCTGGCGGTGCACGATCGGGTTCACCTGGCCAGGATCATCAAGCGCCTGCGCAACCTGGCCAATGTCGGCAGGATCAATCGCCTCGGTACCTGATACTCAAAGCTTCTTTGCTGCCCCAGTGTCGTCATCGCGACGCCAATGGGGCGGTTTTCTTCCACCGGCAACCCATCCTAATAACGATTGATACTCACACGTGGAGAACGCTGATGAGCAACAAGGCCGTCATCAATACCGATAAGGCACCCGCCGCCATCGGGCCCTATTCCCAGGCCATCAAGGCAGGCAACACCGTCTACCTGTCCGGTCAGATCCCCCTGGACCCGAGCACCATGACCCTCGTCGAAGGCGATATCGAGGCCCAGGCCCGTCAGGTCTTCCGCAACCTGCAGGCCGTGTGCGAGGAAGCCGCCGGCACCCTTCAGGACGTGGTCAAGCTCAACCTCTACCTGGTCGATCTCGACAACTTCGCCATCGTCAATCGGGTGATGGAGGAGTTCTTCGCCATGCCCTTCCCGGCGCGAGCGGCGGTGGGCGTAAGGGCACTGCCCAAGGGCAGTCAGGTGGAGGCCGAGGCCGTCATGGTCCTCGGCGACTAGGCCGCATGCGGCTGTTCCTGGCCCTGACGCCGCCACCCGAGCTGCGCACGCGGTTCGGTGAACTGGCGGACCTGGCGCAGGCGCGCTGCGGCGGGCGGCGCATGCCCGACGTTTGCCTGCACCTGACGCTGGCCTTTCTCGGCGAGGTGGGCCACACCCGCCTCGAGGCACTGGTGCAATGGGTGGAACGGCTGACGGTGTCGCCCGGCTGCTGGTCACTGGATGGGTGGGGATATTTTCGTGCGCCGCGCATCGTCTGGATCGGCGCAGCCCGACCCGACCCAGCGCTGCAGCGCCTCCACGACAGGCTATGGCAAGCGCTGGCCACCCTCGGGTTCGAGGGCGCGCCGTCGGGTTATGTGCCGCATCTCACCTTGTTGCGGCGTGCCGAGCACCTGGATACCCACGAGCTGCCGGCCTTTCGCATCGACTGGCCGTATCGACGGATCGAGCTGATCCGCTCGGCCACCGGCCCCGGCGGCAGCCGCTATACGACACTGGCCCGCTCAGGAACCGAACGGGCCTGAGCCTCAGGCCTGCGCAGGCAGAAAACCGCCCTCACGCAGCACCTGGGCGTAGCCTTCGCGATAGCTGGGATACTGGAACACGTAACCGCTATCGAGCAGGCGGGAATTGTCGCAGCGCTTACTGGCACGGCGACGCAGCGGCGACTGGATGGTCGCCGTGGACGCGACCTTGAGCTGCTTGGCAAGCCAGGTCATCACCTCGTGCAGGGGCGCCGGTTCGCAGTCGCTCGCCAGGTAAAGGGGCTCGACGGGGCGCTTGGCCAGGGTCATATCGATCAGATGGGCCAGCACGCCGGCGCAGTCGTCGCGGTGGATGCGGTTGGAATACATGACCGGGCTGCCGGCCACGATACGCCCCTCGCTGACCTGGCGAATCAAGCGGTCGCGCCCCGGGCCGTAGATCCCTGAAAAGCGCACTACCGTCCCCGGCAATTCGTGCTCCTCCAGCGCCTTTTCGGCTTCGCGCATCAGCGCGCCGGAGAACCCCGAGGGCACGATGTGACTGGTTTCGTCGACCGTCTCGCCCTCCTGCTGGGCATAGACGCTGGTGGAAGAGACGAACAGCACTCGTTTGGGGCGCTTCTTGCGGCCGGCATATTCCGCCAGCACCGCCTTGAGGCCCTCCGGATACGCGGCCCGATAGGCGTCTTCGTCGAAGCGGTCGGCACTGACCACGTAGACCAGCACATCGGCATCCGGCAGGCTGGCCACATCGGCCGCCTCGCCGAGATTGGCGGCAACCGCCTCGATGCCGCTGCCCTTGAGGGCGGCGGCATTGCGTCGCACACCGATGACCCGCTGTCCCGCTTCCCGCAGGTGCCGTCCCAGCACTGTGCCGATGTCGCCACAGCCCAGAATCAGAGTTGTCGTCTTCACCTTTCACTCGCCCCCTGATAAAAAGTCCCTATTGGCATTATCCTGATCCTTAGCACCGGCCCTGCCCCTCGGGGCAATACCCAGATCGAGAGGACGCCCACCGGCACCAAGATGACTCTAACAGAACTTCGCTACATCGTGACACTGGCCCAGGAACACCACTTCGGACGTGCCGCGGAGCGCTGCTTCGTGTCCCAGCCGACCCTGTCGGTCGCGGTCAAGAAGCTCGAAGAGGAGCTGGGCGTGGCACTGTTCGAGCGTTCGAAATCGACCGTCCAGGTCACCCCGCTCGGCGAGAAGATCGTCGAACAGGCCCAACGGGTCCTGGAGCAGAGCAGCATCATCAAGGAGCTGGCCAGCGCCGGCCGCGACCAGTTGGCAAGCCCGCTGCGCCTGGGGGCCATCTATACCATCGGGCCGTACCTGTTTCCCTACATGGTGCCGGCGCTGTCGCGCAGCGCCCCGCAGATGCCGCTCTACATCGAGGAAGGCTTCACCGGTACGCTGCGTCGCAAGTTGCGCAGCGGCGAGCTCGACGCCATCATCGTCGCCCTGCCCTTCAACGAGACCGACGTGGTCACCAAACCGCTCTACGAGGAAGCGTTCGAGGTCCTGCTGCCCGCCGATCATCCCTGGGCCGAGCGGGACAGCGTCGACAAGGAAGACCTGCTCGACGAGCGCCTGTTGTTGCTGGGCGAGGGCCACTGTTTTCGCGACCAGATCCTCGAGGCCTGCCCGGCCATCAGCCGCAAACTCGCCAGTCCCTCCAACACCCTCACCGCCGAGGGGGGCTCGCTGGAAACCATTCGCCACATGGTCGCCTCCAAGCTCGGCATCACCGTGCTGCCACGCTCGGCGATCGGCACCGGACATTACGAGAGCGGGCTGCTGATCAGCCGCCCCTTCACCTCACCGGCACCCTCGCGGACCGTAGCCATCGCCTGGCGCGCCAGCTTCCCGCGCCCCAAGGCGATCGATGCCTTGACCAACGCGATCGACGCCTGCCGCGAGGCCGATCCCGGAGCCGCATGAGCGCTGACTTCAATTCGCTTGACGCGCCCGTCACCGACCTCAAGGGCGTCGGCGAGGCACTCGCCTTGAAGCTGGCGCGACTGCGCCTGGAGACCGTCGCCGACCTGCTGTTCCATCTGCCGCTGCGCTATCAGGACCGCACCCGCATCACGCCCATCGGCACCCTGCGTGCCGGGAATGAGGCCGTGATCGAGGGCGAGGTGGTGGCCGGCGAGGTAGTCCGCGGCCGGCGCCGCAGCCTGCTGGTGCGGATGCACGACGCCAGCGGCATCCTCAGCCTGCGCTTCTTTCATTTCTCGCCGGTTCAGCAACAGCAGTTTCACCCCGGGGCGCGTGTGCGGGCCTTCGGCGAGGCGCGTGCCGGGGCCACCGGGCTCGAGCTCTATCATCCTGAATACCGCCTGCTGAGCAGCGACGCCCCCCCGGTGGAGGACCACCTCACGCCGATCTATCCCACCACCGAGGGCCTTCATCAATCGCGGCTGAGGGCGCTGATCGACCAGGCGCTGGCGCGCCTGGAGAGCGCGCCGGAGGCGCTGCCGGACTGGATTCCCGCGTCGCTGCGCGAACGTTTCGGCCTGCCCGAGCTCCATGCCTGCCTGACCACCCTGCATCGCCCGCCGCCGGATGCCGACCCCGACGGGCTCGCCGATGGCCGCCACCCCGCCAGCCGTCGCCTGGCGCTGGAGGAGCTGCTCGCCCACCGGCTGAGCCTGCGTGAGGTGCGCCGCCACATCCAGCAGGACGGCGCCCCGCCGCTGCCCAGCGGGCGCAACCTCCAGGCCCGCTTCCTGACCCAGTTGCCCTTCGCCCTGACGGGCGCCCAGCGCCGGGTACTCGACGAGATCGGGGTCGACCTGGCCCGCGAGATTCCCATGCTGCGGCTGGTGCAGGGCGATGTCGGCTCGGGCAAGACGGTCGTCGCGGCCATGGCGGCACTGTCGGCGCTGGCCGGCAATTGCCAGGCGGCGATGATGGCGCCGACGGAGCTGCTCGCCGAGCAGCACTACCGCACCTTTCGTGACTGGTTCGAGCCGCTGGGCATCGAGGTGGCCTGGCTCGCCGGCAAGCTCAAGGGCAAGGCGCGACTGGACACCAAGGCGGCGATCCAGGATGGTCGGGTGCGCATGGTCGTGGGCACCCATGCGCTCTTCCAGGGCGATGTCCACTTCCAGCGCCTGGGCCTGGCGATCATCGACGAGCAGCACCGCTTCGGCGTCCACCAGCGCCTGGCCCTGCGCGAGAAGGGCGAGGCCGGCGGCCTGACGCCCCACCAGCTGGTGATGACCGCCACCCCGATTCCCCGCACCCTGGCGATGAGCGCGTACGCCGACCTGGATGTCTCGGTAATCGACGAGCTGCCACCGGGGCGCACCCCGGTCAAGACGGTGGCGATGCCCGACGAGCGCCGCCCGGACGTGGTGGCGCGTATCCGCCATGCCTGCGCGGAGGGCCGCCAGGCCTACTGGGTCTGCACGCTGATCGAGGAATCCGAGGCCCTGCAGTGCCAGGCCGCCGAGGCGACCCGCGACGAGCTCGTCGAGGCACTGCCAGAACTGGCGGTCGGCCTGGTCCACGGGCGCATGAAGGCCGCCGAGAAGGCCGCGGTCATGGCCGACTTCCACTCCGGCGAGCTGGACCTGCTGGTGGCCACTACGGTGATCGAGGTCGGGGTGGACGTCCCCAACGCCAGCCTGATGATCATCGAGAACCCCGAACGCCTGGGGCTCTCCCAGCTGCATCAGCTGCGCGGGCGGGTCGGGCGCGGCTCCGCCGAGAGTTTCTGCGTGCTGCTCTATCGTGGTCCGCTCTCGGCCCATGCGCGACAGCGCCTGGCCGTAATGCGCGACACCACCGATGGCTTTCGCATCGCCGAGAAGGACCTGGAGCTGCGGGGGCCGGGCGAGGTGCTGGGCACTCGCCAGACCGGCCTGGCGCAGATGAAGATCGCCGACCTGGAACGAGACGCCGACTTGCTGCCACGGGTCTCGCCATTAGCCGAGGCATTGCTCGCCCAGCATCCCGAGGCCAGCCGCCCGCTGATCCGCCGCTGGCTCGGCGAGCAGGCGGGCCGCTACGGTCAGGTATAGGCCTCGGCGGCCTGTTCCGGGCCATCGCGCTGAGCAGGTGCGACCAGGCGATTGGCCGCATCACCAAGGAATTCCAGCTGGCGGCATATCAGACGCAATTGGTGACGCATTGGCCAGTAGGTCTCGCCGTCGTCCGCCCGGCGGGTCGCCGGCGCGTCGAGCGCCTCGCGTAGCCGTGCCACTTCAACGTCCAGCCCGCTGATCGGCCGGCGCGCCTGGAGGTGCTCGGCCATCCGGCCCAACAGCGCGGCCACGCGTTCGGCGAGTGCGGTCACGTCGGTGTCGCCCTGGTCTTCGCAGTGGTCGTCGCCCTGATCGCCGCCCTGATCTAGGACCGTGTCGTCGGTCTTCGCCAGGCGGTGGGCCCCCAGCGCCGAGAGATACCCCAGCAGCGTGTGGGATAACGCCAGGAAGCGCATGGCGTCATCGACGTCGTGGCCCTGATAGCGGCGCGGCTCGTGAAGCATGTTGCTCAGCAGGGTCGACAGCGCGGCATCGGCGTTGTGGGCATTGCGGCGCGCCAGCCGATAGGCGAGATCGTCCTGCTTGCCGGTCGCATACTGCTGGATGATCTCCTCCAGGTAGCGACGCTGGCCGACCAGCGAGGCCGCGGCCTGGCGATACAAGCGCCGTCCCTGCCAGTCGGGCAGGATCCACAGCACTGCCAGGGCGGCGATCAGCACGCCGACCAGGGTATCGAACAGCCGGGGCCAGATTAGATCGAAGCCGTCGCCCACCTGATTGAAGCTACACATCACCAGCAGGGTGATCGCGGCCGTGGCGATGACATAGTGGGTCTGACGGCTGGCGAAGAACACCACGCCGGCGACAACGGCGATCAACGACTGGGCCATCGGTTGGGGAAACAGCGAGATCGAGGCCCAGCCCACGACCAGACCCAACACCGTCCCGGCAATGCGCTCGACGAGATAGCGCTGGGTCGCCGCGAAGTTGGGCCGGCAGACGAACAGCGTGGTCAGCAGGATCCAGAACCCCTGGGTGGGATGAAACACCTGCATCAGGACATAGCCCACCAGCAATGCGATCGGCAGCCGCAGTGCGTGACGCAGCGTCGGCGAACTCAGGGTCAGGGTGGCGCGGATGCGCGCCCAGGCATCCCGCGGGCCGTGCAGGGAGCGGTCTTGCAGGCTGGCATCGGCGTGAGGTGTGGCCACCTCGGGATGCTCGGCGCTGGCCAGTTGCGCCTCCAGGGTAGCGAGGTTGTCGGCGAGCGCCGTCAGCGGCGGCATCAACGCCTGCCACTCGGGCTGCTGGTGGGCCCGCAAGTGGTCGATCGAGGCTCGCAGGTCTTCCAGCGCCTGCTCGCTCTGGTCATGCTCGAAGGGGCGGTTGAGCAGCAACGCCCGGCCCAGCCGCCGGCAGGCGTGGCCCTGCTGGTCGAGCAAGCGCTGGCAGCGAAAGAGCACATCGTGATGAAAGAACGCCTCGATCAATGACGAGTAGGGGGAATGCGACGAACTGGCCCGCTCGTGGATATCCTGGGCGATGAAATAAAGCTGCAGGTAGCGGTCGAGCCGGCGGTCGCCGCGCGGGCTGCCGAGACGCTGGAACAACACGTCCTTGGCCTGGTTAAGGGCGGCGACCACTTCGCCGTTCCGATGGGCCAGGGCCAGCCGGGTGGCTTCGAGATCGCGACCGCGCAACGGCTCGAACAGCGTCGCCTTGAGACTCAGGTAGCGCCCCAGCCGGCGATAGACCCGCGCCAGGCTTTGCTTGACCGGCTGGCGCGAGAACAGCGCGCACCAGACCACCGAGATCAGCCCGTACCAGGCCGCACCGGAGAGCAACAGCAGCGGCTGGCGCCAGGCGCCCTCCTCGGGGACACCCCCGTGGTGCTCGAGGGCGATCATCGAGTAGATGGCGAGGATCAGGGTGGCGAAACTGATGGTCGCGTAGCGCGGACCCAGCGCGCCGAGCATGATCATCACGAAGGTCGACAGCACCAGTGCCGGCGCGAACAGCCAGGGGTGAGGAAACAGCCATTGCACGCTCAGCGAGGCGGCGGCGAAGCACGCCAGGGTGACACCGACCGCCTGCAGCCGCCCCTGCCAGCTGTCGTCGGTTTCCGCCAGGGCGCTGGCGATGATGCCCAGAAACAAGGGCATCATCAGCGTCACGTCGTCCTGCCAACCGCTCACTGCCAGGGCACCACTGAAGGCCACGAAGACCCGCAGCGCATAGGCGAAGGTGTCGAGCGTCCAGAGACGCCGCAGCGTCAGCGACAGCGGCGCGGAAAGCAGCGGAAAGCGCATGCGTGTCCTTGGGGTGATGCACCCCGAAGAAGTTAGACTTTAGTATAACTCAAATGACGACCGCCCGCGCTTGCCGACTCACGCATCGGCACGCCAAGACACCACGTGAATGGGCCAAAGCGCGTCGGAAGGAGGGAGAAAGAACGACCAAGGCGTTGCAAAAGCGCGCAGGCCGAGGTGGCATCGCGCCGGGATCAGAGCTGCTTCAACAACTCCTGAAGCTTCTGCAGGTCGCCGGAATCGCCGACCAGGCGCACGGTGCCGGCCATCATGCCGTCGAGAAAGGCCTGATGAGTGGGTTTCTTCAGCACGCTGACCGCGGTATCGACGTCGTCGAAGCGCAGTTCCAGGTCGAGATCTACCGGCAGACCGCGGCCGGTCTGGATGCCGCGGGGCGACATGCGATAGTGGCGTGCAACGGCGAGATCCTCGGTGGCGATCCCCCAGTCCAGGCCGCGCATCTCGGTGAGCATCTCGCGAAAGCGTGGCTTGCGGCGCAGCGCTCGCTTGAGAAGCAGACCCAGTAGCCAGAGCATCAGTCGCAGCTTCATGTCGGTTCCACCCGCGCAGGGACAGGTAAGGAGGCATCGTCTCGCGACCCGCCGGTCGGCGGGTCGCGCCGGGGAAGCGCTTACTTGGCGACGGCGTCCTTGAGGCCCTTGCCCGGCTTGAAGGCCACGGTCTTGCTGGCCGCAATGTTCAACGGCGCGCCGGTCTGGGGATTCTTGCCGGTGCGTGCGGCTCGCTCGCGCACGGTGAAGGTACCGAAGCCGATCAGCGAGACGTCCTGTCCCTGGGAGACGCTGCCGGTGATCTCGTCGAGAATCACGTTGAGCACCTGGCTCGCCTTGTCCTTGGAAAGATCGGCACGCTCGGCAATCGCCGCCGCGAGTTCTGGTTTACGCATAAGCCCTCCTGGTTTGGCATGGCAAGGCGGTCATTACCGCCTTTGTTGTTGTTGACGAATCGGTTGTTGACGAAACGAGCAACTCCTTGGCGGCAAGGAGACGGCGACAAAGAGACGCTCGGTCATTAAGGGGTATCGGCAGCATCTTCGCATACTTGATACGCAGCGCAACGTCACTAGCCTAGCAATGGCGGTGCGAGCCGCGCCAGTTCGACTTTCCGACGCACGCAGCGTCCTGTCAAGGCAAAACCAATCAAACGACCGTTTACATCTTCGGCCAGGGCGGTCAGGTCCGAGCCCTCGCCTTCAACCCGCCAGCGGGCGGGGGGCGTCGTCGGCGCATAGGCCACTACCGGCAACAGTGGCGTCTTCACCACCACCGGCCAGGCACCGAAGGTCACCGCGGTCGGCGTCCCCGCCAGAGACCGCGCCAGGGCCTTGGCGCTGGCCTGCAGCGGCTGGACATACATGGCGTTGACGCCCGCTACGCAGGCCACGTCACCCAGTGCGTAAACGCCCTCGGCCGAGGTCGCGAGCGTGTTGTCGGTGTGGATACCGGCCTCGCTGACCGCGAGCCCTGCGGCCTCGGCCAGCGCCGAGCGCGGCGTGAGCCCCGTGGCCGCCAACACCAGGTCGACTTCGAGCCGGCTGGTGTCGCTCAGCGCCACACCGACATGTCCCCCGCCCTCCTCGAGCGCTGCCAGGCCACGCCCGAAATACAGCTGCATGCCCGCCGCCTGAAAGGCCTCACCCAGCGCGCGGCCAAGCCGTTCGGGCAGCAGGCGCGGCAGGGGGGCACTTTCCGGTGCGACCAGGCTCACCGCATGCCCCCCGGCCGTCAGGTCGTTGGCGAACTCGCATCCCACCAGGCCCGCGCCGATGATCGCCACCCGTGCGGGCCGGCCGAGCGCCGCAAGAGCGGCATGGAAGCGGCGATAGTCGTCGAGATCGTTGATGGTGAAGACCCGGCTCGCCACCCGTGAGGGAATGGCGAACGGTAGCGTCGGCGCGGCGCCGGTGGCCAGCACCAGATCGCCGAAGGGCAAGCGCTCCTCGCCGAGCCGGAGCGTGCGGCTGTCGAGATCGATGGCATCGACCCGGGCGTGGGTGCGCACCACGGCGCCGAGGCGGTCGGCAACGTCGAGTGCCGAGCCCGCCGCCAGCCTCGCCGGCGAGAGGCCCTTGGCAAAGCCGGTCGAGAGCAGCGGCTTGGCGTAATCGTCGCCGCTGTCGGCGCTGATCAGGGTCACCGGACGCTCGGCTTCCAGCGCCCGCCATTGGCGGAGCAGGCCGATGCCGGCCATGCCGGAGCCGATGATGGTCAGGGGGGCGTTCATGGCACTCCTTCATTCGCACAATTGCTTCGCGCGCTTTCTTTGCGCACTTGTTTCGTGCGTGGCCGACCGCGTATCTGCGGTGAGACAGGGAAGCGTTTCTGGACAACATGTTACACTATCCGCCCCTCGATTCGACGCGGAGCCTGCCGGTGTACGACGGCCAACCCCCCGCTTCCTGCCCTTCGCGCCGGTGGCGTATGCCCCCGCGCTGGCGGCCGCTGGCGGCCGCGCGACCGGCCATGAGCGCCGACTGGTGGCAGTGGATCGCCTCGCGCGACTCGCTCACCTCTCGGCTGGTCGCCGCCGGCGGCGAGCGGCGCTTCCGGGTACGGCTGCTCGGCCAGCAGTTGGCCCGCCCCGCGCTCGACGAGGCGCTGGCGCTGGGGCTGCCACCCGAGCGTTATGCCTGGTGTCGCGAGGTCGCCCTGTGCCTCGATGAATGTCCTTGGGTAGTGGCGCGTTCGGTCGCGCCGCTCGAGCAATTGCGTGGCCAGCGCCTCGACCGCCTGGGGGAGCGCTCGCTGGGCAGCTGGCTGTTTCAACAGCCGGGGCTAGAGCGCAGCCCCATCGAGGTCACCGCCTCGTCACCGCCGTTCCAGGTGGGCGACGGTCCCTGGGGACGCCGCTCGGTATTTCGTCTCGGGTCGGGTCGTGAAGATAGCCACGGGCGTCGCCATGGCCGCTTCGCGGTGCTGGTGCAGGAATATTTTCTGACCACCATGCAGGATGACCTGGGCCTGCCTTCGCGCTAGGCTCTGTGTTCTTTCTACCCCTCAAACCGGCCTTCCGTGAGGATGAGATGGACCCAACCCTGATGCGCCCCACGGGCCTGACCCGGGTGCCGGACTTCCTGCACCTGACCCGCCTCGACCGCCCCATCGGCACCTGGCTGCTGATGTGGCCGACCCTCTGGGCGCTGTGGGTCGCCGCCCAGGGCCTTCCCGAGCGCCGACTGCTGTTGATCTTCATCGCCGGGGTCTATCTGATGCGCGCCGCCGGCTGTGTGGTCAACGACTACGCCGATCGCCACTTCGACGGCCATGTCAGGCGCACCAAGAATCGTCCCCTGGCCACCGGCCGCATCAGCGAGGGGGAGGCCCAGGCGCTGTTCCTGATCCTGGTAATGGCGGCCTTCGTGCTGGTGTGCTTCACCAACCTGTTCACGGTCATGCTGTCGGTGGGCGGCGTCATTCTGGCCTTCATCTACCCCTTCATGAAGCGCTACACCCATCTGCCGCAGGTATTTCTGGGTGCCGCCTTTTCCTGGGCGATTCCCATGGCCTTCGGCGCGGTGCTGGGTCATGTGCCCATCGAGGCCTGGCTGCTGTTCGTCGCCAATGTCGCCTGGACGGTGGCCTACGACACCGAATACGCGATGGTCGATCGCGAGGACGACCTGAAGATCGGCATCAAGTCCACCGCAGTGCTGTTCGGCCAGGCCGACCGGCTGATGATCGGCTTGTTGCAGGGCCTCACCCTGGCGGTGCTCGCCTGGGTCGGACTGCGTCTGGGCCTGGGGATCTTCTTCTGGCTGGGCCTGGGGGCGATGGCGGCGACCTTCGTGCACCAGCAGGTGCTGATCCGCAAGCGCGACCGTGACCGCTGCTTCCAGGCCTTTCTGAACAACCACTGGTCGGGGCTGGTGCTGTTCGCCGGCATCGCACTGAGCCTCTGGCCGGGCGTCAACGGCGGGTGATGGGCCGCGACACTGAACAAGACAGCCGCCCCCTGTCACGGTATTGTCACAACAGCGTGTTGTCATCGTCATCGTCCCGTCATTGACCGCGAGGCTTCCGGATGACCGCCAAGACCGTTCTGATTGTCGATGATGAAGCGTCGATCCGCGAGATGATCGCCGTGGCGCTGGAGATGGCCGATTATCATGTCCTAGAGGCCGGCGATGCCCAGGCCGCCCACGCCATGGTCGTCGACCATCAACCCGACCTGGTGCTGCTCGACTGGATGATGCCCGGCACCAGCGGCATCGAGCTGGCCAGGCGCCTCAAGCGTGAGGAAACCACCGCCGAGATTCCGATCATCATGCTCACCGCCAAGGGCGAAGAGGACAACAAGATCCAGGGGCTCGAAGCCGGCGCGGATGATTACATCACCAAGCCCTTCTCGCCACGGGAATTGGTGGCACGCCTGAAGGCCGTGCTGCGGCGCGCCACGCCGCGAGGCGTGGAAGATCCGGTGGAAATCGAGGGCCTGATGCTCGACCCGGTCAGTCATCGCGTCAGCATCGAGGGCAAGTCGCTGGAAATGGGCCCCACCGAATATCGCCTGCTGCAGTTCTTCATGACCCACCAGGAGCGCGCCTATACCCGCGGCCAGCTGCTCGACCAGGTGTGGGGGGGAAATGTCTATGTCGAGGAGCGTACCGTGGATGTGCACATTCGTCGCCTGCGCAAGGCGCTGGGCGATGCCCACCACCATCTGATCCAGACCGTGCGTGGCACCGGCTACCGGTTCTCCGCCAAGGGTTGACGTGCGCCTCTGGAGACGCGAACTCTGGCGCCTCGCGCTGCTCGCTGCCCTCGGTGCGCTGGTCGGTTGGCCGTTGTCGGCCCCGGGCCTCGGCTTGGCGGCGGGCATTGGCCTGGGTCTGTTCCATCATCTTCGCCAGTTGCACGCCCTGCACCGCTGGATGACCCGCAATCCGCAATCGGAACCTCCCGCCGCTAGCGGCCTGTGGGGTGAGCTGTTCGACCGTCTCTACCGCTACCAGAAGGGCCAGCGCCTCACCCAGCAACGGTTGCGCAATATCCTGCAGCGCATACAGGAATCGTCCGAGGCGATGCGCGACAGCGTGGTGATGCTCGACCGCCACGGCGATCTGGAATGGTGGAACAGCGCGGCGGAGCGCATGCTCGGCCTCAAGGCCGCCCATGATCGCGGCCAACACATCACCAACCTGCTGCGCGACCCGCGCTTCATCGACTATTTCCATGCGCGCGACTATCGCGAGCCGCTGACGCTCTCCTCGCCGATCGACGAACGCTTGATCCTGCAGTTCCAGATCACCCTCTACGGCGACGACGAACGGCTGGTCATGGCGCGCGATATCACCCGCCTGCATCGCCTGGAGCAGATGCGCCGCGACTTCGTGGCCAATGTCTCGCACGAGCTGCGCACCCCGCTGACCGTGCTCACCGGCTACCTGGAAACCTTCGGCACCTATCTCGCCCATGACAGCGCCGCGCGCCTGTCACCGCGCCTGGCGCGCGGGGTCGACCAGATGCAGGAACAGGCCGCCCGCATGCAGAACCTGGTCGATGACCTGCTGCTGCTGTCGCGGCTGGAGATCGACCAGGGCGGCGAGGACCATGTGCGCCTGGTCATTCCGGACCTGCTGGAGAGCGTGCGCCGCGATGCCGAGGCGCTGTCCGGCGGACGCCAGCGAATCGTCGTGGCGATCGACGAGGCCAGCGATCTGATCGGCAGCGAACAGGAGATTCGCAGCGCGGTGTCCAACCTGGCCTACAACGCCGTGCGCTACGCCGGCGAGGGGCGCTGCATTACCCTACGCTGGACGCCTCACCTGTACGGCGCCTGCCTGGAGGTCGCGGATGACGGCGAAGGCATCGATCCGGTGCATCTGCCGCGCCTCACCGAGCGCTTTTACCGGGTCGACAAGGGGCGCAGCACCGCCACCGGCGGCACCGGCCTGGGGCTGGCCATCGTCAAGCACGTGCTGCTGCGCCACGACGCCCGCCTTCAGATCGACTCCCGGCCCGGCCAGGGCGCGCGTTTCCGCTGCCTATTTCCGGCGGCGCGCCTGCTTCGCCCCGAGGCCGAGGCGCGTCAGGCCTGACACCCACTCAGGACGGGACGTGGGCTGGCAACAGGTCCCGGTAATGGCGGTCCCACATCAGGACGGCGCCGGCCACCGCGCCGGGCAACAAAAACAGATTGGCCAGGGGGATCCAGGTGATCAGCGTGACCCAGCCGCCGAAGGTCAGCGTTGGCCAGCGCCGCGACGAGAGCCGACGACGCATGTCCCGAAAACTCACCAGATTGTTGTCCATGGGGTAGTCGAGATAGGTGATGGCCATGATCCACGCCGAGAAGACCAGCCACAGCAGCGGCGCGGCCAGGTTGACCACCGGAATCCAGCTGATCACGAACAGCACCGCCATGCGCGGCAGGATGTAGGCCAGCTTGACCAGTTCGCGCCCCACGGCATCGACGCCGGTCCTGAACAGGCCGCGATCGTCCGCGGGCGGGCGGCCGGTCACCTGGGCCTCGACCTTTGCGGCCAGAAACCCGTAGAACGGCGCCGCGATCAGATGGGTAACCAGGGTGAAGGTGAAGAAGACGATCAGCACCAGGCTGATCACGAACAACGGCCAGATCAGCCAGGAAAGCCACTCCAGCCAGCCGGGGACCATGGCCATCCAGCCATCCAGCCAGCCGCCGAAGTTCGCCACCACGTAGCCGAGCATCGCGGCGTAGACCACCAGGTTGACCAGGATCGGCAGGAAGACGTAACGACGCAGGCCCGGCGTATAGACCAGCCGGGTACCGCGTGACAGGGCCGTGAAGGCATTGAGCATGGGCAACTCCTCGCGAAAACGACGCAGGCCATCACCACGGGGCGATGGCCTGCGTTATTGACGGCCAAGAATGGCCGACGTGCAATCCCTGCCGACGCTTAACGCTTGCGAGTGACGATCGAATGCTCGTCGAGGTCGCCGGGGTCGGTATGCCGGATGTCGAGCCCCTTGACCAGATAGACCACGTACTCGGCCAGGTTGTTGGCATGGTCGCCGATGCGCTCGAGCGCCCGCAGGATCCACATGACGCTGAGCACCGAGGAAATCGACCGGGCATCTTCCATCATGAAGGTCATCAGCGAGCGCATGGCGCTGCCGTATTCGCTGTCCACCTCGTCGTCCTCGTGCACGAGCTTGAGCGCGAGTTCGGTGTCCAGGCGGGCGAACGAGGTCAGCGCATCGCGCACCATGCGACGCACATGCTCGCTGATCATGCGCACCTCGACGAACCCGCGATGCCCGGTATCGGCACTGATCAGCTCGATGGCGTTGCGCGCTATCTTGCTCGCCTCGTCGCCGATGCGCTCCAGGTCGGAGGCGGCGCGGATCACCGCCAGCACCAGGCGCAGGTCCGACGCGGTAGGCTGGCGGCGTGCCAGCACCTGGGTGCACTCCTCGTCGATCTTGATCTGCATGTCGTTGACGGCACGATCATTCTCGACCACCCGCTCGGCCAGGTGGGAATCGCTTTCGAGCAGGGCGCCCACGGCGTCCTGCACCTGCTTTTCCACCAGGCCGCCCATCGCCATCAGATGCGTCTTGAGCTCCTCGAGCTCATGATTGAACTGGCGGGAGATATGCTGGCTGTGACTTTCGCTGGTGATATCCATGGTGATTCTCCTTGGGGGACGGCCGGTCAGGCCGTGCGCCCGGTAATGTAATTCTCGGTGCGCCTGAGGCGCGGATTGGTGAAAAGGCTGTCGGTGGGACCGTACTCCACCAGTTCGCCTTGCTGAAGAAAGGCGGTGTAATCGGACACCCTCGCCGCCTGCTGCATGTTGTGGGTGACGAGCACCAGGGTGAGGCTCGACTTGAGATTGCGGATCAGCTCCTCGATCTTCAGCGTCGAGATCGGGTCGAGGGCCGAGGCCGGCTCGTCGAGCAGCAGCACATCGGGGCCCACCGCCAAAGTCCGGGCGATCACCAGACGCTGCTGCTGGCCGCCGGACAGCGTCCAGGCCGACGCGCGCAGGCGATCCTTGACTTCCTCCCAGAGCGCCGCCGAGGTCAGGGCCTCCTCCACCGCATCATCGAGCTGACGCTTGCGCAGCCCCCCCTGCAGGCGCAGGCCGAAGGCGACGTTGTCGTAGATCGACATGGGGAAGGGATTGGGCGCCTGGAACACCATTCCCACGCGTCGGCGCAGTTGGGCCACGTCCATCTCCGGGCCATGGATATCGCTGCCTTCAAGCCGTATCCGGCCCTGGCGAACGACATCCTCGTTGAGATCATGGAGGCGATTGAGCGCGCGCAGCAGCGTCGACTTGCCGCACCCGGAAGGTCCGATGAACGCCGTCACGCGATGCCTCGGCACCCGCAGCGTCAGGTCGCGCAGCGCCGGCTTGTCGCCATAGGCCAGGCACAGCCCCTCGATCTCCAGGCAACTCGCCTCGCGCTTGAAGGCAAGGATCGTCCCCGAGGAGGTCGTTGCGGGCGGCATCAATACGGACATTCAGCAACTCTCCCTGGCCCGGTCACGAATCAATGATGCAGTAGCCTGCCATGACGCGACCTCAAATGATGACGCAGAATTATTGCAGTCAGGTTAAGCCCCAGGATCACCAGCACCAACAACAGGGCCGTGGCATACACCAGGGGCAGCGCCGCCTGCACATCACTGCCGTGAAACGCCGTATCATAGATGTGATACCCCAGATGCATGAACTTCCTCTCAAGATGCAGGAAGGGAAAGTCGCCGTCCACCGGCACCTGAGGCGCCAGCTTGGCCACCCCTACGAGCATCAGCGGCGCCACTTCGCCGGCGGCGCGCGCCACGGCCAGGATCAGCCCGGTGAGCATTGCCGGCATCGCCATCGGCAGCACCACCCGAGTGAGCATCTCCAGCCGCGTGGCGCCCAGCGCAAGGGCGCCTTCGCGCTGATGGTCGGGAATCCGCGCCAGCCCCTCCTCGGTGGCCACGATCACCACCGGAAGCGTCAGCAGCGCCAGGGTCAGCGAGGCCCACAGCAGCCCGCCGGTACCGAAGGTGGGTGACGGCAGGGTGTCGGCGAAGAACCATGCATCCAGCGAGCCACCGATCCCGTAAACGAAGACCCCCAGCCCGAAGACGCCATACACGATGGACGGCACCCCGGCCAGGTTGCGCACGGCGATCCTCACCAGGCGGGTCATGCGCCCCTGATGGGCGACTTCGTTGAGATAGATCGCCGCCAGCACGCCGAAGGGCGTGACCAGCACCGACATCAACAGCACCATCAGCACGGTGCCGAAGATCGCCGGCCAGACGCCGCCGGCACTGTTGGCCGCCCGTGGTCCTTCGGCGAGAAAGCGCCACACGCCCTGCCCCCAGGCCGTAAGCTTGTCGGAGGCCGACATCGCATTGGGCCGCCGGGCCCGCACGATGCCCTCGATCGGCTGCCATATGCGTTTCCCGTCAACGCTTTCCAGCAGCACTTCCCCACTGGCCATGGCCGCCTCGAGATCGCGCAACCGCGCTTCGGCGAGAGCGAGCTCGTCGGCAAGCGCGACGTTGCCACCGTCGGCAAGGCGCGCCGCCAGCGGCAGGATGGTGTCGTCGCGCAGCCTGGCCAGCTCGTCGCGCAAGGCCTCAAGTTCAGCGAGGCGCGCTACAAGCCGCTGCCAGGCGGCCTCTCCCTCGACCAGGGCGTCTTCTCGACGTTTCTCCCCTTGCCCTTCCGACCCATCACCACCGCCTCGTAGCGCCACCAGGCGACCGTGAAAGGCCCCCCAGCGTTGACGCTCCAGCACCACCAGATCGTCGGGGTGACGCTCGGCCTCGATGGCGTCTACGTCCACCCAGGTCCAGGGGCTGCCCGCCAGGTCGCGATTGGCGGTGTGATAGAGCCGCTCGTCACCCTCGCCACCCGGCAACGGAGCCTCCTTCACCGCCGTGCCCGCGAAGCGGCTGCCGTCCTCCAGCTCGACAAGCGTCACCGGAGCGGGCCAGAAGTGGCCGAGGCCACGCACCGCCAGCAGGAGCAGCAGCGCCCCCAGCATCAACAGCGAGATCGCCACGCTCCCAGCCGTCAACCAGGGCCAGGGGCCTTCGCCACGCCCGAACCAGTGCCGCCGCGACACCCCCATCTCAGGCGCCTCCCAGGCGGCGGTAACGCCGCCGCAAGCGGGTGCGCACTACTTCGGCGAGGGTGTTGACCAGGAAGGTGAAGACGAACAGCAACAGCGCGGCCATCAACAGCAAGCGATAGTGGGTACCGCCGGGGGCCGCCTCGGGCAGCTCGATGGCGATGCTGGCGGCCAGGGAGCGCATCCCCTCGAGGGGGCTCAGGTTCATCAGCGCGGTATTGCCACTGGCCATCAGTACGATCATGGTCTCGCCCACGGCGCGGCCGGCACCGATCATCACCGCCGACAGCACGCCGGGGCTGGCGGCCGGCAGCACCACGCGCCACAGCGCCTGCCAGCGCGTGGCGCCCAACGCCTCGGCCCCCTCGGCGAGGCTCGACGGGACGCCAGAGAGGGCATCCTCGGCCAGCGCATAGATGCTCGGCATCACGGCGATGCCCATGGCCAGGCCGACGATCAGCGCATTGCGGCTGGCATAGTCGAGACCGAAGCGGGTCGCCAGCCAACCGCGCAGGTCTGCATCGAACCAGCGCGCCTCCAGCCATGGCGCCAGCTCGATCGCCGCCACGCCCAGCAGCAGCAACCAAGGCATAAGCCAGAGACCAGCCCAGCCCAGCGGCAAGCGCTCGCGCCACGCCTTCGGCAGGCGCGCGCGGAGCATTCCCGCGGCGAACAGGCCGGGAATCATCACCAGCACCAAGGCGAAGGCGCCGGCCAGGTGACGCTCCACCCAGGGCGCCAGCACCAGCCCGGCGATGAAACCGAGCACCACGCCGGGCAGCGCCTCCATCAGCTCCAGGGTCGGCTTGAGGCGGCTGCGCAGGCGCCGCGGCATGTACATGGCCGAGTGGATCGCCGCCCCCAGTGCCAGCGGCACTGCGATGACCAGCGCCCACAACGCCGCCTTGAGCGTCCCCCAGGCCAGCGGTGCCATACTGTAGCGCGGGGGCTCGTCCGGCGTGGTGGCAGCGGGCTGCCAGCGAAATTCCGCCGTGTCGAGGCCCGCATAGGTCTGGGGCAACCAGAGCGCATCGGGAGTCACCGTTTCGGCCACGCCGGACGCCCAGAACAAGGGCACGACCTCGACCGCCAGGAACACGCCGATCCCCAGGACCGCGACGATCACCCCGATCCCGCCGGCGGTAATCAGGGCCGTCGCCAGGCGATCGATGCCTTGGCGCAGGCGCGGCCGATAGCGCCTTGGCGGGAGTGCATCCCTCATGGTTGTCGCCCCGCAAAGTGGCAACTTGACGATACGACAACCGCATGGCCGGGTCGTGACAGCATCACCCGCCGCTCTCCAGCCCCAGCTGGCGACGCTGGGTGGTCAGGGTCGCCTCGGGGAGCGTGACGAATCCCAGCTCGGCCACCGTTGCCTGTCCCTCGGCCGAGAGGATCTGCTCGACCAGCGCCCGTTCAGGGCTCGGCAGGGTCTCCCCCGGCGGCAGATTGGCGTAGAGGTACAGGGTACGCGCCAGCGGATACGCCCCCGAGCGCACCTGCGCCGGCTGCGGGGCGACCTCGCGACCCTGATCATCACGCAGGGCCAGCGCGCGAATGCCCGGGGTCAGGTGGTTGAGGCCCGCATAACCCATGGCCGACCACGAGGACGCCACGGCCTCGACGACGGCGGCCGAGCCGGGATGCTCATCGATACGCACGCGAAAATGGCCGTCGCACAGGGCACGGCGCCGGAACAGCCCATGAGTCCCCGAGGCGGCATTGCGCCCCTGCAGTGCGATGCGCCCCGCCGGTTGAGCGACGCCCAGCTGGCGCCAGTGGGTGATGTCGCGCTCCCCGCCGCAGCGCCGCGTCTCGGAGAAGATGGCATCCACGGTGGCAAGGCTCAACGACGCCAGCGGATTGTGACGATGCACCACCACCACCAGGGCGTCGCGGGCGACCTCAATCTCGGTCGGTGGGTAGCCGTGACGCTCGGTGAAATGACGCCGCTCGTCATCGGTCATGGGCCGCGACATCGGCCCCAACCGGGTCGTGCCGGCGATCAGGGCCGGCGGCGCGCTGGCCGAGCCACTGGCCTGCAGCTGCAGCCGGACCCCCGGGTGGCGCTCGGTGAGCTGTTCCCCCCAACGCAGCATCAACCCCGCCAGGGTGTCCGAGCCAATGGCGCCGAGCGTACCGACGACCTCGCCGGCACTCGCCAGGGGCAGCCAGGCTGCTAGCAGCATGCCGACGAGCCTCAGCCGCCAGCGACTTGCTATGGTTCGCATGCTGCCTCCCTGAAACCGTACCTCTGAAACCGACAGACCGAGTCATGATGTCGCAAGGCTGGTGGCGCAGCCGGCGCAACGGCTACCATGTCGCCGAACGCCCGACACTCACAACAACAAGAGGGACCTCCCGATGACCGAACTCGATGATAGCCCCGCGCCGCGCGGTCAGTTGACCCTCAAGCTGCTGGCCAGCCGCCAGGACGCCAACCTGCATAACGACATCGCCGGCGGCTGGCTGGTCGCCCATATGGACCAGGCCGCCGAACTGGCCGCCGGGCGCGAGGCCGTGGGCCGCACCGCCACCGTGGCCATCGAGGCGATGGATTTCCTCTGCCCGGTACGCGTGGGGTCCATGGTCAATATCTTCACCGAGGTGCGCGAAATCGGCCACAGCTCGATAAAGGTCGATGTCGAGGTCTGGATCCGGCCGCCCCACGAACGCGACCCCGGGGAGCTCTACAAGGTCACCGAGGCCCGCTTCGTGATGGTCGCGCTCGACGACAACGGGCGAATTCGCGCGGTTCGCAAGGCAAGCTGAACGAACGATCCCCCGTTACCGGCGCTCGCGCCTCAGCGACCGGCACCCACGCTGTCGCGCGCCTTCAGGTAGGCATATTCGCCGACATCGGTGAACGGTCGTACCCGCTGCTGGAACGCCTGGTAGGACGCGTAGACCTTCCTGGACTCCTCATCGTCCTCGACCTGCTTTCGGAGCACGTCCATCGAGGACGCATAGAGCGCTTCCATGACCTCCTCGGGGAAGGTGCGCAGTTCGACGCCATGCTCGCTGACCAGGGTTTCCAGCGCCTCGGCGTTGCGATAGGCGAACTCGCTGATCATGGCCAGGTTGGAGGCCCGCGCCGCCTCGGTGACCACGTCCTTGAGATCGTCCGGCAGGGCGTTCCAGGCGTCCAGGTTGATGGTACCCTCGAGGATGGCACTCGGCTCGTTCCACACCGAGGTGTAATAGTACTTGGCCACCTGATGCAGGCCGAAGGCCAGGTCGTTGTAGGGACCGACCCAGTCGGCGGCGTCCAGCACGCCGGTCTGCATGGAGGTGAAGATCTCGCCGCCGGGCATGTTGACCGTGGTCACGCCGATGCCGTTCATCGCCTCGCCGGCCAGACCCGGCAGGCGCAGCTTGAGGCCCTGCATGTCCTCCAGCGAAGTGATTTCCTTCTTGAACCAGCCGCCCATCTGGGTGCCGGTGTTGCCTACCGCGAAGGGCTTGAGGTTGTGCCTGGCATAGACCTCGTCCCACAGCGCCTGACCATCGCCGTAGTAGAGCCAGGCGTTGGTTTCGGTGGTGGTCATGCCGAAGGGCACGGCGGTGAAGAACTGCGAGGCGGCCACCTTGCCACGCCAGTAGTAGGAAGCGGAATGGCCCATTTCGGCGGTGCCGGCCGACACCGCATCGAAGACCTCGAGCGGCGGCACCAGCTCGCCGGCGCCGTGCACGCGGATGCGCATGCGGCCGTTGGAGAGCTTCTCGATGCGCTCGGCGAAGTCGTTGGCACCGGTGCCGAGGGCGGGAAAGTTGGTGGGCCAGGAGGTCACCATGTTCCAGGTGATGGTTTCCTGGGCGCTCGCCGTGGTGACGAAGGGCGCCGTAACGCCGGCGGCGGCACTGACGCCGATGGTCTTGAGAAACTTGCGTCGTTGCATGGGCGTGACTCCGTATCGTTTGTTTGCTGGGCGCATCGCAGGGCGCCGTTAGCGCGGAATCGGGAGGGACGATTCAGCGCGAGGTCTTGTTGCCGAGCCGGATCAGGTAATAGCTGATGCCCAGCGCCAGCACGGCCGCCGACAGGGCGGCGATCATCCAAGGGTCGATGCTTTCCAGGTCCATGACCATGAACTTCCGGACCAGCGCCATGACGGCGATCAATACCACGATCTCGACCTGAATGAAGCTGCCACGCCCTTCCATGGTCCGCACGATGGAATTGTTGAATTCCATGGCGATCAGTACCGTCAAGATCATATCGAAAACCGCCTGGAAAACGCGATAGTCGAACGGATCACGCGTCTGCAGGAACAGCAGCACGATGACATGGCGGACTAGATAATAAATGGCCACCAGCACCACGACACCGATCGCCATGGTGAGGACCAGCGATACCAACCGCTCGAAACGCTGATAGCCGGAAAGCGCCGACCATTGGTCCATCAGCTCGGGAAACCATTTCTTCAACATGCCGTTTCTCCGTTCACAGCGCCTTCCTTCACAGCGGTGTCAGCTTGGCGAATCCCAGCACCAGCCACTTGTCGCCCTCGCCCTCGAAGCTGACCTGCACCCGGGCCCGTTCGCCCTCGCCCTCGGCGTTGAGAATCACCCCCTCGCCGAACACCGGATGGCTGACCCGCTGGCCCAGCGAGAGCAATGGCAGCGTAGCGCCGCCGTTGACCGAGCCCTGATGCCAGCCGGGATTGGGACGTGACGCCGTCACCGGACGCGAGATCTGGCCGCGCAGGCGGACCTCTTCGAGAAATTCCGCGGGAATTTCACGCAGGAAGCGCGAGGGACGCTGAAAGGTCTCCTTGCCATGAAGGCGCCTGAGCTCGGCATGGGTAAGGTAGAGCTTGCGCATGGCGCGGGTCAGGCCCACGTAGCACAGCCGGCGCTCCTCCTCGAGGCGGCCCGGTTCCTCCATCGACATCCGGTGGGGAAAGAGCCCCTCCTCGACGCCCGCGATGAAGACCACCGGGAACTCCAGCCCCTTGGCGGAGTGCAGGGTCATCAGCTGCACGCCGTCCTCGAAGTCCTCGGCCTCGTGATCGCCGGCATTGAGCGCCGCTTCGGCCAGGAAGGCCTCCAGCGCCACCACGCCCTCGCCGGCCACCGGCGGTTCGAACACATCACCCTGAGTAAAGGCCTTGGCGGCCGTGACCAGTTCCTCGAGGTTCTCGACGCGCATCTCTCCCCTATTGCTGCCCTTCTCGCCCTTCTCGTTGCGATGGTGCTCGATCAGCCCCGTCTGGGCCATGACGTGATCGATGATCTCGTCGAGCGGCAGGCCAGCAGTATCGTTGTCGAGGCGCTCGATGAGGTCGGCGAAGGCCTTGGTCGTCGAGGCGGCGCGGCCCTTGAGCGAGGCATCGAGCAGGGCATCATGCAGCGCCTGCCACAGCGAGACGCTGGTCTGGCGAGCCCGGGTGCGCAGGATCTCCACGGTGCGGGTGCCGATGCCACGGGCCGGCACGTTGATCACTCGCTCGAGCGAGGCGTCATCGTCCCGGTTGAGCAGCAGGCGCAGGTAGGCCAGTGCGTTCTTTATCTCCAGGCGTTCGTAGAAACGCTGGCCGCCGTAGATGCGGTAAGGCACGCCCTGGCGGATCAGCGTTTCCTCGATCACCCGGGACTGGGCATTGGAGCGATAGAGGATGGCGATCTCGCGACGCATATGGCCCTCATCGACGCGTTCCTTGATGGTGTCGACGATGAAGCGCGCCTCGTCGAGGTCGTTGAAGCCGGCATACAGCGAGATCGGTTCGCCACGGCTGTCGTCGGTCCACAGCTCCTTGCCCATGCGCCCGGCGTTGTGGCTGATCAAGGCATTGGCGGCATCGAGGATGGCGCTGGTCGAGCGGTAGTTCTGCTCCAGGCGCACGGTGCGGGTGTCGGTGAACTCCTGCTCGAAGCGGCGGATGTTCTCCACCCGCGCGCCGCGCCAGCCATAGATCGACTGGTCGTCGTCACCGACCACGGTCATCGGCGTGCGCATGCCGGAGAGCAGCTTGAGCCAGGCGTACTGCAGGGTGTTGGTGTCCTGGAACTCGTCGACCAGCATATGCCCGAAGCGCTCCTGGTAGTGGGCGAGCAGCGCCGGGTTGTCGCGCAACAGTTCCAGGCTTCTGAGCAGCAGCTCGCCGAAATCGACCAGGCCACCGCGATCGCAGGTCAGCTGGTAACGCTCGTAAAGCTCGACCATCTGGCCGAGATAGGCATCGCCATGGGCGTCGACCTGGTGAGGACGCAGCCCTTCCTCCTTGCAGCCGGAAATGAACGACTGCACCTGGCGCGGCGGGAAGCGCTCGTCATCGATGCGGTAGTCCTTGAGCAGACGCTTGATCAGGCGCAGCTGGTCGTCGGAGTCGATGATCTGGAAATGCTGGGGCAGCCGCGCGTCCTGCCAGTGGGTTCTCAGCAAGCGGTGGGCGATGGAGTGGAAGGTGCCGACCCACACATGGCGCAGCGAGAGGCCGAGCAATGCCTCCAGGCGGGTGCGCATCTCGCGGGCCGCCTTGTTGGTGAAGGTCACGGCGAGCACGGCATAGGGCGAGAGCCCCTCGGCCTGCATCAGCCAGGCGATGCGATGGACCAGCACTCGGGTCTTGCCCGAGCCGGCCCCTGCCAGCACCAGCATGTTGCCCTGGGGGGCGCTGACGGCCTCGCGCTGGGCGGTGTTGAGGTGATCGAGGATGGCCGTGACGTCGTCCATAGCGGGAAGCGATTGCCGAGTCGAAAATGAGCGCTCAGCTTAGCATATCGCCCCACCGGGCGGGCTCAGGGCTTGCGCTGTGGCTCGGGGAAGCGCAGCGGCGTGAGGCTCTTCTTCACTTCCTTGAGCTGCTCGGCGAGCCGTGGCCCGCGCGTCTTGGCGACCCCCACCGCCAGCACGTCGATCAGCACCAGATGGGCGATCCGCGAACTCATGGGGGTGTAGATCTCGGTATCCTCATGGACATCGATATAGAGCGGCAGGGTGACTTCCTCGGCCAGCGGCGAGCCGCTGGGGCACAGGCCGATCACCGTGGCGCCTGCCTCGCGGGCCAGGCGCACACTGGCCACCAGGGCACGCGTGCGGCCGGTCTGGGAGATCGCCACCACCACGTCGCCCTCCTTGAGGGTCACCGCCGACATGTTCTGCATGTGCGGATCGGCGTGGGCAGCCGTGGAGATCTGCAGGCGGAAGAACTTGTGCTGGGCATCGAAGGCCACCGCCCCCGAGGCGCCATACCCGTAGAATTCCACCCGGTTGGCCATTGCCAGGGCATTGATCGCCTGGCCGAGGGCCTCGTTGTCGAGACGGTCACGCACCGACAGCAGGGTCCCCACGGTGGAATCGAAGATGCTGTGGGAAAACTCCGCCACCGAGTCGCTGTCGCTCATCGAGAACTGGGCGAACTGACTGCCCGTGGCCAGCATCTGGGCCAGCTGCAGCTTGAAGTCCTGAAAGCCATTGCAACCCAGCGCCCGGCAGAAGCGCACCACCGTGGGCTCGCTGACCTTGGCTTCGGTCGCCAGGTCGACGATGCGCATGTGGATAACATCTTCGGGATGGCGCAGCACGAAACGCGCGACCTTCTGTTCGGAGCGACGAAAATGCTCCATGCGTCGTCTCATCTCATCGAACAGGGCACGGCTCACGTGACGCTCCTTGCAGTCAGGCCGTCCGCCACGTAACAAGCGGGACGGCGGAAAACGATGGCGAATCCATTGCCTAGTATGCCCCAAGCCGACCCGGGTTGGGCACCGCCCCGGCCGGTGGCACCGATCAGCCGTCGCTTTCCCTAGCGTTAACACAGCGTTGTGGCCTTCGACACACGCCGTCATCATTCTGTCAAGTGAGGTATAGTAAAAATTGCAGTGTCGCGCAGCGTCCCTGATGCCGGCACATTCACTGCAGACAGGAGAGTCGATCATGCGCAATGTCGAACGGTTATCTTCCCTGAAGACGGAACTCCTCGACATCTTCATGAGCATGCAAGTCACCGAACACGAGCAGCGCTCCCGCACCGCCGCCCAGCGCAATCTCCGGGCACGTCGGGGTATCGAATTGCACAAGGAGTTCAAGCAACTCTCGCAACACCTCGTCGCGCTACCCGAGGACGAGCTGGTGGAAGACGAAATGCATTGAAGGGAAAGCCAGCGAGTGGATGGATAAGCGGACGACACGCGAAACGGCTTAGAACAGGCGAGCCTGACTCTCCCCGGCAAAGGGCGCGAGAGGTGAGAGTGAACAGCGTTCGATAAGCCGCGAATGCAGGCGTCGCGCGAGTTCCGGGGCCTCAAGGTTATCCGGCGTATGCACAAACAAGAAAGGGGTTTTCCCCTGATTTATCCACAGGCAGAGCCGCTCGATCCAGGGCTCGAAATAGCGTTCATTGAGTTCGCTATCCAAGTGGCCAATGAAGCGCACCAATGGACTCTCTGCCGTGGAAAGCACGTGTAATGGGCGTTTTGGCTTTTCCTTGCGGGCCTGAAGCACCACCGTTGCCTCATTCTCCGACGCCGCGAACAGCGCCCGCACATCGAGCATTACCCGATCCACGCCTTGACTTATCAACAATTGGTTGAGCGCGATTTCCGCCGTCCCCTTGCGGAAAAATTCACTGTGTCGCACCTCCACGGCACAGGGGATTGCTGAGGGCCAGCGAGACAGCAGGTGATCCAACTGTGGCAGCTCATCGACACCAAAATCCCTTGGCAACTGAACCATCATCGGGCCCAGGCGATCGTGCAACGGCGCCAGTGCCTCGAGAAACGCCTCGAACTCGGCCTCAATACCCACCAGCCGCAGCTCATGCGTCAACCGTGCCGGCAATTTGAAACAGAAGCGAAACCCGGCGGGTGCCTGCCGCGCCCAGGCTGCCACCGTCTCGGCTCGCGGGGCACCGCTGTAGAAGGTGGTGTTGCCCTCCACACTGGAAAACACCCGAGCGTAATCACTCAGCCAGCCATCGCTGCCGGCATGAGGCGGATAGAGGCTGCCACGCCAGGCGTCGTTGGCCCACATCGGCAGGCCAAGATGCAGGCGCGGCATCGAAATTACTCCACCGTCACCGACTTGGCCAGGTTACGCGGCTGGTCGACGTCGGTCCCCTTGAGCACCGCCACGTGATAGCTGAGCAACTGCAGCGGCAGGGTATAGAGAATCGGCGCCAGGGCCTCGTGAACGTGCGGCAGGCGCAGCACGTGAATGCCCTCCGCCTCCTCCAGCGCCACATGCTCGTCGGCGAACACGTATAGCTCGCCGCCGCGGGCCCGGACCTCCTGCAGGTTGGACTTGAGCTTATCGAGCAGCTCATCGTTGGGCGCCACCGAGACGACCGGCATCTCGCTGTCCACCAGGGCCAGGGGGCCATGCTTCAACTCGCCGGCCGGATAGGCCTCGGCATGAATGTAGGAAATTTCCTTGAGCTTCAGCGCCCCTTCCAGGGCGATGGGGAAGTGCACGCCGCGCCCCAGAAAGAGCGCATGGTGCTTCTCGGCGAAGGCGGTGGAGAGCGACTCGATCTGCCCGTCCAGCGCGAGGACTCGCGTGATCAGCGCCGGCAGACCCCTCAGGGCCGTCACCAGCTCGGCCTGAACGGCCTCGTCCAGGCCCTTTATCCGACCCAGCGACAGCGTCAACAGCATCAACGCGACGAGCTGGGTGGTGAAGGCCTTGGTGGAGGCCACGCCGAT
>DATISN010000153.1:0-5713 GCA_035581765.1 Halomonas sp.
TATGATGAAACAACGGGCGGGCGATCCGCCGGGATGATCTGGGGCCTGCGCGCCTTCGGGTTGATCATGGCGCTGCTGGTCTGGGTCGCCATGGGGTTCGCCGAGAACCTGTCGCCGGACGCGCGCTGGGTCGCAACGATCGCCACGCTGATGGCGATCTGGTGGATGACCGAGGCGATCCCGCTCTCGGCCACTTCCCTGTTGCCAATCGTGCTGATCCCGATGCTGACGGCGCGCACCGTCGGTGAGGCCACGGCGCCCTACGCAAGCTCCATCGTGTTTCTGTTTCTTGGTGGCTTCCTGATCGCCATCGCGATGGAGAAATGGAATCTTCACCGGCGCATCGCGCTCCTTACGCTCGCCCGGGTCGGGGTCGAGCCGAAGCGGATCGTGCTCGGTATGATGCTCGCCACGGGCTTTCTGTCGATGTGGGTCTCGAACACCGCGACGACGTTGATGATGCTGCCGATCGGGCTGTCCGTGCTACGCCTGGTGGCGGAGCGCAGCGGCGAGTCCGCGGTAATGGCCGCCCCCGGCCACGACCCCGCAGGTCACGCGCACGATCACCACCGGGCCGGCCACGTTGACTTCATTCACGACGACAACATCAAGCGGTTCGGTGTCTGCCTGCTGCTGGCCATTGCCTGGTCGGCGAGCATGGGCGGCCTCGGCACCCTGCTCGGCAGCCCGCCGAACGCCATCGTCGCCGGCTACGCCGCCGACGAGCTGGGCCGCACCATCGGCTTCCTCGAGTGGATGATGCTCGGCGTACCGCTGGCCTTCACCTTTATTCTCGTGGGCTGGGTGCTGATGACCCGGGTGCTCTACCGGTTCGACATCGCGGATATTCCCGGCGGCAAGGAGATGATCGACGGCGAGATTCACAAGCTCGGCCCCCTCAGCCAGGGCGAGAAGATGGTGATGCTCGTCTTCGGCTCGGCGGCGTTCTTGTGGGTCGTGCCCGGCGTGCTCAGCAATATCCCGGGGGTGGGGGAGCGGCTGGGGCCGTTGGGCAACCTCGACGACACCGGTATAGCCATCGCCGCCGGTATCGCGATGTTCATCCTGCCCGGGCGAGGCCGGCGCGAGATGGTGCTGACCTGGCAGGATGCCGAGGACGGGCTGCCCTGGGGCGTATTGCTGCTGTTCGGCGGTGGCCTGAGCCTCGCTGGCGCGGTGGCCTCGACCGGCCTCGACGGCTGGTTCGGCGAGCAGATCACCGGGTTGCAGGTGCTGCCGATCCTGCTGCTGGTCGCCGCCGTCACCACGCTCGTGCTGTTCCTCACGGAGGTGACCAGCAACACGGCCACGGCCGCGACCTTCATTCCCGTGCTCGGGGGGGTGGCGGTCGGCATCGGCGCCGACCCGATGACGCTGCTCATCCCGGCGGCCTTCGCCGCGACCTGTGCCTTCATGCTGCCGGTCGGCACGCCGCCGAACGCCATCGTCTTCGGCACCGGCGCGGTCACCATCGCCCAGATGGCGCGCGGCGGGGTCGTGCTCAACATCGTCGGGATCGTCTTGATCACCGGCTTCTGTTACCTGATCGGCGGCTTTGCGCTTGGGCTGCAGTTCTGATGCCAGGCGGTGGGCACTTCCTTCCGCGATGGGCGGCTGTCGACAAAGCGGTCATCGACACCGCTCTCGCCACAAGTGAAAACAAGTGAGGAAAAGCACATGGCAGAGGATTTACGCGACAGCGCCCTGAAATACCATCGCTTCCCCCGCCCCGGCAAGCTGGCGATCCAGGCAATCAAGCCCATGGCCAGCCAGCGGGACCTGTCGCTGGCCTATTCGCCCGGCGTGGCCGCGGCCTGCGAGGAGATCGAACGAGACCCCCTGATGGCGGCCGAGTACACCGCCCGCGCCAATCTGGTGGCCGTGGTCAGCAACGGCACGGCGGTGCTGGGGCTGGGCAGCATCGGCGCCCTGGCCTCCAAGCCGGTCATGGAAGGCAAGGCCGTGCTGTTCAAGAAGTTCGCCGACGTGGACGTGTTCGACATCGAGATCGAAGAGCGTGACCCGGACAAGTTCATCGAGATCGTCGCCGGCCTGGAGGCCACTTTCGGCGGCATCAACCTGGAAGACATCAAGGCACCGGAATGCTTCGAGATCGAGCGGCGCCTGCGCGAGCGAATGGCGATCCCGGTCTTCCACGACGACCAGCACGGTACCGCCATCGTGACGGCGGCCGCGCTGCTCAACGGCCTGCGGGTGGTGGGCAAGAAGCTCGGCGACATTCGCCTGGTCTGCAACGGCGCGGGCGCTGCGGCCCTGGCCTGTCTGGATCTGGCGGTGTCCCTGGGGGTACGCAAGGACAACATCCTGGTGTGCGACCGCAGTGGCGTGATCCACACCGACCGGGCCGAGGGCCTGGACCAATACAAGGCGCGCTACGCGGCACGGACCGACGCCCGCACCCTGGCCGATGCCGTCAACGGGGCCGACGTGTTCCTCGGTCTCTCGAGCGGGGGGGCGCTCAAGCCGGAGATGGTGGTGACCATGGCCGATCGCCCACTGATCCTGGCCATGGCCAACCCCAACCCGGAAATCATGCCGGAGGACGCCAAGGCGGTTCGCCCGGATGCGGTGATCGCCACCGGGCGTTCGGACTACCCCAACCAGGTCAACAACGTCCTGTGCTTCCCGTTCATCTTCCGGGGCGCCCTGGACTGCGGCGCCACCACCATCAACGAGGAGATGAAGCTGGCCACCGTCAAGGCCATCGCCGACATGGCGACCACCACAGTGCCGGAAACTGTCGCAGTGGCCTATGGCGGACAGGCGTTGACCTTCGGCCCGGAGTACATCCTGCCCAAACCCTTCGACCCGCGCCTGATCGACACCATCCCGCCGGCGGTGGCCAAGGCCGCCATGGACAGCGGCGTGGCCGCTCGCCCCATCGCCGACCTGGACGCCTATACCCGCTCGCTGTCACGACTGGTCTACCGCTCCGGCAACGTGATGGAGCCGATATTCGAGCGGGCCCGGCAGCAACCGCTGCGCCTGCTGTACGCCGAAGGCGAGGACGAGCGCGTCCTGCGCGCCATGGAGGTCTGTGTCAGTCAGCGCTATGCCAAACCCGTGCTGATCGGCCGCCGTGCGATCATCGAGGCCCGCATCGAGGAGTTGGGCCTGCCGGTGAAGGCCGGGGTCGATTTCGAGCTGATCGACGCGCAGGACTACCCCCACTACGCCGAACTGGCCAGTGAGTACCACCGGCTGATGGGGCGGCGTGGGGTCCATCCGGAAGCCGCCGAGAAACGCGTCCGCAGCCGGGCCACCATCCTGGCCTCGCTGCTGCTGCGCCGGGGCGATGTGGACGCCATGATTGCAGGCCCGGTGGGCACCTACCACGATCATCTGGACCTGGTGCTGGACGTCATCGGCCTGCGCGAGGGCGTCAGTACGCCTGCCGCTTTGCAATTGCTGATCCTCGAACGGACCACCCTGTTCATTGCCGATCCCTTCGTCAATTACGACCCCGATGCCGGTCAGATCGCCGAGATCACCCTGATGGCCGCGGAGCAGGTTCGCCGCTTCGGCATCACCCCCCGGGCCGCCCTGGTCTCCCACTCCAATTTCGGCAGTTCCGACTTCGAGAGTGCCGGGAAGATGCGCCAGGCACTGGCGATGATCCGGGAACGCGCCCCGGATTTGATGGTGGACGGCGAAATGCAGGCCGACTCGGCGCTGTCCACGGGCGTGCGCGGGCGCATCCTGCCCGACTCGCTCCTCGACGGCGAGGCCAATCTGTTGATCATGCCCAACCTGGACGCGGCGAACATCGCCTTTACCGCCCTGAAGGTAGTGGGCAGCGGCGTGTCCGTGGGCCCCATCCTGCTGGGGGCCGCCCAGCCGGTACACGTGCTCAACCGCACGGTCACCGCACGGGGCATCGCCAACATGAGCGCCTTCGCCGTGGTCGAAGCACAGACCGATCGATGACGAAAACGATGCCGACCCAACCCGGGGAGACGCCCCGCGGCAGTCGAGAATCACCATGGCGTTAGGGGCTAAGAAACACCTCGAAACGGCCGAACAGGTGGGACGCCGAAGCCTTTCCCTGCTGGCTCGGCTCGGCCGCCACGAGTTTGCAACGCTGCTGAGCGTCCTGGTGCTGTCCGGCGGAGTCTGGGGCTTCGTCGAACTGGCCGAAGAAGTCTCCGAGGGCGACACCCAGAGCATCGATGAGACCCTGCTGCTCGCCCTGCGCAACCCCGTCGATAACGCCGACCCGCTCGGCCCGGGCTGGGTAGAGGAACTGGGGCGGGACTTCACCGCGCTCGGCGGCGTCGGCGTGCTGGTGCTGGTCATGCTGGGCACCCTGGGCTACCTGCTGCTCGCCCGCCGCTATCGCGCGGCGCTCTTTGCCTCGGTCGCGGTGCCCGGCGGCATACTGCTCAGCACCCTGATGAAGATGGGCTTTGATCGGCCTCGGCCCGATCTCGTTCCTCATGACTCCCTCGTCTATACCGCAAGCTTTCCCAGCGGCCACGCGATGATGTCGGCCGTGACCTATCTCACCCTTGCCGCCTTAATTACCCGCGTCCACCCCGAGCTGAGGCTGAAGGCCTACATCCTGGTGCTGGCGATACTGCTCACGCTGCTGGTGGGCGTGAGCCGTGTCTACCTCGGGGTCCATTGGCCGACGGATGTGCTCGCCGGCTGGACGGCCGGGGCGGCCTGGGCGGCGCTGTGCTGGCTCGTGATGCGCTGGATGCAGCTGCGAGGGAAGGTGGAGACGGAGGAGAGCTGGTCAGGCACCGACTAGCCGGACCGCCAGCGGCCGCCGCAGTATCGATGACGGTCCGCCATTGGCGCGTTCGTGACACCTAACTCGTTCTCACGTGCTAGACGAAGGCGGCATTGCCAGCAGTAGCGGCTCGCCGGCAAGCGCCTGTTGCAGGCGGGTGGCGAGGATATCCACGATGCCGTCATGCTCGCCGACCAGCCGCGTCGACGTGACGCGAAGCCCCGCGGAGCGCGCCATGGCCTGGTCGCAGATCTCCGCGATATCGCCGCCTTCGCCGGCGTGTCGCCCCGGGGAGAGGAACAGCATGGCCAGGATCACGTCACGGTGTGCCAGCGCCGGCGAGGCCAGCAGATTTTCCAATAGCGGCTCGTTGAAGCGGTAGGCCTCGCCGTCGCGACGCTCCATGGAAGCATAGGTGACGCAGCCGGCCTCCTCGGCGAGCAGCACGTTCAGCTGGCCGGCGAGATAGTTGCGCACCGCCGTAACCTCGGGGATCGGGCTGCCGTGATCGACCAGCACGACCGCCGGCCGCGACTCCTTTTGCTGCGAGTCCTTCTGTTGAAAGAGCCCGGCCATGCGCTCGCGCACGTTGTCCGCCAGCAGCTTCGCCAGGCGCAGGTCGGGTTCCGTCTGGCTGTCGACCAGCGGCAGGGCGACCCTGACGCTCAGCTGCGGATAGCTGGCCTGCACCTCGGCCAGGCGTTCCGGCAGGTAGTCGGTCAGTGCCTGGCTGGGGCCGAAGAAGAAGGGCAGGATCAGCAGCTCGGTCACGCCCTCGGCCGCATGCCGTTCGGCCAGCGGCCCCAGCGACACGGCCTTTTGACCGTCGAGCTTCTCGGGGGGGATCTTGTAGGACTGGAGCAGCGACGCGGCCTCGACCGCCTCCCCGGTGGCCTGGCCCAGGGCCATGGCGAGTCGGCGCAGGTTGAGTGTGGCTTGGGGGCGCAAGGAGCCGTT
>DATISN010000154.1:0-1626 GCA_035581765.1 Halomonas sp.
GGCGTTCCCCGGCTACCTGGACGAAGAGGGCGAGTCGCCATTCTGGAACAGCGTGGGACGGCATTTCTTCGTGCGGGACTACCAGGAAATCAACTATTTGGCCGGGGTGCGCTCGAAGAGCTTCATCGCCGAGGTGATGCCACAGTTCCCACTCTATCTGGCGCTGCTCACGCCCCAGGCACGGGCCGCCATCGGTCGCGAGCATCCGGATCATGAGCAGGCATTGGCCGAGATGCTCGGCGAAGGCTTCCTGCGCTCGCGCCACGTGGACATCTTCGATGCCGGCCCGGTGGTCAAGGGCGAGCGCGAACGGCTGGCGACCTTTCGACGGGCCGCCTGGCACCCGGTTCGCATCCGCCCGGCGCACACCCTGCCCGACGCCGAACCGGCAATGGTCGCCAACCAGCAGCTGGAGGATTTTCGCTGTGTGGTGGCCCGCTATGCCTTGTCGCCGACCGGCCAGTTGATGCTCTCGGCCGAGCATGCCGAGCGCCTGGGGGTCGAGGAGGGCCGCGCGGTGCTGGCCTCGCCGCTGGCGCTACCCGGGCGGGGAGAGAGTGGTGGCTACGAGCACGACCCGGGCTATGACGAGGGGGAGCGGTAATGCGCATTCGACCGATTGCCGAGGGCGACCTGGATGAGCTGCAGGCCCTGGCCCGGGAGACCGGCGTAGGCTTCACCTCGCTGCCCGACAACCGCGACTTCCTGGCGGCGCGGATCGCCTCGACGGTGAGCGCCTTCGAGGAGCGCACGCCGCGCGACCAGCGCCTCTACTTCTTCGTGCTGGAAGACGAGGAGGCCGGCCGACTCGCCGGCTGCTGCGCCATCGAGGGCCAGGTCGGGCGCGAGATTCCCTTCTATCATTATCGTCTGGGGACCCTGGCGCACTCGTCGGTGCAGCTTGATCTGCATCGCACCATCGACACCCTGTTTCTCAGCTCCGACCATACCGGCGACGCCGAAGTGGCCTCGCTGTTCCTGCGTCCCGCTTATCGCGGCGCCGATCGCCGCCACGAGCGTAACGGCGCGCTGTTGTCGACGATGCGTTGGTTGTTCATGGCGGAATTTCGCGATCGCTTCCCCGAGAAGGTGCTGGCGGAAATGCGTGGGGTCTTCGATGCGCACGGCAAGAGTCCCTTCTGGGAGTGCCTGGGCAGCCACTTCTTTCCACTGGATTTCGATGAGGCCGATCGCTTGACGGGCCTGGGCCAGAAGAGCTTCATTGGTGAGCTGATGCCCAAGTTCCCGATCTATACCCCCTTTCTCAGCGAGCAGGCGCGGGCCTGCATCGGCCAGGTCCACGAGCAGACTCGTCCCGCCCTGGCCATGCTCAAGCAGCAGGGGCTGCGCTGGGAGGGCTTCGTCGACATCTTCGATGGCGGCCCGACGGTCGAGGCCTATATCGACGATGTGCGCGGCGTGCGCCTGTCGTGCCATTGCCGCGTGGAAGTGAAACCGAAATGCCATGCCCCGGTGGACCGCCCGCGCTGGCTGGCGGCGACGACCGACATGGCGGGATTCCGGGCCGCCTGGCTGGGCCAGGGACCGGATGCACAGGGCGTGGTCACGCTCGACGAGGCGGAGGCCCGGCGGCTGGAGGTGGCGACCGGCGACACCCTGCGTATC
>DATISN010000155.1:0-7711 GCA_035581765.1 Halomonas sp.
TCGCCCCGCTCTACAACGCGGCGCTGGGCAATCGCCTGGTCGACCGGCTGCTGGCCGGGCCGATCGGCCTGGTCGACAGCCCGCGGCTCTCGCGGGCCAGCCTCAAGAAGCAGCTCGCGGCCTGGGGCGTGGCGGAGGCCACGCCGACGTCGCTGGGCCTGCTCACCGAGGCCCAGAAGGCCCGCAGCGTCATCCTCGTGCAGGACGCCTTCACCAGCCACTTCGAGGCCAAGCTGGTGATGGACATCGTCGAGCTGCTCGCCCGGCTCGACGTGAAGGTCTTCGTCGCCCCCTACGCGCCCAACGGCAAGCCGCTCAACGTCCAGGGCTTCCTCGGCGCCTTCGCACGCACCGCGAAGGCGCAGGCCCGCCGGCTGCGCACCCTGGCCGACTTTGGCGTGCCGCTGGTGGGCATCGACCCCGCCATGACCCTGACCTATCGCCAGGAGTACGTGACGACGCTCGCCCCCGACGCCGTGCCCGAGGTGCTGATGCTGCAGGAATGGCTGGTCACGCAGTCACCCACCCTGGCGTCACGTCTGGCGCCGATCCCGCCCACGCAAGATGGGGCCGATCCCGGCTATCGGCTGCTGTCCCACTGCACCGAGAAGACCCAGGCGCCGGGCAGCCCCAAGGCCTGGCAGCAGGTATTCGCCGCCTTCGGCCTGGACCTCGAGTTGGTCTCAACGGGTTGCTGCGGCATGTCCGGCACCTACGGCCACGAGGCGCGCAACCGCGATACCTCTCAGACGATCTACGCCCAATCGTGGCAGCCGGTGGTCGAGGACGCCGCCAACCGCGGCAGGCTGCTCGCCACCGGCTATTCGTGTCGCAGCCAGGCGAGCCGGCTCTCCGGCCAGGCGCTGCCGCATCCGCTGCAGGCGCTTCTTGCCCAGCGACGCATCACCCAGCGTTGACCGTCCGTCATCGTCGCCAACGGAACCCACAGCCGATCCGCCGGCCGTATAGAAGGCGTCGGCCGAGGGTTAGCCGGCGCCCGGCCTGATACGGTCGATAGCAATACCGTCGATAGAAGTGCCGTCGATCTAATACCGAGAATCGACATACCGTCCATCGAAGGGAGAGCCGCGTGCCGTCGTCCCCCATCCTGCGCTTCGTGCTTTCACCCTGTCTGGTGGCCTGTCTAGCCACAGGAGCCAGCCTCGAGGTGCTGGCCCAAGAGACCCGTGTCGCCACGGCCGTGATCGAGGAGGCGACGATCGTGGAATTTCTGGACGTCAGCGGCAGCGTGACCGCCCTGCGCACAGCACGCCTTTCCAGCGAGGTCGAAGGACGCATCGCGGACTTCCCGGTCGCGATTGGCGAGCAGGTGACTGCCGACCAGACGTTACTCACCCTCGACGCCGAAGAGGCGCGCTTCGAGGCCCGCGGCGCCGCTGCCGACGTCGAGGAGGCCAGTGCCGAACTGGACGATGCCCGCCGACGCCTCAATGAGGCCCGCCAGCTCAGGGAAAGCCGCAGCATTGCCGATAGCGACCTGAATCAACGCGCCAATGCCGTGGCCGTCGCCGAGGCGGTGCTGGAACGTCAGACCGCCACGCGGGACCGGTGGGCGTCGCGCATCGAGCGCCATCGGCTGACCGCTCCGTTCGCCGGCATGGTCACCGCGCGCCATGTCGAAATCGGCGAATGGGCAAGTCCCGGCACCGCGCTCATGACCCTGGTCGACCTGGACCATCTGATGCTGGATTTTTCCGTGCCCCTGAGCTGGTATCCACGGCTGGAGACGGCGGCGCTGGAGGTGCAGGTGCCGGGTGACGCTCAATGGCAAGAGGCCAGGGTCATCGCCCGCGTGCCGCAGGAGGACGAAGCGGCCCGGCAGTTCCTGATGCGCGCCGAACTCGAGACGGGTGGCGCGTTGCTGCCGGGCATGGCCGTGCAGGGGCGCCTGCGGGTCCCGGGCGCCGAAGGCCCCGTGGTCCCCCGTGACGCCCTGCTGCGCCGCCCCGACGGGCAGGTCAGCGTCTGGCTGGCCCGGGAAGAGGACGGTGAATGGCGCGCGCGGCAGCGGCGCGTCGAGATCGGCGCCAGTCACGACGGCCAGACCGCCGTGCTCGATGGCCTGACAGCCGGCGAGCGGATCGTGGTCGAAGGCAACGAACGCCTGGAGGATGGGCAGCGCCTCGCGTTGTCCGACAGCTGATTGGCGCCCGACCATCGACAGCAAACCGCCACAGAAGGAGCGCTGACCCCCTATGTTCGCCGCCATCATTCGCCATGGCATCCTGGTCAGCGTGGTCGTCCTGATCCTGATGATCCTCGGCCTCGCCGCCATCTGGCGCATTCCGGTGCAGATGATTCCCGACCTGGAGGTGCGCACCATCGGGGTCGAGACCCAGTGGCCGGGCGCCACCCCGCAGGACATCGAGAAGGACATCCTGATCGAGCAGGAAGAGTACCTGCGCAACGTGCCCGCCCTCACGCGAATGGAGGCCACGGCTAGCAGCGGCAGCGCCGAGATCGAGCTGGAATTTCCGTTCGGCGTCGACCTGACCGAGACGCTGATCCGCGTCAACAACGCCTTGAGTCAGGTGCCCTCCTACCCCGTCAACGTCGACCAGCCGCGCATCGTCGCCAATTCCTTTTCCGCCAACGCCTTCATGTACTTCAACGTCGCGCCCCGCGAAGGCAATCCCCGCGAGCTCGAGATGGCGGCCATGCGCGACTATCTCGAGGATAACGTGCGCCCACGCCTGGAAGGCGTACCGGGCGTCTCCGATGTCAACGTCTCGGGCGGCGCCGTGCGCCAGATGCAGCTACTGCTCGACCCCGAGGCCATGGCGCAGCGCTCGCTGGGCATCGGTGACGTGCAGGCTGCCCTGGCGGCGCGCAACCAGGACGTCTCGGGCGGCGATCTGGAAAGCGGCAAGCGTCGCTACCTGCTGCGCACCGTGGGACGTTTCAGCGACGTCGCCGAGCTCGAGTCGCTGATCCTGGCCCGCCGTGGCGATGCAGTGATCCGCCTGTCGGATGTCGCCGAGGTTCGCCAGTCGCACGCCGAATTGACCTCGCGCTCCTTCAACTCGCAAGGCGAACCGGTGCTCAGCGTCCAGATTCGCCGCGAGCCGGGCGCCAACGTCATCGACATCAAACGCAACATGCTCGAAGAGGTGGAAGCACTCAACGCCGGCCTGCTGGCCGACCAGGGACTGACGATGACCCTGTCCAGCGACGACGTGCGCTATGTCGAAGCCTCCATCGCCAACGTCTGGGTCAACCTCGGGCTCGGCGCCCTCTTCGCCACCCTGGTGATGTACGCCTTCCTGCGCTCCGTGCGAGCCACCGTCGCCGGGGTGATCGGCATCCCGATCTGCACCATCGCCGCCTTCCTGGGGCTGTTGCTGGCCGGGCGCACCCTCAACGTCATCTCCCTGGCGGGAGTCGCCTTCGCCATCGGCATGACCATCGACAATACCATCGTGGTGCTGGAGAGCATCGAGACACAGCGGCGCCGCGGGCTGGCGCGCTTCGACGCCGCCCTGGCGGGCGTCAAGGAGGTATGGCCGGCCGTGCTCGCCTCGACCCTTACCACCATTCTGGTGTTCGTGCCGATCTTCTTCATCGAGCAGGAGGCCGGCCAGCTGTTCTCCGATATCGCCGTGGCCATCTCGGCGGCGATCCTGGTCTCGATGGTCGTCGCCATCACGGTGATTCCGGCGCTGGGCGCGCATCTCGACTTTCACGGCGATGACACGCCTGACGACAAGCCTGACAACAAGCCACAGCCCCGCTGGATGCGCGCCAGCCTGCGCCTGGTCGACACCATGATCGACTCCCGGCCACGCCGGCTCGCGGCAATCGCCATGGCGCTCGGCGGCGGCCTGGCGATCTTCGTCTGGCTGACGCCACCTGCCGAATACCTGCCGGAAGGCGAGGAGGCCAAGACCTTTGCCAGCATGAACGCGCCGGCGAGCTACAACCTGTCGACCATGACCGCGATCGCCGATGAGGTTCAGGAGGCGCTACTGCCGCATGTCGGGGCCGACCCGGACGATTTCGCCACCGGCGAGACCGAGGTTCCGGCCATGCGCACCATGGGCACCCAGGTCGAGGCGCAGAGTCTGCGCATCATTGCCGAGACCCGCGACCCCGCGCATATCGAGGCGCTGATGGCGGCGCTGACCGAGCGCTTCGAGGCCTACCCCGACATGCGCGCCTTCGCCGCCCGAGGGTCGATCATTTCCAGTAACGATGGCGGCACCCGCAGCATCACGATGGACGTGGCCGGCAACGACCTCGCTGCCATCTATGCCGCCGCCAACCGTATCTACGACCGCGCCGACGAGGTCTTCGACTCGCCGCGCATCCAGACGCGCCCCTCGGCGCTGGATCTTGGCCAGCCGCTGATCGAGGTGCATCCCGACTGGGAGCGTGCCGCCGAGCTGGGGCTCGACGCCGACCAGTTGGGAACGACCGTGGCCGCGTTCACCAACGGCACCTACCTGGACGACTTCTATCTCGGCGACGAGAAGCTCGACCTCTACGGTTACGGCCCCGAGGGCGGCGACATCGACCTCGATGCGCTGGCCGATCTGCCCGTGTACACGCGGGGCGGCGTCACGCTTCCGCTGGGCACCCTGGCCGAGATCCGCGAGACCGTGGATACCGCCACGCTACGCCGGGTGGATGGTCGACGCAGCATCACGCTGGACATCATTCCCTCGCGCAGCGTCGCGCTGGAAACCGGTATCGAGCAGGTGCGACACGAGGTGATCGAGCCCTTGCGCGAAGAGGGCGCTCTCGGGGCCGAGATCGACGTCTCGATCAGCGGCGCCAGCGACCAGCTCGACGCCACCCGAGAGGCGCTGTCGAGCAATATCCTGATCGCCCTGGCTATCGTCTATCTGCTGCTGGTGGCGATCTTCGCCCACTGGGGCTATCCCTTGCTGATCCTTGCCACCATTCCGCTCGGCGCGGCCGGCGGTATCGTGGGCCTCGCCCTGATGAACCTGGTGGGCGGCTGGCTGCCTAGCGTGGGGCTTGGCGAAATCCGTCAGCCCTTCGACATGATCACCATGCTGGGGTTCTTGATCCTGTTGGGCACCGTGGTCAACAACCCCATCCTGGTGGTGCACCAGGCCCGCGAGAACCTGCGCCAGGCCGGCATCGGGGCACGCCAGGCCGTTCGCGATGCGGTGGAAAGCCGTCTGCGGCCAATCGCCATGACCACCCTGACGACCCTGTGCGGCCTTTCGCCTTTGGTGTTCCTGCCAGGCGAAGGCACCGAGCTCTATCGGGGCGTCGGCGCCATCGTGCTGTTCGGCCTGCTCGGCTCGGCCTTCGTCACGCTTACCTTCCTGCCCGCGTTGACCGTCACCGTGCTGGCGTGGCGCCGTCCGGCCAGGGCGGAGGCATCCAGGCCCCCCGCAGTCGAGTGATCCCCGGGCACGGCGCGCCGGCCTTGCCGGGGAAACTTTCACGGTAACGCATTGAAGTACTTCCTAATTTGTCATTTACGGCTAGAATGGGGGCTGGCACGCTGTGCCGCACGACATAACCATAAGTAAACATAATAAGGATCGCCAGCAATGACACTCCCTAGATTGACACGTCTGACCCTCGCCGTTTCCGCGGCCAGCCTGCTGCTGGGAGGTACCATGAGTACCGCGACGGCAGATGAACATGAACCCGCCTGGGCGCAAGGCCGCTCTGCCGAGATGGCCGAATCCTCCTTGGCCCCCCACGCCACCCCCATGACCACCACGACCGAGGAAAACCTCCCCGTCGACGACATTCGTCTGCCGGATGGCTTCAGCGCCGAAGTCTGGGCCCACGGCATGCCCGGCGCCAGGATGATGGCCCTCGGCGACGACGGCACCCTGTTCGTCGGTACGCGCGGCATCGGTCGTGTCTATGCCGTGCAGGACAACGGCGACGAGCGCGAGCATCAGGTCATCGCCGAAGGCCTGACCCAACCCAACGGGATCGCCTTCAGGGATGGCAGCCTGTACGTCGCCGCGATCAACCGCATCCTGCGCTACGACGACATCGAGTCCCAGGTGGCCGATGGCGACGTCTCGGACCCCGAAGACTTGACCGAGGCCTTCGGCCTGCCCGATGACGAGCACCATGGCTGGAAGTTCCTCGCCTTTGGCCCGGACGACCGCCTGTACGTGCCGGTGGGCGCCCCCTGCAATGGCTGTGAAGTCGACGAGGACACCCACGCCACCATCCACAGCTTCGAGCCGGACGGTTCCGACATGCAAGTGGTCGCCCGAGGCGTTCGCAACAGCGTCGGTTTCGACTTCCATCCCGAGACCGACGAGCTGTGGTTCACCGACAACAATCAGGACTGGATCAGCGAGCACGGCCCCAACGACGAACTCAACCGGGTAAGCGAGCCCGGGGCGTTCTACGGCTTCCCGGTCTGTCACGGCGTCGGCCTTGTCGACCCGGAGCTTGGTTCAGAGGGTTCCTGCGACGGTGTCACGATGCCGACGGCGACCATGGACCCGCACAGCGCTCCGCTGGGCATGCGCTTCTATGACGGCGAGATGTTCCCCGAGGAATACCAGAACGCCATCTTCATTGCCCGCCGGGGTTCCTGGAACCGCTCGCTGAGCGTGGGGTATGACCTCCAGGTGGCGAAAATTTCCGACGATGGCGAACGCGCTGGCCTGTCGCCGTTCCTGGTCGGCCTGCACAACCCAACCGAGAACTCGTTCTCGGGACGCCCCGTGGATGTCCTGCAGATGCCTGATGGCGCGCTGCTGGTCGCCGACGAACATAACGGCGCCATCTATCGCATCAGCTACGAAACCCCCGACTACGCGGAGTAATCACCATGCCGTTATTCCAGCGCGCGCCCTCGTGGCGCGCTCTGCTGGCAATGGGTGTGCTCGTCGTTCCCGTGTTTCCTCTTGCAGCCGCTGCCGACGAGACATCGCCGGCAGCCGGCCTGCCGTTGGAGGAGCAGGTGCAGTATTGCGGCACCTGCCACGGAAGCGACGGGAACTCAACCCAGGCCGGCACCCCTTCCCTGGCCGGCCAGCCGGCACTCGCGATCACCAACCAGATGATCTATTTTCGCGAACGCCTGCGCCAGGCCGAGATCATGACGCCCCAGGCCCGAGGCCTCGCTGACGAGGAAATTCAGGCACTGTCCGCCTACTACGCCGACCAGCCGGTCGCCGAAGCGGAGGGTGAGCGCGACGCCGAACTGGCCGAGACGGGTCAGGAGATCGTTGCCAGCCAGGGATGCGCCAGCTGTCATGCCTCCGACTTCAGTGGCCGCGAGCAGATGCCGAGACTCGGCGGCCAGCGCGAGGACTATCTGGTCGCCGCCATGCAAGCCTACCGGGATCGCACCCGCGGGGGTCCCGACACCACCATGATCGACATCATGCGCGGCACGGCGGATGAGGACATCGAAGCAATGGCCCATTTCCTGGCTCACCTCGATGACTGATCCGGCACGTCAAGGAATTCCGACCCATGCGTAACCGCAAGACGTGTTTGTTGCTGGCGGGAAGCTTCACCGCCGTGGCGGCCAACGCACAGCCATCCGCCCCGGCACCGAGCGAGGACAATGCCTCCTTGCCGACCATTACCATCAGTGCCCCCCGGCTGGCGCGGGACCTGTATGACACCCCCGCCGCCGTGTCCGCACGCACCCGTGAGGACATCCAGCAGGGGCAGCAACGCGTCCGCCTCGACGAAGCGCTCGCGCCGGTACCCGGCATCTTCCTGC
>DATISN010000156.1:0-13618 GCA_035581765.1 Halomonas sp.
GCTGGATAGCATGGAGACACAGCACCTGTCGCTGTCACTGGTCGAGGCGGAGCATGATGATTTCCTGAGCCTGGTGACGCGCTTCGTCGATGACCTGATCGACGGTTGGTCGCGTTACTCCGCCGAGATCGTCGCCCTAAGTCTGCAACAGAAAGTTACTCAGCAAGCGCTGGCCGAGCAACTCGGCATACGCCAGCCAAGCGTACACAAGCGCCTGCGTGCCGCCCGCTGGGCACTGTTAGCCGATACCCTAGCCTGCCTCGAAAAGCGTCTCGCCGACCCGGATGCCCGTCCATGACAGCCACCGATCTCTCGCTATTGTTCGGCCTGGTCCTCGCCCACCTGATCGGCGATTTCGTGCTCCAGCCAGGAGGTTGGGTTGAGGAGCGCTATCGGCTCAAGCAGCGCTCGCGTAAACTGGCCAAGCACGCCATGTTGCATGGGCTGCTCGCCGCAGGCGTACTGGTGATCACCACCCTCAATGTGCCCACCTCCCGCGGCCCCTTCGCGATACTGCTGGCAAGTCTGGCCCTCACGACAAGCCATTGGCTGATCGATGTCGCCAAGGCCCACGTCGATCCGCAACAGTTGCGCTGGTTCCTGCTCGATCAGGTGCTGCACCTGTTGGTGATTGTCATCCTCTGGCAAAGCTGGATCGGTAGCGGGCAACCGCTGGCCATCGCCACGACGTGGTTGATGACGCCCCAGATGCTGGGGCTAGCGACGGCTTACCTGCTGGTCACGCGGCCAATGTCGATCGCCATCGCCTTGGTGATGCGGCGCTGGAACCACCAACTCGAGGATACCGGCACGCTCGCCGATGCCGGCGCTCGCATCGGGATGCTGGAGCGCTTCCTGGTATTGACGCTGGTACTGCTCGATCAGTTGGTTGCCGTGGGCTTCCTGCTCGCGGCCAAGTCGGTGTTACGCTTCGGCGATCTGCGCGAGGCGCAGGACCGCAAGCTGACCGAGTACGTGCTGTTGGGAACGCTGCTGAGCGTCTCGGCGACGCTGATCCTCGGCATGTGCGTGCGCCAACTGCTCGAGTGACAAGGCGTGAGCGAGCAATGCATTGAGAAAGGTCTGAGAATAGAGGCGTGGGCGAAGTGTGCCCCACAGAAACACCAAGCCCGCCAGGAGTCGGCATTGACGGATCCGGGCGGGCTTGGGTTTGTGAAAAGCCGACGACATCGGCCGGTTACGCCATGGCGCGGCACTCTTCCGCGCAGCGCTTGCAGGTCTTGGCGCACTCCTGGCAGTGGTTGGCATCGTGCTTGCCGCACTCATCGCCGCACTTCTGGCAAATGTCCGCGCAGACGCGACAGAGGTCACGGGCAAACTCGCTGCCCTGCGCCATGAAGGAGGCGGCTAAACGACAAATCTGTGCGCACTGCATGTCCAGCCGAATGCATTCCGCCATCATCTGGACATCGTCCTCCTTCAGGCAGGACGTCGCGCACCGGTCACAATAGGCGGCGCAGATGTGGCAGGCTTCGATACATGATTGATGCTTTCCAAAATCCATTTTGGACCTCCTGAGCTATCTCGCGATGAGTTGCTCGCGATTGCTGGCTCGTGGTGATGACTTTCGTGTAAAGGAACAGCTTTCGTATGAAGGAATAGCGCCTGTTCCTGCCCCTTAAGCTGTAGTCAGCCGACCGGAAAGCGTCAAGACGCAGCGGACTGGCACGCCCTGGCGCACTGGCGCTGGCGACAAGCTTTTGCCGCCATCGGTGCCTGCCCGTACAATGCGAGCACTGCCGCCGCGCCGCGAACCGACCTGCGCGGCCCGAAATCAAGAAGAGCTCAAGGAAACGCCGGAACCATGCGCGCCACCCAACTGTTGATCGCCACCCTGAAGGAAACGCCTGCCGACGCCGAAGTCATCAGCCATCAGCTAATGCTGCGCTCGGGCATGATTCGCCGTCTCACCTCGGGGCTGTACACCTGGTTGCCGCTGGGCCTCAAGACACTGCGCAAGGTAGAGCGCATCGTGCGCGAGGAGATGGATCGCGCCGGTGCCCAGGAGGTGCTGATGCCGGCGGTCCAGCCCGCCGAGCTGTGGCAGGAATCGGGCCGCTGGGAGCAGTATGGCCCGGAGCTGCTGCGCCTGAAGGATCGCCACGACCGCGACTACTGCGTCGGTCCCACCCATGAAGAGGTGATCACCGACCTGGTGCGCAAGGAAATCGCCAGCTACAAGCAGCTGCCCGTCAGCTTCTACCAGATCCAGACCAAGTTTCGCGACGAGATCCGTCCGCGCTTCGGGGTGATGCGCTCGCGCGAGTTCATCATGAAGGACGCCTACTCGTTCCATGTCGACGAGGCCTCGCTCGGCGAGACCTACCAGACCATGTATGACGCCTATACGCGCATCTTCACCCGCCTGGGCCTGGATTTCCGCCCGGTGATCGCCGACAACGGCGCGATCGGCGGCACCGGTTCGCACGAGTTTCACGTGCTGGCCGACTCCGGCGAAGACGCCATCATCTTCTCCACCGAGTCCGACTACGCCGCCAATATGGAGAAGGCCGAGGCCCTGCCGGCACCGGCGGGAAGTCACCCCGAGCGCCCCGCGCCGAGCGAGGACATGCGCCTGGTCGACACCCCCGATGCCCGGACGATTGCCGCGCTGGTCGAACAGCATGACCTTCCCATCGAGAAGACCCTCAAGACCTTGATGGTGCATGGCGAGGAAGGCGGACTGATCGCCTTGCTAGTGCGCGGCGACCACGAACTCAACGAGGTCAAGGCCGAGAATCTCAGCGGCGTCGCGGCGCCGTTGACCATGGCAACCGAGGCGGAGATTCGCGCCGCGGTCGGCGCCGGTCCCGGCTCGCTCGGCCCGGTGGGCCTCGAGATGCCGATCATCATCGATCTCAGCGTGGCCTTGATGAGCGACTTCGGCGCAGGCGCCAACGTCGACGGCAAGCATTACTTCGGCATCAACTGGGAACGCGACGTGGCGCTGCCCCGGATCGCCGATATCCGTAACGTGGTCGAGGGCGACCCCTCGCCGGACGGAAAGGGCGTGCTGGCCATCAAGCGCGGCATCGAAGTGGGCCATGTCTTCCAATTGGGCAAGAAGTATTCCGAGGCGATGAACGCCACGGTCCTGGGCGACGAGGGCCGCGAGATCCATCCGTGGATGGGCTGCTATGGCATCGGCATCACCCGGGTAGTAGCCGCGGCGATCGAGCAGAACCACGACGCAGCCGGCATCATCTGGCCTGATGCGCTGGCGCCATTCCACATCGCGCTGGTGCCGATGAACGCGCACAAGTCGCAGCGGGTTCGCGAGGAGTCCGAGCGGCTCTACCAGGCGCTGACGGCCGCCGGTTACGAGGTGCTGCTGGACGACCGCGACCTGCGCCCCGGGGTCAAGTTTGCCGACCATGAACTGATGGGTCTGCCCCATCGTCTGGTGGTCGGTGACCGTAGCCTCGACAAGGGGGAACTCGAATACAAGGGACGCCGCGACAGTGAAGCCACCATGGTGCCAGCCGAGCAGATCTTCGACTTCCTGGGTGAACGCGTCACGCGCTAATCGCGCGATGGCCATGGTCCTGACGACGCTGGTCGCGCTTGCGGCTAGCCAGGTTCAAGCCAGCGACACGGCCTTGACCGACAGCATAGACGCCCAACAGACCCAGATACCGTCGGTGCGCGTAATACCCGAGGCGCCCGCCTCCTTGCGCACCACGCTGGAAGACTCGTTGTCCGCGCCTCGTTCGCCGGCCAACGTCTGGGCCGCGCGTCAATGGCTCAACGACAAGGAGCCGCGCCTGGCCCGCTTCGTGACGGACCCGTCATTGCGCGTCGCCTTGCTGCAGCGTGTCTATCACGAAGCGCGGCTCGCCCGGCTCCCCCCCGAACTGGTGCTCGCGGTCATTCAGGTGGAGAGTGCCTTTCGGCAGGAGGCCGTCTCTTCGGCCGGCGCCGTGGGCCTGATGCAGATCATGCCGTTCTGGATTCGCGAGCTGGGCCTGCCCGCCGATGATCTCAAGGATGCCTGGCGCAACCTGCGCTACGGCTGCACGATACTCGCCCATTACCTGGCCGTGGAAGATGGCGATTTCACCCGCGCGCTGGCCCGCTACAACGGCAGCCTGGGCAAGACCTGGTATCCCGAGAAGGTGATGAGCGCCTGGCAACGCCACTGGCGATAGGCCGCGGCCCGTCCGTCCACGGTGCGGGGCTAGACCACGCCCATCCATAAGAGGCGTTTCAACCCGGCTGTATCAGGTCCGCCTTTATCAGGTCAGCCGTCGCCAGCCTACCGATCAGCTCCGCCACATCGGCCTCGACCGTTGCCGTCGCTTCATCGCCGTAGTGTTCGATCAACAGGGACGCGAGTTCGTCTACCGTCAGGGCCGCGTGGGACAGTAGGGTCCAGACCATCCGGCCACTGGTATTGAGCCGGTGAATCGCGCCGCTCTGCGTGTGGATCAGGAAGAGTTCGTCGCCCAACGGGTAGTCGCGCACCTCGCGCCTTGCCCGCCAGTGTCCCGTCGCTATTCTTGCAATATCAACGCCCGCTTGGTGACGATGTGTGGTCAACGACACCGTCGCTGACGATCGCACTGCCAAAGAGGACTGTCCGGCATCGCTGAGCTGCATCACCAAGCGCCGCGCCGCCGCCAGCGGCTCACCATAGCGCAGCAACAGACAGGGCACCGACGCCATCAACGGCAGGAAGCGCGCCATCAACGTCTCGCTGCGCTCCTCATGCGCGAAGTTCTGACATAACAGCTGCAGCAGGCCCTCTCCTGGTGCCAAGGTCACTAACTCCGGCTCGTCGATGGCGTCGTCACGTTCGAGCAGCACTACTGCTCCCAACCCCAGGCATTCGCCGTGGGCGGCCAGAGTTCCGTCGGAGAGCGAGAGATAGCGATAGCGGTCGTCCTCGTGAGTGCTGAAAAGTTCGGCAAAGGCCTTGAGCGCTGGGTCGAGTGAGGCCGGCAAGGGCAGGCGCAACCGCGGCGCTATGCCAAGTGCCATGCCCGTACCTCGAGGCGTCAAGGCCAGGACATCATCGCCGAAGACCCGCTGCCCGGCAGCGGCGAAGGCCGCGGACAAGGTGCTCTTGCCGGCACGATGCGACTCGGGAAAGATCACCAGCCGGCCCCCGATCTCGACCGAACCACAATGCAGCCCGGTCAACTCGGGATAGCGAGTGAAGTAGCTACCGACGAGATCGGCAACGAGGCTGCAGGCGGCGGCAACCGGGGTCGGCAGATAGAGACCGCGGGGCAGCTCGGGCGAAAACTGGACGAAGCCGTCGCCTTCTCGGTGCAGGCAGATCGCCGGCGCGAGGCCGTTCGCCGGGCGCGACGCGAGCGGCCATTCGCGCAGGGCGCCCCGCAGGGCCTCCATCACCTCGGGGCAGTCCGTTAGGCGCAGGCAGCGGCCAAGGTCCTGCACGCTGACATCGAGCGTCTCCATTCGTCTCACCAGCGGCTCGGCCAGCGATACCAGGTACGCTGATAGACATCGCGTGAGTCGTCATAGCGGCTACGCTCGTCATAGCGTGGGCGTGCATCAAAGCGGCGACGTTCGTCTCGATAGCCATTCAGAGGGTGGCGGCGGGCGTTGCTGGGACGGCTAATGCTGGGTCGAGAATAGCTGGGTCGAGAATAGCTCGGGCGAGAGTAGCTGGGACGGCTATAGCTGGGGCGGGAGCCATCGGAGCCATAGCGCCGCCGTCCGTAGGTGTCGTGGTCGGCATGGGCGTGCCCAAGGCTGAACAGGGTCGGTGCCACATAGGCACCGGCGATGCCCACGCCCAGGGTCGCGAGCAGCCGGCGACGGCTCAGGCGCGCTTCGGCGGCGGCGGCTGTGGCATCGTCGGCCGCCTTGTCGGGATCACGCTCAGTCATGACTCGTCCTCCAGGTTATCGAACAATGTTCACATTAACCGTCGGGACGATACGGCTCCAGCCAGGGCGGGCGGGCCAAGCCGCGTTGTCGATTTCTTTCTCGGGTTGTGCACATTCACCGACAAAATGTCCACGCGAAAAAAACCGACCCCGATGGGCCGGCCAATCCCTGACGCTTACACATAAGTGAGCATTGACTAGGTGAGTCGTGATCAGCTGAGCCGTGGCTCAGTGTTTCTTGTTGCGGTGGTCGCGAACGATGAAAGCGACCCAGCCACCCAGAAAGGCGATCATCATCGCAACGGTGACCAACCCGAAAATAACGGCATCATCCCAGTACATATGCGTGTCCTCCCGTCTCGATGTAGTGGGAGAACGATAACGCGAGAGAGCCGTGGCGTTTGTGACCTGAATCAAGTTTACCGACAGGCGGCCAGGCAACCCGCGCCAGCTTTTGACCGCTCTTGATCCAGGGCAATTTCCGCGCCCTTCGCGTTATCCACTACGTCAGAGACTCACAACACCTTGCGATCCTCCACCTCACCGGGCTCGGTGCCCGGCGGCAAGGGGTGGCCCTTGGCCAGCTCGGCGCGGGTCGCCTCGCGCACCTCAAGGACCTGCAACCGGTAACGCAGGGTATGGCCGGCCAAGGGATGATTGCTGTCGATCAGCACGGCGTCGTCGCGAACCTCGAGCACGGTGACCACTTCCGGTCCGGCGTCCCCCGGCGTCTGGAAACGCATCCCCGCACTCAGATCGTCTACCGGGAAGGCATGGCGTCCCACCTCGCGCACCAGGGATTCGTTTCGCAGCCCATAGGCCTCGGCCGGCATCAGGGTAACGGAGAGTTCGGCGTTTTCGGCCTGGCCGTCCAGTGCCCGCTCGAGACCGGCGACGATGTTGTGATGGCCGTGGAGATACTCCAGCGGGCGCTCGCGGGCGCGGGAGTCGTCGAGGACCTGGCCGTCGGTGCCGCTGAGGACGTAGTGGAGTGTCACCACTCGCTGGGGGGCGATATGCATCGCTGTCTCCTGAAGCGTAAGAGGGATGATTGAGGTCTGCTTTTTGATGGAAGTCGCTGGCGATGGATGCAGTTGGCGATGGAAGTAGTTGACGAAAAAGGTTGTGATGAGGGGAATGACCGTTAGTCGCGCCGACGCAGGTGTTCAACGGGGATCTCCAGGCGCTGCTGCTGGTGAAGCATGTTGAGCAACACGATGGCACGCTCCTCCCCCTTGTGGCTGTTGAACACGCCCTGCAGGTCCTTGAAGGGCCCCTCGGTGATCTCCACTATCTCGCCGGCACGGAAATAAAGGTTCACCGTCGAGTCCTGGCGCTCGTTGCCGTGGGCGCGCAATGTCTCGACCAGCGCATCGCCCACCGGTACCGGGGTGCCGAGGCCGAAGGTGACGATCTTCAACACGCCGCGGGTGGAACGGATGGGCCGCCAGTTGCTGGCCAGGCGGTCGAGCCGGATGAACAGGTAATAGGGAAACAGCGGCTCGGTGACCCATTCGAGCTTGCCGCGACGCTTCTTCTGGACTTCCAGCACCGGATGAAAGACCTCGTAGCCCTGATAGCCGAGGTGGTCTGCCGCACGAAAGGATTCACCGCCCTTGCACTGGATCACGTACCAGCGCGGAATGGCGTCACGATCATTTTCCGGATTGTCGTCGACTACGCTCATGGGGCTCCTTGTCGGGTTTCCTGCTGGCATCAGTGCCGGGGCTCTGCAACAATCCAGGCCCACGCCAGGGTGACTGACCCTGTGGGGCGACACGCGTCCCGGCGACCTTACTTTCAAGTTTATCATCCGAGCGGGCGGCCTGCGTGCCCCCGCGTGACACGCCGCAAGGAGAGCCATCCGACATGCCGATTCCCATCGCCCGCCGCAGCTGGCGCGAGGCTCTGGCCATCTATCTGCGCGCGCCGGTCATCACCATGCTGTTTCTCGGCTTCTCGGCGGGCCTGCCCTTCTTGCTGGTTTTCTCGACACTGTCGGCCTGGTTGCGCAGCGATGGCGTCGAGGTGGCCGCCATCGGCTTCTTCTCGTGGATCGGGATTCTCTATTCGATCAAGTTCTTCTGGGCGCCGGTCGTTGATCGCACGGCCCTGCCGTTGCTCACTCGCCTGCTCGGCCAGCGTCGCGGCTGGATGCTGCTCGCCCAGGCGATCATCGCCACCGGGCTGGTCGGTCTGGCCAGCCTCGATCCCCAGGAGAACCTGGCGCTGGTGGCGGCCTTCTCGCTGTTGGTGGCCTTCGGCTCGGCCACCCAGGACATCTCGATCGACGCCTTTCGCATCGAATCGGCGCCCGACGACATGCAGGCGGCCATGGCCTCGACCTACATCATCGGCTACCGCGGCGGCCTGCTGGCCGCCGGCGCCGGCGCCCTCTATGTGGCCTCGTGGATTTCCTGGGAAGCGGCCTACCTGAGCATGGCGGCGCTGGTGGGGATCGGCGTGATCACGGTGCTGGTGCGCCCCGAGCCGCAGAGGCTGTCGTTGACCACCCACTTGATTCACGAGCCGCGGGTGCGGGCCTTCCTGCGCGCCAGTCGCGGCAAGCCACGCTTGCTGCGCCGGCTGGGCGCCTGGCTGATCGGTGCGGTGGTCTGCCCCTTCACCGACTTCTTCACCCGCCATCGGCGCAAGGCGTTGTGGCTGTTGGTGTTCGTGGCGGTGTATCGCATCAGCGACCTGGCCATGGCCTCGATGGCCAACCCGCTTTATATCGACCTGGGATTCTCGCTGGCGACCATTGCCAACGTCACCAACATCTTCGGCATCGCCATGAGTATCGCCGGGGGCATTCTCGGCGGCCTGCTGGTGGCCCGTTACGGCATCGGGCCGATTCTCATCCTGGGGGCGACGGCGGCGACGCTGACCAACCTGCTGTTCGCGGCTCTGGCACTTGCCGGGGCCCACCTGCCCATGCTGGTGATGACCATCGTCGGCGACAATCTCTCCAACGGCCTGGCCAGCGCGGTCTTCATCGCCTTCCTGTCGAGCCTGACGTCGCGGGCCTATACCGCCACGCAGTACGCGCTGTTCTCGTCACTGATGACGCTGCCGGGCAAGTTTCTCAGCGGTTTCGGCGGCCTGGTGGTCGCGGCCGACGGCTACGCCACCTTCTTCGTGATTGCCACGGCACTGGGCCTGCCGGCGATCGCCCTGGCGATCTGGATCAGCCGCGATCACAACCTGGTGCCACCGCCGGTGCCTCGCGCCGCCTGAGCCTGTTCAACACCTACCCGAGCCGGCCGGGTAACCTCGATGCCGACTCGGGCGATCGCTCAGCGCCGGCGCGTCGTCTCGGCAAGGCGCGCGTTCAGCCAGGCCAGCGCCCCCGGCGTCACGCGCCACTGATCGCGCATCAACGTGCGGTACTGCCAGGCCTCGTCACGCGTGCCGGGCTCGGCGGCATCATCCCCCATCGGGGCGGCGCGGGCCTTCTCGTCGCACAGGATGCTCAGCGCATGCGCATTATGGCTAACGGCCTCGTCCAGCGCGGCCGCGGCGTCCTCGCGACGCTCCAGACGAAACAGCGCCAGCACGCGTCCCATCAACAGCCCCAACGGGGGTTCGTCGGTATCGTCGTTGGCAAGTTCGCTCTCGCTCATCTCGAGCGCCTCGCGATCACGTCCTTCGCGCAGCAGCTGGTCGAGGACCAGTTCGCGCAGCCCCAGGCTATCCTGATCGTCCAGCGACAGCAGGTGTTCGGCGAGCTCACGCGAGCGCTGACGAGCGCCACGCTCCATGCCTACCACCAGGGCGAGACCGGTACGCAGCAGCACGGCGTTATCGGCATCGTCCCAACTGAGCGAACCGTCGCCCTCGGCGCGGCACTGTTCGAGCCAGCGCTCCAGGCGGTCGGCCAGCGGCGTGAAGAGGCTCGGCGCCATCCACGGCAGGCTGCCGAAGCGGCTGGTCAGCGCCAGCGACAGCCCCTGCAGTACCCGCGGCGAATCCAGCCATTCGGGATGGCGGCAAAGCTCGCTCAGCCAATCGCCGGCGCGTGGCCAGGGGTCGTCATCGAAGCCCATCGGCGCGTCGCCCAGCACCTCGGACTGGAACTGCGCGTGCCAGGCGGCGAACAGCGTGTCCTCGCGGGCGCTGGCGTGATACTCGAGCGCCCCCGTCTCGCCCTGATGGATGCCCAGCCGCGGGGCGACCGGCAACACTTCGAGCAAGGCCTGCAGCGCCGACAGGGGTTCGGCCAGGTCTTCCTCGGCGTTGAGCAATTGCTCGGCCAGCGTGGCACCGGGATTTTCGGCCAGATCGGCGAGGAACTGCAGCTGGTCGGGGTCCAGTTCCCCCTGGCGTGAAAGCCGACGGAACCAGAAGCCGGCGCGCTCGGCGGCTTCGCGCTCATGGCCTTCATGGAGCAACAGCATCGCCTCGATATAGGCGAGCGTGGGGGAATCCGGCAGGGCCTGCTGGGCACGCACGAAGGCCTCGCGCGCGCTGTCCAGGTCATCGTTGTCCAGGTGCATCAAGCACAGTCGCTCGAGGGCCACGCCGCGCAGGAACAGCGGGCCGCGCTCGAGCACCCCATCGAGCAGGGTCGTGCGCTTGCGATAAAAACCGCGTTCCTGATAGAGATCGACGAGAATCTCGAAGGCCGGCTCGGCCTGTTCGGGCAGCGTCGACCAGTCGCCAGGCGCGAACAGCGATTCGAGGATGCGTTGGGCTCTCCCGCTCTGGCCGCTTTCGGCGGCAATCAGACCGGCCTCGAGCAGCGCCTGGGCCGGGGCCCGACCGCTGTCGAGTGCCGCCTTGAAGGCCGGTCCCTTCCAGTCGCTGAGCGAGAGCATCCACATCAGGTGGTCGGGGATGTGCCCGGGCAGAGTCACGGCGCCGCAACAGTCCTTGGTCATGCGGCCGGAATCACACCAGCACGGCTCGAGGCGCCCCGGACGCGCCAGGGTCTCGCAGGCAAAGTCGAGCCTCGCCAGCGGGGTCTGAGACCACAGTTCCGGCGCCAGCGCCTGGGCCAATGCCGGATTGCCTCCGACCAGGGCAGGACCTTCGCGCCGCGCCCAGGCCATCAGGCTCGGGTAGCGCTCGTCTTCGCGAATAGCCGCCAGCGCCCCCGAGGCAAAGCCAAGCAGTTGTTCCACCCAAACTGCCAGCATCGCAGCCTCCGCAATCCACAAAACGCCATAGTCTACCAGTCCACGGCGGCGCTGGGCAGGCGGCAGTCAGCCGCGCTGGATGGCCGCCAGCAGGGGCTGGGTGCGCGCGTGCATGTCGAGCCGGGCGCCGAGGCGCACCAGGTTCCAGTAATGGCCGTTGAGCGTGCGCGACAGCAAGAGCGTATCCGCCGGTGGCTGCAGACGATCCATGGCGGCCCAGACCTTGGGGCTCAGGTCGCGCAGGCGGCGATGCACCCTGACGTCGCCGAAATCCTGCTCTCCGGGCTGGAACAGCGCCGCGACTGCCTCGGCGGCCTCGCGATAGAGCGACAAGGGCGCTCCCTGGCCCTGACGTCCGCCCAGTTCTAGCATCGCAGTGTCCATGGCCATAGGATCGCCCTCGAGGGTGGCCTTGAGCAGGTGCATCATCGCCACCAGGCGGGCCTCGGGCACCGGAATCACGGCGCCGAGGTCGTAGATCACCAGCCGGCCCTGATCGTCGGCCGCGAAATTGCCGGCGTGGGGGTCGGCGTGCAGTTCACCGTGGGTGAAGAGCTCCTCGGTGAGCCAGTCGGCAAGCGCGATGGAGACGGCCTGGCGACGGGCATCGTCGGCCAACGCCAGGTCGCGAAGCGGTGTGCCGGCCACGTAACGCATGGCCAGCACCCGCGGACCGGACACCTCGGGCAGCGGTTTGGGAATCACCAGATCGTCACGATGCGCATAACGCTCGCGATAGCGCGCCAGCGCCTCGGCTTCGGCGTGGTAGTCGAGCTCGCCACGCAGGCTGGACGCCAGCTCCTCGAACAACGCATCGAGCCGTGCCTGGGGCACCTTGAACCAGCGACCGAGTCGCAGCAGGCGACGCACCTGAACCAGATCGCTTTCCAGCACCTCGGCGAGCCCGGGATACTGCACCTTGAGCACCAGCGTCGCGCCGTCGTGCGTGACGGCACGATGCACCTGGCCCATGGACGCGCTGGCAAAGGGACGCGGTTCTATCTCGCGAAAATGCGTCTCGAGATCACCGTACTGCTCGATCAGGGTGCGACGAATGCCCTCCCAGGGCATCGGCTCGGCCTGTCGCTGCAGGCGCGCGAGTTCCTCGGCGAGATCCGGCGGCAGCAGATCGTCCCACTGCGACATGATCTGCGCCAGCTTCATGGCCGGTCCCTTGAGCTCCGAGAGTCCTTCGAACAACGCCTCGCCCAGGGCTCGCCAGTCGGCCTGGCCGCCCAGGCGGGTGCGGATCATCGCTCCACCGGTGCGGGCGCCAAGCCCCAGCAGGCGTCGTGTCCGGCCACGTTCGCGCATGGCGTGTCTCCTGAAGTTTTCGATACAAGGATTGTACAACAAGTAAGTCGGGATACCCCTGGCGATGTACGATTATTACTGGAAGAATATCCATGCCATTCATCGCCTGTGAGACACGATGCGCCTGATCATCGCCGAGAAACCCAGCCTGGCCCGCGCCATCGCCGAGGCGCTGCCGGGTCGCCTGCACCGCGAGGACGGCGCCCTGGTCGCCGGCGACACCACGGTCACCTGGTGCCTGGGCCATTTGCTCGAACAGGCCCCGCCCGATGCCTACGACCCCGCGTTCAAGCAGTGGCGGCTCGATCACCTGCCGATCCTGCCCGACCGTTGGAAGCACACCCCGCGCCCCAAGGCGCGCGGGCAGCTGGCGGTGATACGTCGCTTGCTGAAAGGCGCGCAGGAGGTGGTGCATGCCGGCGACCCGGACCGCGAGGGCCAGTTGCTGGTACAGGAAGTGATCGAGCACCTGGGCTGGAAGGGTCCGGTGTCGCGGTTACTGGTCAACGATCTCAACCGACCGGCGGTCCAGCGCTCGTTGGCTCGCATCGAGGACAACGCCCGGTATCAGCCGCTCTACCGGGCCGCCGAATCGCGTGCGCGGGCCGACTGGCTGTTCGGCATCAATCTGACTAGAGCCTGGACACTCACCGGTCGCCAGGCCGGACACGATGGCGTGCTGTCGGTGGGACGGGTACAGACGCCGGTGCTGGGGCTGGTGGTGCGTCGCGACAACGAGATCCGCGATTTCCAGCCCCGGCCCTTCTTCGTGCTTTGGGTCGACCTCGCCGTCACCCACGGCATGCTGCGCGCCTGGTGGGTACCCGGCGAGTCACACTCCCTGGACGACCAGGGCCGACTGCTGTCCCGCGAGCCCGCAGCGGCCTTGGCCGAGCGGCTGCCCGGGGCCGAGGGGCGGCTCACCGACCTGGAAAGCCGCGACCGGCGCCAGGCGGCACCCCTGCCCTACTCCCTCTCGGCCCTGCAGGTCGACGCCGCGCGGCGCTTCGGGCTCTCCGCCAAGGTGACACTGGACGTGTGTCAGCGCCTGTACGAGCGCCACACGCTGATCACCTACCCACGCTCGGACTGTCGCTATCTTCCCGAGGAGCACTTGGCCGGGGCGCGCGCCACCCTGAAAGGCGCCTGCCAGGGCGACGATACCTTGCGCGGCTGGTTCGAAGGTGCGGATTTCTCGCGACGCTCGAAGGCCTGGAACGACAAGCAGGTCGGCGCTCACCATGCCCTCGCACCCACCGGCAAGCCTGCCGATCTCACGCGGCTGGA